>PMZA01000138.1 GCA_003170595.1 Armatimonadota bacterium
GACTGGGAGCGGCGCGGAATCTGGTGCTACGTTCGCCCCACGAGCGTGCGCGTCATCTCCCAGGCGCCTCACCCGGCGCTGAGCGACCTGGCCGCGCGTTGGCGCAACATCCTCACCCGGCGGCTCGAGCTTGCCATGGTCGGCGAGGACTCGCGCCGCTATGCCCACCTCGTCGGCGCCATCACCTACGGCGCCTCGCTGGACGACCTGCCCGACGATGTGATCGCCCTCTACCGGCGCACGGGCACCATCCACGTCCTCGTCGTCTCCGGCGCGCAGGTGACGGTCATCGTCATCCTCCTCCTCACCCTCACCGGCCGCGTCGGCAGCAAGGTCCACGCGGCGAGGCCGAGCCAGCTAGTCCTCGTGCTCGTGGGGACCTTCGCCTACGCCATCCTCTGCGGGCGCGAGCCCTCGATCATGCGCGCCACGGTGATGGCGGTCGTGATGGTCCTCGGGCTCTTCGGAGGGCGGCGTTACGACCTCCCCACGGCGATCGTCTTCGTGGGGGCCATCCTCTTGCTGGCGGAGCCTGCGGACCTTTTTGCGCCGGGCCTCCAGTTGACCTTCAGCGCCCTCATAGGCATGGTCGCGGCGACGCGACTGCTGGGCGATCTCAGCGACTGGCCCGTGCCGAGGGTGCAGACGAAGGGCCAGGGGACGCCCAGGCCTTCACCCCTGGTATGGTTCCGGCGGACCTGGCCCGGCACGGTGCGGTCGGTCGTCTTCGCGATCGTGGGCACGGCGGGCGCCTGGGCCATGAGCACGCCGCTCCTGGCCGCCAACTTCCACGGCGTGGCGCTCACGGGCAACATCGCCAACGCGGCGGTCATACCCATCGCCGACCTGACGCTGCTACTAGGCCTCGTGGGCACCGCCCTCGCGCTGATCAATCCCCTGACGGCAGCCTTGCCCATGGCCGGCTGCCGCGGTCTCTTAGTCGGCGCCGAGCACATCAACGGCTTCTGCGCCAGCCTGCCCCTCGCCTACCTCGACCACGTGCGGATGTCGCCGGCGATCATGGGGACTTGGTATCTGACGGTGGTCGTGGCCTACCTGCTGATGTGCTACGGCGGGCGATGGCAGAGGATCCTCGCGGGATCAGCGGGCCTGGCGGCGCTGGTGACGCTCCTCGCCCTGGCCGCGATTCCTCCGCGCGCGACGACGCCGACGGTGACGTGGCTGGATGTGGGCGAAGGGCTGTGCACCGTCGTTGAGACGCCCACGCGCCACTTCGCGCTCTTCGACGCCGGCAGCCGCGACCCCGACATCCTCGGCCCGACCGTCGCCCGCGAGGTCATCCTCCCCTACCTCCACGGGCGCGGCTGCACGCGACTGGACGCCATCGTCATCTCGCACTGCGACGCTGACCACTACAACGCCGCCGCCGGGGTGCTCGCCGAGATCCCGACGGGCACCATCGTCGTCGGCCCCTACGGGGAGAGCCCGGGCATGAACCGGCTCCTGGTGAACGTTAGGCGCGCGAAGATACCTATCAGCACGGCGCGGGCCGGGGCGCAGCTGCAGATCGGCGAGGTCTCGCTGCGGTTCGTGCACCCGCAGGCCTACGACATTCAGGGGCCAGGCAGCTATACCAACAACAACTGCCTCGTGGTGGCCGTCGACGCCAACGGGTCCAGCGCGCTGCTGACAGCCGACCTCGAGGTCGATGGGCAGGAGGTCCTGCGCCGCGCCTTCCCGGTGGGGCTGGCCTGCGCGGTCTTTCAGGCGCCGCACCACGGTCGCGCGAGTGCCTACGACTCGGCCTTCCTCGAAGCGGTGGCGCCGAGGGTGGCGGTGGCGCCCTGTGGTCAGACGTACGCGGGCGGCAAGCTCGACCCCGAATTCGCGGCCGAGTTCGCCCACCTGGGTACAACCTTCCTGCCGACGTCGCAGTGGGGAGCGGTTACGGTGGAGATGGGGCCGGGCGGCGTGCGCTGGCACACTTTCCTGCGCGACCCTCTGCCCGACCTCGGCGTCGAGTCGGCCTCCAAGTGGCGGCCCGACAAACCTGCGCCTCGACGACGCCCCTACAACTGATGCCTGCGCAGCAGCATCGCCTGGTACACCAGCGCGATCATCGCTTCGGGCTCGCGGGGAAGGGTGGCCGGACGTTGCTCGAACTTCGCCTCCAGCGTCTGCGCCAACTTCGCCGCCAGCCGCGCGCGCACGTCAAAGCTAAGCTCATCGCGCCGCTCCATGAACTGCTCGACCGCCGCCTCTTCGCGATTCGTGAGGCGCAAGAGCAGCGGCAGGAGCGCCGCCATCTGCTCGGTCTGAGCCGCACCAGTCGGCGGTGGCGTGGGCAGTTCCTCGGGGAGGCGTTCCTTGATCACCACGGTCCCGGCCGCGATGTCGCCCAGCCGTTTGTTGCGCGCGTTCGTCAGGACGAAGATCATCCCGACGCCATAGCACACGGGGAGGAAGTCGATCGTGCGAATAAGGTTGCGCAGGAGCGACTCGGTCATCGTGATGGGCGTGCCATCGTCGCGGAGGACGCGAATGCCCGCCGCGCGCTTGCCGGGCGTCTGTCCGTTCCAGATCATTTCGAAGAGCACGTAGTAGCCCAGGAAGATGAAGGTGCTGCCCGTGGAGATGGCGATGACCGGCGCCTTGTTGCTGCCGGCGAGGCCCGGGAATAGCTGCGCGAGTTCGGCCAGTGCTATCATCATGATGGCAAAGGCCGCCCACTGGAGAATCTGGTCCATCAGCGCGGCCAGGAATCGCGAGCCGAAGCCCGCCAGCTCGTAGGTGAGCTGGACGTGCTCGGGAGTCTCAACACCCATGCGATCGGCTTCCACAGATCAGGACCCCTTCAACAGCGATCCGGAGGATGCCCCGGACGAAGTCGCATCCGATGCTTCGGCTCAGCCGCAGGCGCCCCAGCTTTCCGGCCGCCGCGCTCGCTGGCATGAGCTGGACGAATTCCTGCGCCGCATAGATTCCCACGGTCTGGCCAGCCTCGGCCCCGACGGCCTCGAACGCCTGGCGCTGCTCTATCGTTCCGCCTCGGCCGACCTCGCGCGATCTCAGAGCGAAGCCTGGCCGCGGCAGGTGCGCGACTATCTCAACGACCTCGTCGTGCGTGCCCACGCGAAGGTTTACGCGGTGCAGCCGCGCCGGCGCCTGGGCCTCTTAGTTTACTTCTTCGGCGTGGTCCCGACCACCTTTCGCCGCCGCTGGCCCTACGTCGCCGTGAGCACCGGCCTGAGCGTCGCCGTGGCGCTGATCGGGTACTTCGGCGTGCGCCATGACCCCGCCCTCGCTCACCAGCTTCTCGGCAACTTCTCCGACGTCGTCGAGCAGTTCGCCAAGAGCGGTCACACCGCCGGCCACTACTTCTCCGACCGCGAGGACATCAAAGCCCTCGGCGGCGCCTCGCTATCCACCTTCCTCTTCCTCCACAACCTCAAGGTGGCGCTCGGAGCTTTCGCGGGCGGCGTCCTCGCGGGGACGATCACGCTGATCATGCTTATCGAGAACGGCATGATGCTCGGGGTATTCCTCGCCATCGGCGCCAACGCCGGTGCGCTGGGGAGGCTGGTGTCGGTCGTCGCCCCGCACGGAGCGCTCGAGTTGCCGGCCATCTTCATCGCCGGGGCTGGCGGGCTGCTCATGGGGCACTCGCTGGTCAATCCCGGCAAGTGGCGGCGCGGCGATGCTCTCCGCCTGGCCGCGCGCGATGCCCTCCCGTTGTTCCTGTCGTCGGCGCCGCTGTTCTTCGCCGCGGGGATCATCGAGGGCAACATCAGCCCGCAGTTCCAGGGCTTCTTCGCCGACGACACCACGCGCTTCATCTTCGCCTGCATCATGCTCTGCGTGATGCTGGCGTATCTGTGCCTGGGCGACCGGCTGCTCGACCCCATGCGCCGCCGCCGCATCCCACCCGGCCCCGACTGGCCCTAGATAGTCCTTAGCTTTCGCTCTTCTGTAGGGCGGGCATTCATGCCCGCCGCACGCGGGACATGGAAAACCTCGGCGGGCATAAATGCCCGCCCTACAGAAATCGAATTCCCTGCCCGTCATCTGCACCGGAGGTGTTCCGCATGAACGTCTTTCTCGCCCTCGCCCTGGGCGCAAGCTTGCTGTCGGCCACGACCGCTCAACCTCGCCTGCCGCGCATCGTCATCGGCGACAGCAAGTCCCTCGATAATCTCAGCGAGACGACCGAGTGGGAGAACTCCGGCGGGCCCTCCGGCCATGTCTCGCTCGACACCGCCGACGCACGCGTGGGCAGCAAAGCCCTCCACTTCAACGTCGACGTCAGCTGGCATCACCCCGGCCCCTACCCCAAGGGCTGGCCGTCCTTCCAGATCCTGCCCAAGCCGGGGCTCGACTTCTCCGGCTACGACATGATCCGCTTCTGGGTCAAGGCCGACTCGGACCATCCCACCGGCAACCCGGTCTTCCGCTTCATCGTGTGGACCGGCGACCAGGGCGTCGTCAACTCGCCCATCCCCGGCCTCAAGTGGGGCGAGTGGAAGCAGGCCGCCTACGACCTCTCCGGCATCCCCAACCTCGGTAACGTGACGAAGCTGCACTTCTTCATCGACGAGGGCGACTTCCACGACGGCGACAAGCTCCACTTCGTCGTCGACGGCTTCGAGCTGGTCAAGCACCAGCGCGGCATGGACGCCCTCGACCCCGACAAGTGTGGCCTCGAGCTGTTCATCGGCGAGCGCGAGCGCTTCGTCATGGTCGATCAGGGCACGCCCGACATCGACGCCCGCCTCGTCCTCCATCCGAAGGCGAAGTGCGCGATCGGGGATGACTACCATCTCGCCTGGCGCGGCCACGAACTCTTCAGCGGCAAGATCGCTACCGCCACGACGCCCGTGCCCGGCGCTGCTCCACCCGGCACGGTGACCGAGTGGAAGCTCAAGGCTCCGCTCGCGAAGATCGCCTCTTTGCCCGGCTACTACGTGATCACTTGCGACCTCGTCGGGCCGAAAGGTTCAGTCACCGACGGCTGGGTCGGCGCCGAGGATCTCTACGTGCGCAAGCCTGACGAGTCGATGACCTACAGCGTGCTGAGCATGCGCCTGGGCCTCACCTACTTCATCCGCGACCAGCTCTTCGGCTCGCTGATCGTAAGCTCACCGGCGGCGCCGATGCACACGCTCGACCCGACCTCGCGCGAAACGTTCCTCGACTACACGAGCCTGTGGGCCGGCGGGACGACCAAGCATTCCGAGGGCCTCGAGGCCGGCCTTTCCGGCTTGGCCTTCGCCGGTGAGGCTCTGCGACGCTATGGCGACAAGCAGCGGGCCGACTTCGCCGACTGGCTCCTCCGCGACAGCATGGACTACATCGTGAACCGCATGTTCCTCCCCGACGGCACCTCCGTCGTCGAGCGCAACGATCTGATGGATGCCTACGGCGAATATATCGGCGCCAAGGGATCGCCTACCAACTTCGACTGCCGCGACACGAACCAGATGGGCGAGCTCCTCCGCCCGCTGGCGCGCACGGTCCTCTACTGGTGGCGGATGGGCATCAACAAGGAGTACTGCGAGCAGCTCATGGCCAAGGCCCGCCCGGTGGCCGACTTCATCGTGCGCGAGTCCGTCGGCCCGCTCGACCAGTGGAACCACGTCCTCTATCACTACGGCTTCTCCGGCACCGGCGCGGCGATGAAGAAGACCCGCTTCTGGCAGGAGGGACGGCAGTGCGATGTCTACGTCGGGCGCGGGCTGTCGGGCATCGCCTACTACGCCTACGCGATGGCGGTGATGGGCCAGAAGGTGCCGCGCGAATACATCGATGTCCTGCGCGACACGACCGAGTGGGCCTACTACGACAAGATGAAGCCGCACGACGGGTGGTTCGACTTCCAGTGCGGCGACACGGTGGAGGGCGGCTGCCACACCTTCCTGGGCAACATGTACATCTGCGAGGCGACCTTCGGTTGGTACGCGGTGGCGGACAAGCTGGGCCTCAAGCAGGACGCGGCCCTGGCCGCTGAGGCGACAAAGCTCGGCTACCATTACGTGACCGACCGCTGCTACATCAAGGGCGTGAAGTATGAATTGCCGACGGAATTCTGGGTCGGGCCGTACCTGTACTGGGAGCTGACGGAGTACCTGTCGACGATCGGGCCGGACAAGGAATTCCAGGCGACGCTGGACGGGCTGAACCGCAAGTGGGTGACAGAGGCGAAGTGGGAAGACTTCCTGGCGCGGGAGGGCGGGCATGCGATGCGATCGGAGGGCAACGGCTCGCTGGCGACGTCGATCGTTGGCTACCTCGGGCTGAAGCTGATGGAGGAGCAGGGGAAACCGTTTCACTACTGACCGCCGTTAGCGACGACCGAGAGCTGACAGGAGGCATGGCCATGGCTCAAGAACCGGCGAAGAAGCCGTTGGGGTGGCTGTTGTCCGACGAGGCGAAGACCGATCTGGACCAGGACGAGCTGGGCGCAAAGGATCTAGCCCGGCAAATCGCCGACAACATTCGCCAGGATCCGACGCCCGACAGTTACGTCGTCGGGGTCTGCGGCGAGTGGGGCACGGGCAAGACTACGCTGCTGAACTTCATCGCATGCTATCTGGCCGGGTCGTCTGGGGCCGCGGCCCCAGACGACGCGGCCAAGCAGGGAATCAACCCAACCGTTGTGTGGCTGAACCCTTGGTGGTACGAGAGGCCCGGGGACATTGTCTCCGTGCTCTTCACGGAAATCGGCGCGCAGCTGGCAGAGGACGAGAACCCGGCGATGAAGGCTATTGCGGGCGGCCTGGACAAGTTCCTCACAGCCTTCGCAGCCATCGCACGGCCCCTCTCTGGCTCGTCGGCGGACGCCCTTGAGTCCGCCGCAAAGGGTGAGACCGTCAGCATTGCGGAAGCCCACCGGTATCTCTGCAACGAGCTCTGCACTTGGGGCGGAGCGGGCCGCAGACTCGTAGTTCTTGTCGACGATCTCGACCGCCTCCAGCCAGACGAGGTCCTCGGTGTTTTCCGAGCGATCCGCGCCGTCGGGCAGCTCCCCTACACGACATACGTTCTCGCGATCGACCCCTCAGCAACGACCCGTGCACTGGCCAAGCACTTCGGCGACGAGCACCAGGCCGACAGCTACCTGCAGAAGATGTTCCAGGCACGGGTGAGCGCCCTGCCCCCGCCGATGGCTTCGCTCCGGAGCGCGGTCAGAGATCTGGTGTCCCAGAAGGCCAACCTCTGGGAGGCCGGGACGTCAACCCAGGAAGACGCCAAGGCGGATCGGCTGCGCCAGATCATCCTTCTGGGCCTGATGCCGTTCGTCACGTCTCTGCGCGCCTTCAAGACCCTTGTCAACGGCCTCAAGGTGGCTCAGGGCGAGACACTCAGAGATAGCGAATTCCCTACGTGGCTCGCCTTCAGGACCCTCGAGATCTTCGCCCCACTGGCGTACCGCGAACTCGACAGAAGATGGGAGGAGATCCATTCGTGCGTGAAACACCTGACATCGTTGAGCCCTCATCTCCTATCGGAAGTACTCGAATACCTATCGTCGGTCGGGGACGGTAGATACCCCTCGGTGGCAGCGTTCGAGGCGTTCGTGAAGGACAACTCTGGCAACTGGCCCGAAGAGGGCAGGATGTTGGAAGCTCTGTTGACGGCAAGAGATGCGGTCGTCAGGCACTTTCCTGCCAGACTGCGGCCCGCGGTCGACGCCCTGCTGGAGGGCATGTTCCCTGATCTGAACGCTTGGCTTGGGGTCCCCGCGAGCTTCGAGGCTGTCTGGGGGGATGATGGAGCTGCTTGGATATCGAGGAAGGTCACGCCGGAGGAGATCGCGTGGTTGCCAATGCATCTCCTTGTGGGCGGGGAGTTGCTCTGACGCCGAAGACCCATACGGGCGTGTGAGGCGCGCCGGGCTAGTCCGGGCTGGAGACTCCTTCGTTGGGCTTCTCGCGCGGAGAGCGATCGAGGAGTTCGCACATGACATCCTCGAGCGGGATGCCCTCGCCCGCGATGCACCGGGAATAGGCGTCGTCAAGCTCGCGCAGCAACTTCGGATTGTGGGCGATCAGCCAGTCCTCCACGTCATCCCCGGTCACGGCTGTCAGCACAGCAACCGTCAGGCCATGGCGCGTGACAAGGACCGTCTTGGCCGCCATCAATCTACGGAGGACGGTTGCCGCCTTCTTCTTGCTCTTCTTCAGTTTTCTGGCGCTTATCCGGTACATTGCCGTCACCTTCGGGTGAGACACGATTGTGCGCCGCTCCTCCCTTCTGCGTAAAGGTCCCCCCGCCATCGCCGCGAAGGCTGGCCGCCGATCATTCCGGGCAGGGGGACGAATATGAACGAGACGCTGAGCACCATCATCTCGCTCGATGGCGATTGCTGGTTGCTGGACATCGACCCGAAGGACGTCGGCCGCGACGACAAGTGGTTCCTCGAGCCCATGCCCGAGTCCCGCCCCACCCGCGTCCCGTGGATCATCGAGGGCGCCTTCCCCGGCTATCACGGCCTCGTCTGGTACTGGCGCACGTTCCTGGCCCCGCCAAACCCGCACCCCGGCGGCCACTACCTCCTCCGCTTCTGGATGGTCGACTACAAGGCCGACGTGTGGCTCAACGGCACGCACGTCGGCACCCACGAGGGCGGCGAGAGCATGTTCGTCCTCGACGTCACCGACGCGATCCTCCGCGGCGATCTCAACCACCTCGCCGTGCGCGTGGTCAACCCGGTCCACGAGCCCATCGACGGCATCGTCCTCAACGAGACGCCGCATCGCAACCAGACCATCAACTGCACGGCGGGCAATGACGTCGATCACGGCGGCATCGTCGACTCCGTCGAGCTTCTCGTCGCACCGGCGGTGCGCATCACCGACCTCTGGCTGCGGCCCGATTGGCAGACGGGCGACATCGGCGTGCAGGTCACGGTCGTCAACGCGGGAGAGGAGACCTCTGCGCGCCTCAGTCTTTCCGCCGCACCGGCGGCGCAAGGCGAGACCCTCGTCGCCTCGTTTATCGACTGCAATCTCCCGCCCGGCGAGACGGTCGTCGAAGCTGTCCTTCACATCGACGACCATCGCCTCTGGGAGTTGAACGACCCCTATCTCTACCGAGTGACCGCGCGCATCGTTGCGGCCGCATCGGCCGCGACGACCTCCGCCGACGAGACTTCGTCACGCTGCGGTTTTCGCGATTTCCGCTTCGAGAACGGTTACCTCCGCCTCAACGGGCGCCGCATCTTCCTGCGCTGCTCGCACACGGGGAACTGCTGTCCGATTGGGCAGATCATGCCTGTTGATCCCGACTGGCTGCGACGCGATCTGCTCAATGTGAAGGTGATGGGCTTCAACGCGATCCGGTGGATTGCGGGAGTGCCGTGGCGCAATCAGCTTGATCTCTGCGACGAGATCGGGCTCATGGTCTACGAGGAGCCCTACGCCTCCTGGTGCCTCGAGGCCTCGCCGCACATGGCCGAGCGGTATGACGAAAGCTTCGAGGGCATGATCCGCCGCGACCGTAATCACCCGAGCGTGGTCATCTGGGGCCTCCTCAACGAGACTGCCGACGGCCCGGTCTTCCAGCATGCCGCGGCCTATCTGCCGAAGCTGCGCGAACTCGATGACACGCGCCTCGTCCTGCTCGACAGCGGGCGGTTCGACTGCCGTATCGACTTCGGTTCGCTCGCCAATCCTGGCGAGACGGAGTTTCAGTTCGTCCTCGGCGATGAGGCGCCCGGCGCCCCGCCGACGCACTTCGCCGACTGGGCCTACTGCGTGGGCGTCGGCGATGCCCATATCTACCCGCCCGTCCCGCACACCGCCGACGTGATCCGCATGCTCCGCACTGTCGGCGGCGATAAGCATCTCCTCGTCACGGAGTATGGCATCGGCAGCGCGGTCAACCTTTCGCGCGTCGTGCGGTGGTACGAGCAGATCGGGCATATGGAGGCCGGCGATGCGCAGCTATACAAGGGCTTCCTCGACCAGTTCCTCGTCGACTGGGAACGTTGGCGGATGGATGAGGGCTTCGCGACACCGGACGACTACTTTGCGCAGACGATCGCGCGGATGGGCGGCGAGAGGCTGCGCGGCCTCAACGCTCTGCGCGCGAACCCCAACCTCATCGGCCACAGCCTGACAGGGACTGTCGATCAGGGCTGGACCGCAGAGGGGCTGTTCACGACCTTCCGTGAGCTGAAGCCTGGGACGGTGGATGCGGTATTCGAGGGCTTCGCGCCGCTGAGGCTCTGCCTCTTCGCCGAGCCGGTGAACGTGTGGCGCGGGGCGACGGTGCGGCTCGAGGCCGTGCTCGCCGACGAGGACATGCTTCGCCCAGGCGACTATCCGCTGCGGCTGATGGTGATGGGACCGAGCAACGAGCGCGTCCTCGACCGCCGCGTGACGGTGAAGATCCCCGAGCGTGAGGGCGGCGCGGAGCCGCCCTTCGCGATGCCGGTCTTCGCTGAGGACGTGGTCATCGACGGACCGTCGGGACGCTACCGATTCCTCGCGACCTTCGAGAAGAATGCGGCCGCGGCTGGCGGTGAGACGGAGTTTTACGTCGGCGATCTGAAGGATCTGCCCGCGGTCGAGGGCGAGGTCGTGCTCTGGGGCGAGGATGAGGTGCTCGCGCAGTGGCTGGGGGATCGCGATGTGAAGACGCGGGCGTTCGATGCGGCGCAACAGGACGATCGCGAGGTCATCCTCGTCGGCCGCGAGGCCGGTGACTGGCAGTCGTTAGTCGAGCACATCCAGCGCGGCGCGACGGCGGTGTTCGCGTCGCCCGAAGTCTTTGCGGAGGGCGAGGATCCGGTTGCCCGGTTGCCTCTCGCGAACAAGGGCGCGCTCGCGGGGATGGGAGGCTGGCTGTACCTGTGGGACGAGTGGGCCAAGCCGCACGCGATCTTCGAGGGCCTGCCGGTCGGGGTGCTGGACTACACGTTCTACCGCGAGATCATCGGCAACGGGGTGTTTGTCGGCCAGGACGCGCCGGCCGAGGCGGTGGCCGGGTCGATCAAGGCGTCGCAGGGGTACCAGTCGGGGCTGCAGGTCGCGGTGCATGAGGTCGGCGAGGGGCGCATCGTTCTGAACACGCTGCTCGTGCGCGACAGCCTCGCCACCCATCCCGCCGCCACCCGCCTGCTGCTCAACATGCTGCGATACGCGGCATCCTAGAGGCTTGCTATAGGGCGGGGCTTTACGCCCCGCCGCGCCTGCGGGGAGTCAGCCCTCTCTTGGGCTGAGGTCCCCCTGGTACGGCCGTTCCTCGGCCGTCGCGCATAGGCCGTCACGCACCGGGTTCTCCCGCACATACAGCCATTTGGCGTGATAGCTCTCGTCCGATCGGAGCAGGTGATCAAAAAACTCAGGCTGCCACAAGCGGCCGTGGTGTCCTGCTGCCCGCGCCTCGGCGGTCATCGCGCCCTTGAACTGCTTCATGAGGGCGCTGAGGCCCCTGGCCTCGACGTACGGTGCGCAGAAGAAGTGCACGTGGTCCGGCATCACTACGTAGCGGCCCACCCACCAGCCCGTCGCATCCGCAGCGTTGCGCAGGCAGACGACGAGCCTTCCGGCAAGTTCCTCGCAAGCCAGCACCGGCCGGCGATCGGCCGTACATGCGGTCACGAAGTACATCGGCTGGCGGTCGAACACCAGACCGAGCCGATGCAGGTGGTCACGTTGCCAATGCTCGTCTGCCACCGGCAAGTCCTTGTGAAGAGATGGAAAAGCCGGCGGGGCATAAAGCCCCGCCCTACAGCAAGCACGATGCCGGAACACCCAAGGCGCGGGATAAACCCGCGCCCTACAGCAAGCAAAGAAGGAAAGACCAAAGTGCTATTCTCCGCCCAACGCATCGCCCTTCGTCGCGATGACGTCCTTGTACCAGAGCGCCGAATCCTTCATCGTCCGCGCCTGCGTCACGAAGTCCGTATGCACCATCCCGAACCGTTCCTTGAACCCTTCCGCCCACTCGAAGTTGTCCATCAGCGTCCACACGAAGTAGCCGCGGATGTCCACGCCGTCCCGTCCCGCCCGCGCGAACTGCAGCATGTGCTGGCGCAGATAGTCGATGCGCTGCGGGTCATGCACGCCCCCGTCCATCGCCACCCAGTCAACGTTCGACATGCCGTTCTCCGTGATGATGACCGGCAGCTTGTAGCGCTCGTGGAAGAACTTCGGGCCCCAGTACAGCGCCTCGGGCGTCACCCACCACTTGTACGCCGTGATCGGATAGCCCGCGGGGAAGGGCAGGTCCACCGGCTTCCCATCCACGCCCTCGGCGACGTACCCGCCGCTGTAGGTGTTGACGCCGAAGAAGTCGAGCGGCTGGGCGATGGTCTCCATGTCGCCGTCGTGGATCGCGGGCATCGCATCGCCGAAGTTCGCGAAGGCATCGTCGGGGTACTTGCCGAGGATCATCGGGTCCATCCACAACGCATTGGCCCACGTGTCCTGCCCATTGACCGCGAACATCGACGCCCGCGCGGCCTCGACATTCTGAGGCGCATCGCCCGCCGGCATCTTCACCGCGCCCACCGGCGCCGCGCCTATCTGTGCCGACTTCGACGACGCGCGGATGACCTGCGCCGCCTTGCCATGGGCGAGGAGCGCGTTGTGCATCGCCCGCAGGACCTCGGTGAGGCCGAGCTTATCCCCCGGCGCATGCATGCCGGTTTGGTGCCCTAGCAGCACGAAGCATTGCGGCTCGTTGAGCGTCATCCAATGCCCCACGCGATCGCCCAGGCGATCGACGATGACCCGCGCGTAGTCGGCGAACCAGTCGGAGCTAGCGGGGTTGAGCCACCCGCCGCGGCAGTAAAGCTCGTACGGATAGTCCCAGTGAAACAGCGTGCAGAAGGGCTTGATGCCGGCCTCGAGCAGCGCATCGACGAGGCGATCGTAGAACGCCAGGCCGGCCTCGTTCACCGTGCCCGTGCCCCCAGGCATGACGCGCGGCCATGAGATCGAGAACCGGTAAGCGTTGATCCCGATCTCCTTCATGATCGCGATGTCGTCGAGGTAGCGATGGTAGTGATCGCACGCGACGTCGCCGCTCTGCCCCTGCCAGACGGTGCGGCCCTTGCGGCAGAACATGTCCCACACGGACAGGCCCTTGCCGTCCTCACGGGCCGCGCCCTCGATCTGGTACGACGCGGTCGCCGTGCCGTAGAAGAAGCCCTCAGGGAAAAGCATCTGCGCCACCTCCGAGCTAATCGACGCGGCGGGCATGAATGCCCGCCCTACAACGGCCGCTCAAGCATGTCCGTCTCGACGATCTTACCATCGGTGAAGAGGACCGTCTTGATCTCGTACGGGCGGAACGATAACTCCACGCTCTTTGCGGCGGGAAGCCTGAGCGTCAGCTTCGCCTTCGTCTGCACGCCGTGGATCTCGTACGCGCGCACGACCACTCCGCACCCGCACTCCGACTGCTTGACGACCTCGACGATGACGTTGTCCGCGTCGATCTCCGCCATCGAGAACACCGGCTTCAGCTTGCCCGTGTGGGCAGGCTCTTCGCGGACGATGCACGGCTGGTTGAGCTGCTGCGCCTGGCGGACGACGTCGCCCTCGCGCCAATCGCCGCTATGCGGCAGGAGCGAGTAGGTGAAGCGCTGCAGCCCCTGGTCGGTGAACTCGTAGCGCAGCCGCGGATCGACCTGCGCCGGGTCGTGGAAGCAGTAGATCGGCGTGCGCAGGACGCTCAGCCGAAGCTCGCCGCCGAGGCAGTCGTAGCCGTACTTCGCGTCGTTGAGGATCGCCAGGCCACCCACGCTGCCGTCGGCGAACTTCCCGCTGACGTCGCACCACTTCTGCGCCGGCTCCTCATTCCCATTGGCCTCGCGCACGGCGAAGCCGTAGGGTCCCTCGCCGGTCGCGACCGGATCGGCCACGGTCGTCGGGAAGGCGATCTTGAGCATCTCGTGCTCGCCGTGATAGTCGATGGTGCATTCGATGTCGATGCGCGGGACGTCGCGGTAGAGGCGGATGTCCTGCACGAGCTTCGACTCGCCGGCCTGCATCTGAAGGATGACTCGCGCCCGCACGGGACCGACCTCGACGACCTCGAGGTGCGTCGCCTGGAAGGCGTCGATGACATCGCGGAAGCTGAGGATGTCGTGGCTCCACGTGTCCGACGGGTCGTCGATGACGAGCGGCACATTCGCCGGCGCAGCGAGGAGATCGCGCCCCGCGCGCTTGTCGAACAGGCTCGCGAGATGCCCGGTCTCGAGGTCAAACTCGAGGCGGTAGAAGGGGCTCTCGACGAAGTACGGCCCGGCCTGGAAATCGCTGGGCTGAGCCGGCCCGACGCCCTGCACCATGCGATACGTCCGGTACCCGCAGGCCAGCACGTCGGCGAGGAAGACGACGCGGATGGTCGTCCCGCGACCACTGATGTTGGTGTGGACGATCTGGCACGGCACGGGCTTGCCGCGATCGTCGACGATGTGGACCCGGTCGTCGTGGTTGTACCAGCAGACCTCGGTCGCGACGACCTCGGTCCGCCGCCACGAGAGCATGTTGTAGACGATGATGGCCCGGCCCTCGCCCGCGCAGTCGATCTGCGCCGAGACCCGCGTCTGCGCGTTCATGATCGCGCGCTCAGCCAGCATCTCGGCTTCCTCATACTCGCCGATCGCATCGTCGCAAGCCGGGCGGATGCTGGTCCCCGCCATGATGTCGTGGAACTGGTTGAAGAGGACGCGCTTCCACGCGCACTCGAAGACCTTGCCGACGTACTCGACGCCCAGCAGGCGGTTGGCGAGCACAGACATCTTCTCGGCCGCGAGGAGGAGGTTTTCCGCCCGCCGGTTGTGCTGCTTGATCGCCGAGACGGCCGTATAGCATCCCCGCGCGTGGTACTGAAGCTCCTCGGCGACGACGGGAAACTCGGCGGCGTTGCGCACCTTCGCGAAGAAGGCATCGGGCGTGCTCAGGATCGTGTGCGGTCCCGTGCGCGAGCGGTCGACGCGCTTGATGCTGGCGAGGTTCTCGATCGTCGGCCCTCCGCCATGATTGCCCACGCCGTAGAAGTTCATCGTATCGGTCAGGCCCGGAGGCGCAAGCTCGGCGGCCTCACGGATGCGACCCTCAAGCTCATCGCCCCAGGTGCCGTAGTGGCCGGGCATGTTCGCGGCGAGGACGCGCGTGCCATCGGGCGCCTCCCACCAGAACAGCGTCGGCAGTTGCTTCTCATGCGTGCCCGGGCGGAAGAAACAGTACCCGTCCATGCCCTGCCCGGCGAGGATCTGCGGGATCTGCCACGCGTGGCCGAAGGTGTCCACGTTCCACCCGGTCTTCGCGGCGACGCCGAAGCGGCTGAGGAAGTAGCTCTGCCCGAGGAGGCCCTGCCGCACTAGCGACTCGCCCGAGGGGATGTTGCAGTCGGGCTGCAGCCACCAGCCGTTGACGATGCACCAGTGCCCGTCGACGATCGCCTGCTTGATCTCGGCGAAGAGTTCGGGGTCCTCCTGCTCGATCCACTCGTAGGTCACGGCCGCGCTCTGGCAGAAGATGAAGCCGGGCGTGTCCTTGACGCGATCAAGGGCGGCGTGGCAGGTGTCGAGGACCTCCTGGCGGCCCTCCTCCCAGCGCCACTGCCAGACGGGATCGATGTGGGCATTGCCGATCATGTGGACGGTGATGTTCTTCAGGTTTCGCTTCTCTGCGCTCATGGGTCGAGGGCTCCTCCGAAAGGCATGGGTTGCGGTGATGCAGACGACAGGATACTACAGCAACTCGAAGCTGACTCGCGTCAGCCCGTGGTTGATCTTCATGGTCACGGGATAGAAGCAGGCGAAGCTGATGCCGCCGCTGAAGCGGTCGTATCCGCCCCAACCGTAGCGATAGATCGTGCGGCTATATCTTCCGTCCCACCACCACCCGCCGATCCGCAGCCCCGGCTCTGTCATCGCGCTGAAGCTGTGCAGCCGCGCCTCCTCGGCATCGTTCTCGATCCACACTTCCCATCGCCGCCCAACCCTGTCGCTGCGCACGATCTTGATATGCTCGCCCGGCAAGTCCGAGCGGAAGACCATCGGGTTGCCGCCCTGCTTGAGGTCGGCGAAGAGGATCGCCACATTGCGATCGCGCACGGTACGAAAACCCGTCACCGCACCCCCTGTCGCGATATCCGCGTCTCCCACGTACGACGGCAGGTTCGCCTCCCACAGGATCGCCGCGTAGTCTGGGTCGTCCTCATAGGCGGTCAGCGTGAAGTCGGCAAGCTCATAGCTCGCGCCCTCGGGCGAGAGGCTGATCCCCGCGCGCACGTTCATGAACCGCTTGATGTCGAGGAAGACGCGCGGCTCGACGTCGAAGGGGTATTCGGTCGCGATTGTCGCCCCGTCGGCGGGCGGGACGTAGCGGTATTTCCGCACGTAGTTGAAGCCGTGCGATTTGAGGAAATAGTACTGGTGCGTCTTGTCCCCGCAGACGACCATCGGCTGGTACGCCTGGTCCTTCCCCTTGCTGCGGAGATCGGGTAGGAAGTCCTCTGAGTAGTAGGTCATCGGCGGCGTATCGCCGATGTTCGTGCGATGCCAATCCGCGAAGCCGCCCATGGTCATCGGCTCGGCCCCGAGGCTAAGCGCCGTCTCGACCTCCGCGTAGAAGACCTCGGTATTCGCCGGATTGAAGCTCGGGTACTGGTCGTACCACTCGCCCCCGACGTCGCCCTCATCGAGCCACACGCCCTCTAGCTGGATGGGGATGTGCACGTAGGGATTGTGCGCGGCCTGCGATGCCCACTCGGCGATGACCTTGCGGTGGAAGTCGAACTTGTCGTGCCCTTCGCTGCGGTTGGCAAGCTCGAGGGCGTTGAGGCAGTACCCCGGCTGGCCCCCGCGCGAGTGGGTCTCGACGCTATGGCCGATCACCGGCGAGAAGGTGCCCCAGTGGAGCGCGAGCACATCGTTCCCATCAGGCTCCTGCACGGGCGCGTTGTGGTTGACCTCGCTGATGTAGAAGGGGTGGAAGAGGCTGCCCTTGTTGTTGATCCCCTCGCAGAAGTAGTCCCAGCAATATCCCCACAGCACGTCAAGCCCCACGGCCTTCATCGCCCGCACGGTGTCGTGGTTGACATGCGGCGTGGCGAGGGCGCGCGTGTTCTGACCGATCGCTTTGTCGAAGTAGCCCTTCAGGTATTCGAGGGCGACCTGCTGCTCGTCGGCGGGCATGTCGTGGAAGCCGCGGCCCGACCTTAGCTCGGGCTCTCGCGAGTGAAAGCTGCCGGGGCGCGTGAGGCCTGCCGCCTCGACCCATCCCTGGTACTTCTCGGCCTCGCCGCCCATCACAGCGTTGGTCGCGATGTAGCCCTCCATGATCGCGACCTCATCGCCATATTCGCGATGGAAGCCCGCGAGGGTGTCGGCGTATTCCTCCACCGCCGACCACGTCGCGAGCCATGTCACGGGGACTCGATGGATCTCGTGGCAGAAGCGGTGGACCTTGGCGATGGCCTCGTCGAGGTTGTGGATGGCGGGCGGGTCGCCCTGCACGAAGGCCCACGGCCACCTCGCGAGGTGGATGTTGAGGGTGACAATCTTCTTCCCTTCGGGCTGGGCTGATGCGGACAAGTCAACGGCCTCCTCGATCTCAACCGGGCAGCTTCGGCAGCGGCCGCGGCACCTGCGTGAAGATCGGCAGGATCCCCTGCGGCTCGACGCCCATGACCGTGTTGCCGAGCCAGTGATACGTCATCTCCTGCCCCGCGACGGTCAGGTGCTGGCGGAAGTCGATGAGCGGGTACGTCATCGTGAGTTCCTGCTTCGGCTGCACGGCGACGAACTTGATGTGGTCGCCCGCCCACACGACCTCGACCGCCTTGCCGTCCACGTACGCCTTCACATCCTTCCGCGATGCCCACGACGGCGGGCGCAGGTAGAAGTCCGCCGCCTTCTTCGCGACGACCGTCATGCGTCCCTCGCGCGGCAGGTACGACACGACCTTCGCCGCCGGGCGGTCCACATCGAAGTACAGGTTGACCTCAACCCCGCGCGGCGTCTCGAGCACCTCGTTGTTCCACGCGGTGTAGAGCGTGCGCATGCCCTCCGGCGGGCAGCAGCCCATCATGCTCATCCCGTCGTGCACGCGCGCCCAGGCCTTGCCGTTCGGCGTCAGGCAAGAGTAGAAGCCGCCCTGGTACCGCCGCATCAGCTTGATGCCTTCCTCGACGCCCGCGGGATTGGCCTTCTGCACCTCGCGATAGAGGGCCTCGTAGTCGGGCTCGACGAACCATTGCGCGGCGACGGAGTAGTTGCGCACGTACCGGTCGACGTGGTCCCAGTATTCGGGGAAGCCGCCCCTCGCCAGCCACAACGCGACGTCGACCATATCGGCCTCGTTGCACGTCTCGGAGTATGGATGCGTCGCGATGGGGCTCTCGGGGAACCAGCCCCAGTCGGTGCCCATCGACCGCAAGTACTCGTAGACCTTCTTCGCCCAGTCGAGGTACCGCGCGTCGTGGAGGATAGCGCCGAGGTGCGCCACGCCGAGGACGGGGCGCATGTGCAGATGGCTGTTCCATCCGCCGAAGCTGCCATCTGGCATGATCCGGCACGGCCCGATCTTCGACTGCAGATCGGCGATCTGCCCATCGGCGAAGGCCCGCGCGAACGCCAGCGCGTCAGGATCGCCGCTCGCCTCGTAGTACCGGACAACGGGCTCGAGGATGCTCGGGTATTGCTCGCAGCAGTTGGTCCCCAGCCACTTCCCGTTGCTGATCCATCCGTCGAGCCCGCCCTCGTAATACGCCCGCCCGGTGTCCCAGGTGGCGAGCTTCGTCAGCCCGCGCACCATCTTCCCGGCGAGCCTCAGCTTCTCCTTATCCCCATCGAGCCGCCAGCGTTCGACGAGGCTGACGATGGTCTCGCCGGTCGTCCAGTTCATCGCGCAGGTCTGCGTCTTGTCGGCGCCGGGGAAGAGGCAGTAGGGCGGCAGCCACGACAGCCCGTCGTCGCGCACGTAGCCGAGGATGCGCTTCCAGATCGCGGCCTCGACCTCGCGGCCTTCGCGGCTGCCGGTCATCTCGCGCATGTGGATGAACTCCCAGTCCATCCGGTTCTCGGTATCGCCTACGGCGACGGGGTCAAAGTCGGCTGGCCCCGCGTAGGGCGGGCATTGCAGCGGCATGATCCCGAACCGCGTCTCGTACCCGCGCTCCTTGCAGGGGTTATTGATGAGGTACTGCATCGCCCACCGCGCGATCGCGACGAGGTCGACGGCCGGCGCATGCCCATCCCCGACCGCGGCGATCCTCTCCGGGGCGGGCAGAACATGGATGTCCTCGGCCACGCCGCGAAAGCCCTTCGGCACTACTTCCTTGATCTCTTCATCCGGCACGGCTTCTTCCCCCTGCGGAAGCTTGATGGCATAGCGCACGAAGGCGTTGGCGACGAAGCCCACCGACGTCGGGTGCGTGAAGAGGACGTCGGTGAGGACCGATCGCCCGTCGATGGTGAAGACGCTCTCCTTGACCGTCTCGTGCTGGGCGGGTAGCTTCTCCCCGCACCACACGCAGAGGCCGTGGGCGAACTGGCCGTGGACATCGTACTGCACGCCCTTGCCCACGACGGTCTCCTTCCCGGCGAGGATGTAGCCCACCTCAGCATCTCCGAGCGACTTCCTCAGATCGAGGAGGACCGCCCCATCCGCGCTCTTGACGACCGGGTGGTACCACACCGCCCAGTCCGAGTTTGGCTGGCCCGCCGGACCAGCCGATACCTCAAGCTGAAGGCGCACATCCTGCCCGCCGAACTTGCTGAGATCGCGCCGGATGACCCAGAACCCGTGCTCGCCGGCGACGGGCTTCTCGAGCAGCGTCGCGATGACCTTCCCCTCGGCATCGAGCACGCGGAGGTAGAAGATCACGCCGTCGGATAGGCTGACGGCACCGTCGAGCATGCCGATCTTCGCCTCGAAGAACGCGGCATGGGCGGGCAGTGACGCCGCGAGGGCGGCGATGACGGCGCAAAGCGAAGCTCGCAGGAGGGAGGCAGTCATATCGCCTCCGGTATTCCCCGGCCGCCCTGTCCCTCCTCTCGCGCGGACCGCATCGTCCGCGCGCACCGGAGGTGCGCAGGGACATCGCCCCGCACGCGGAATAGGAGTGTTCGATGAACGGCCGTGCCCATCTTGAGATGATCGGCATCACCAAGCGCTTCCCCGGCGTCCTCGCGCTGGAGGGCGTGAGCTTCGACCTCTTCGGCGGCGAAGTCCACGCTCTCGTCGGCGAGAATGGCGCGGGCAAGTCGACGCTGATGAAAATCCTCAGTGGCGCCCAGGCCGCCGACGCCGGCGAGATCCGCATCGACGATCGCCCGGTACACATCGGCAGCCCGACCGCCGCCGCACGCCTCGGCATCGGCATGATCTACCAGGAGCTTTGCCTCGCCCCGCACCTCACCGCCGGCGAGAATGTCTTCCTCGGCCGCGAGCCGATGACCGCCGGCTTCGTCGACTTCCATCGCCTCCACGCCGAAGCCCAGGAATATCTCGACCGCCTCGATGCCGGCGTCGCCTCACGCCAGCGCGTGGCCGACCTCGGCATCGCCCAGCAGCAGATGGTCGAGATCGCCAAGGCCCTCTCCCGGCACGCGCGCTTCCTGGTCATGGACGAGCCGACCGCCTCGCTGTCGGAGGCCGAGGCCGAGCGTCTCTTCGACATCATCCGCGCCCTCCGCAAGGACGGCGTCGGCCTCGCCTACATCTCCCACCGCCTCGAGGAAGTCCTCGCGATTGGCGATCGTGTGACCGTCCTACGCGATGGCCGCCGCGTGGCGGGCATGCCAGTTGCCGAGGCCAACGTGACCCAGCTTGTCCGCCTCATGGTCGGCCGCGAGATCAAGCAGGTCTACCCCACGCGCGAGGCGATGATCGGCCCGGAGGTCCTCCGCGTCGAGGGTCTCAGCCGCCCGCCCGTCCTCCGCGATGTCAGCTTCACCCTCCGCCACGGCGAAGTCCTCGGCCTCGGCGGGCTCATGGGCGCCGGACGCACCGAGGTCGCGCGGGCCATCTTCGGCGCAGACGCCCGCGCCGCCGGCCGCGTCTTCCTCGAGGGCGAAGAGGTCAAGATCCGCTCGCCCAAGGATGCCATCGCCGCGGGCCTTGCCCTCCTCACCGAGGACCGCAAGCGCGACGGCCTCGCCCTCGGCCTGCCCCTCCGCGCGAACATCACTCTCGCCAACCTGCTCTCCGTCGTACGCGGCGGACTTCTTCAACTCGGCAGAGAGCGCGAGGTCGCCGAGGAACTCGTCGAGCGCGTGGACGTCCGCGCCAGCAGTGTCGAGCAGCTTGCCCGCAATCTCTCCGGCGGCAATCAGCAGAAGGTCGTCGTCGCCAAGTGGCTGCTCACCGAGGCTCGCATCTTCATCTTCGACGAGCCCACCCAAGGCATCGACATCGCCGCCAAGGCCGAGGTCTACGCCCTCATCGAACAGCTTGCCCGCCAGGGCGCGGGCATCATCCTCATCTCGTCCTACCTGCCCGAGCTGATGGCGATCTCGGACCGCATCCTGGTCCTCTGCCGCGGGCGGGTGACGGGCGAGGTATCCCACGACGACGCCACCCAGGAGCGCATCCTCGAACTCGCCGCCCTGGGTTGATCTTCGGGAGCACACATGAGCGCGGACAAACCACGCGACAAGCACTCCTCACCCCGCACCGACCTGGGCGCCGACCGCAGCGCCCTTCGCGGTGGCGGCTGGCGTCAGGCTCTCGATCGCCTGGCCCCGCTGGGCTTCCTCGTCGCGCTGGCGCTCTTCTTCAGCCTCCGCAGCCCCGCCTTCTTCACCCCGGACAACCTCACCAACATCGCCGTGCAGATCTCGGTCATCGCGGTCATCGCCATCGGCGAGACCTTCGTCATCGTCGCCGCAGGCATCGACCTCTCGGTCGGCTCCATGGTCGCGCTCACGGGCGTGACGGCAGCGCTGCTGATGAAGGCCGGCTACGCGGTCCCCGTGGCCATCGGGGCCGGCGTGTGCATGGGCCTGCTCTGGGGCCTCTTCAACGGCCTCCTCGTCACGCGCGCTAAGCTCCCGTCCTTCATCGTGACCCTCGGCGTGATGGGCATCGCCCGCGGTCTCGCCCTGGTCCTCGCGAAGGACGTGACCATCTCAGGTCTGCCGCCGACTTTCACTGCCCTCGGCCCCTACCGCGTCTTCGACAAGGTGCCCCTGCTCGTGTTGGTGATGGTCGTCGTGGCCATCCTGGCGCACGTTGTCTTGACCCGCACGCGCCTCGGGCGATACGCTTACGCGATGGGTTCGAACGTTGAGGCCACGCGCCTATCGGGCGTCAACGTCGGGCTCTACATGACGCTCTTGTTCGTAGTCTGCGGCGCTCTCGCGGGCCTCGGTGGGGTCATGGAAGCCGCCCGCACCAACATCGGCCAGCCGACGGGCGGCAACCTCTACGAACTCAATGCCATCGCCGCGGCGGTCATTGGCGGCGCGAGCCTCATGGGAGGGCAGGGGTCGGTGGCGGGCACGCTCATCGGCGCCTTCGTGATGGCGGTCCTGCGCAACGGGTGCAATCTCTTGGGGGTCGCGCCGTCGTGGCAGCAGATCCTGATCGGCGCGATCATCATCATCGCGGTCCTGTGGGACCATCTGAGACAGAAGCGGCGAGGTAGGTAGGAGCCGCTTCTGTCTCCTACAGAAGCGGCGCGGACGTTAGCCGCCGACGAACAGACTTTCGGGAGGTCGGTGCAGATGAAGACCAGCTATGCCGTCGTGGCTTTGGCCCTGCTTGTGCTTGTCGCTTTCCTCACGGGTTGCCCCAAGCCGCCACCGGCGGAAGGGCCTTCCGCCCCCACCGGCCCCGGCGCCAAGGCTCCGGCCGCGACTGCTTCCGGCCTCAAGATCGCGGTCGTCCCCAAGGGAACCGCCCACGTCTTCTGGAAGACCGTCCAGGCCGGCGCCGAAGCCGCGGGTAAGGAGTCCGGCGCGCAGATCCTCTGGAACGGCCCCGCCGAGGAAACCGACGTCACCGGGCAGATCACCATCATCGAGGACTTCATCACCCAGAAGGTCAGCGCGATCGTCATGGCCGCCTGCGACGCCAAGGCCCTCGTGCCCACGGTGCAGAAGGCCCGCAAGGCCGGCATCCCCGTCATCACCATCGACTCGGGCATCAGCACCGACGACGCCCTCTGCTTCGTCGCCACCGACAACATCAAGGGCGCCGGCCTCGGCGGCGATAAACTCGCCGAACTGATCGGCAAGAAGGGCAAGGTCGGCGTGATCCCCTTCATCAAGGGCGCGGCCACCTCCGACATGCGCGAGAAGGGCTTCACCGACGCCATCGCCAAGTACCCGGGCATCAAGATCGCCAGCACCCTCTACTCCCAGAGCGACGCCTCGGTGGCCATGCAGAAGACCGAGGACATGCTGACCTCCGTGCCCGACCTCGCCGGCATCTTCGGCGCGAACGAGCCCGCCGTCGTCGGCGCGGCCAACGTTCTCAAGCAGCGCAACCTCATCGGCAAGGTCAAGCTCGTGGGCTTCGACGCCTCCGACCCCGAGATCGAGGCGCTGAAGGCCGGCGTCGCCCAGGCCCTCGTCGTGCAGGACCCCTTCAAGATGGGGCACGAGGGCGTCTTGATGGCGCTCAAGGCCATCAAGGGCGAGAAGATCCCGACCCGCCTGGACACGGGCGTCGCGGTCGTCACCAAGGAGAACATGGACACCCCGGACATGCAGAAGCTCCTGTACCCTCTCGGCAAGAAGGTTGCCTGGCTCTTTCTGCAATGGTTCGGAGTCTAGGCAGCGCGCTGCTCTTGGTCTCGGCCGACGCCCGACTCTCAAGCTGTCATCCTGAGGGCGACAGTTTTCGTCGCCTGAAGGATCTCCTTTTGTCGATGGTGGCACACGGCTGCTCTAGGACCCGACAAGCCAAAAGGAGATCCTTCGTCGGCAACGCAGGACGTTGTCTTCCTCAGGATGACAGACCGGGGGCGGCTTGCTGTAGGGCTTGGGGTTCGCTCTGTGAACCCACGTCTATCCCGCGCCGCGCTTGTGCCTTTGGAGACCACCGATGTCCAACCGCGAAGACGATGATCCTTTCGCGCTAGCACCCGACGACATCCACGTCTGGCTGTCGTGGCTTGACGTCCCGCGCGAGCGGATAAAGGACCTGACGGCCTACCTCTCACCGGATGAACTCGACCGCGCCGACCGCCTTCGCTTCGAGGCCGATCGCCGGCGTTTCGTCGCCGCCCGCGGCATCCTCCGCGAGTTGTGCTGCAACCATACGGGCACGCCGCCCGAGCAGATTCGCTTCACCGCCGACGACCACGGCAAGCCACGCCTGGCCGATCTTCCGCCCGGCCTCGACCTCTGCTTCAACGTCTCCCATTCGGGCGCCGCGGCGGCCTACGCCTTCGCTCTCGGCGCGGAAGTCGGCATCGACATCGAAGCCCCGCGTCCCGATTTCGACGATGCGCAGATCGAGGCAAGCCTTCTCCCGCCCGACCTGATCGCCCGCCTTCTCGACGCCCCGAAGTCCATCCGCCAGGAGGCCTTCCTCGAGGAATGGACCGCCCGTGAAGCTCTCGCCAAGGCGACCGGCCTCGGCATGGCTCACTACCTGGCGGGCGGCGTCGACCCCGCCGACGAGGTCGGCTGGCAGTCGTGGGATCTGCCAAAGGTGAGGGGCTACGTGGGGACGCTGGTGATGCCCGCCGGCAAGTGGTACGTCTCCTGTCGACAGTGGGGAGCTTGACTTTCGCTTGAGACAAAAATCCCGCCCGATGCTATACTTACGTCACAGATCGGGGTAGCTGGCCCGATCGGTGGTATCATGCCAGGTGCCGCCGTGTGTGTCCTGGTCGTGACGCGGACCGCAGGCTAAGTCAGGCTGGAGGTAGCTACAGCATGCGGCACCCTCGGTTGGGCACACTGATTGTGGCAGCAATTGGCCTAGTCTTCCTCAGTCTTGCTCCAAGGGCTCTGTGTCAGTTCGGGCTCCAGAGCTACGCTTTGTCACATCCTTTCGGCCTTGCCACGGCCACGACGACACGCGAGTTTGGCATGGGCGGGGAGATATCCTGCGTAGGGGATCGCGGCTCAGGCAACCCGGCCTTCGCCGCCACCCAGACTGAGGACGCCGTCGGCCTGCGCTGGACAGATACCAGCTTCGACAGCGGCATGGACGTCGATAGCTATCATCTGTGGGCCGTCACCCCGATCCACCCGAACGAGAGCGGCCTGGAGTTTACCCTGTTCCGCCTGCGCAGCATCGGCGGGTCAGTCGGTGGCGCCGCGGTCGATGTTTCCGAGGACGATTTCGCGGTCCACTACGGCCGTCGCCTGGCCAAACGATGGACGGCCGGCATCGGCCTGGCGCCGTGGTACAAGATCAGCTTCAAAGCCACCTTGCCCAACGGCGTTCCGCTCATGGACCTCGAAGCCAAGCCGAGCATCGGCGCCCGCGCGGGCATCACCTATCAGCCCGCCCCCGGCGATTACTGGGGCCTTGTCTACGACTACATGCTCGAGGACGTGACTGGCACGGGCCTCGCCTTCATGCCCATGACCAGCGTCGAGCAGGTCTTCCACACCGACCTTCTGGCCATCGGCGGTACGCGTCATATCACGCCCGAGTGGCTCGTCGCGGCTGAGTGGCAGGATGCCGTGACCCAGGCCGGCGACATCAAGGCCGGCCTTCACGGCTGGCATCTCGGCACCGAGTACCGCTGGCCCCAGGGCCTCGCCTTGCGCGCTGGTCTTAACGANNGGTCACTGGGACGTCGAGTATGCCTTCATGAACAACTGGAACAACGAGGTCGTCGGCTCCATCCTCGGCGCCTCCGACACTCATCAAGTGCAGGCCCTGTATACGTGGTAAATCGGCAACCGAGGTTGCCGAGAGGTGGCAGTCGATGTTGACCAAGGGCAAGCTGAAGAGCACACGTTCCCTGGACAAGCGGGTCGTCATAACCGGCCTGGGCGTGGTCTCGTGCTGTGGGGTCGGCATGAAGCCCTTCTGGGAATCGGTCCGCGACGGCGTGTCGGGACTGCGGTACATCGAGAGCTTCGACGCCAGCGGGTATAAGTGCCAGGTCGCCGGCGAGGTGCCCAACTTCGACCCGCGGGACTATGTGGGCGCCAAGGACGCCCAGCGCGAGGGGCGCTTCGTTCACTACGCCATCGCCGCCGCCAGGGAAGCCGTTGAGGACTCGGGCGTGCTGAGCAGCGGGACCGATCCGTACTTGATGGGGGCGGCCTTCGGCAGCGGCGCCTCGGGCCTGGGAAGCGTTGTCGACCTGACCTTCCACACCGCCCACCAGGAAAGCTACCGGGCAATGGACGCCACCGCGGTCGTCGAGATGCCGGCCCACGCAACGACAAGCCACGTCTCGATCGAGTTCGGGCTGAAGGGCCCGTCGCTGACGAACTCGACGGGCTGCGTGACCTCCATCGTCTCCGTGTCGCAGGCGATGGATGTCCTCAGAAGCGGCGCGGCCAAGGTCATGGTTGCCGGCGGGAGCGAAGCTCCGGTGGGGCCGATACCTTTCTTCCTGCTGTGCAAGCTTGGCGTACTTTCGCCGTGCAAGGATGGACCAACCAAGTCCTGCAAGCCCTACGACCTGAACCGTGACGGCCTGGTGCTCGGGGAGGGGGGCAGCGCCATGGTCGTCGAGACGGCGCGGCATGCGATGGACCGCGGCGCCCACATCTACGCCGAGGTCCTGTCCACGGCGCACGCGTGTGAGGCTCACCACATGGTCATCGCCCTGCCGACCGGCGAGGAGCTGGCGCAGGCCCTGCGGGTGGCGATGGCCGACGCGCGGATAGGACCGACCGACATCGACTACGTGTGCTCGCACGGCATCGGCAGCAAGCAGTACGACGAGGCCGACACGAGGGCGCTCAAGCTCGCCCTGGGTGACCACGCGTACAAGATCGCGGTGAGTTCGATCAAGCCGGTGACCGGCCAGCCCTTCGCGGCGGCCGGTGGGATGCAGGTGGCGGCGGTGTGCATGGCGATCGCGGAAGACATCATACCGCCGACCCTCAACCTGGAGACGCCAGACCCGGCCTGCGACCTGGACTACGTTCCCGGCCGCGCGCGCCGGGCGCGAGTGGACGTGGCGGCCATCAACGGGCATAGCTACGGTGGCGCGCATTCGGCCATGCTGCTGCGCAGATTCGACCCGGACTTTGCGTAGGGAGGAACGAAGACGGGATCCATTGATCTGAACCACGGGGCGCTGGTGGCGACGGCATGCATAGCAGCCTGTCTGGGGCTGGTAGCCTACCTGCGCGCGCCTGAGCGGCCGGCCAACCGGCTCTTCGCGGTCAACTCCTTCACGATGGCGCTGTGGGTGTTCCTCACCTTCATGGCGATGGCAAGCACCGACCGGGATGAGGTGATCGTCCTTCTGCGGGCGTTGCACTTCGTGGCGCCCTTCTGGGTGGCGACGCTGGTCGATTTCGTATGGGTCTTCCCGGAACGGCTGAACTACGCGCCCCCGCGCCGGCGGCTCATGCTGTACGGATCGTGCCTGGTCTTCGCCAGCGTGGCCGCGACCCCCGCGCTCATCCGCGACCTGGAGGTCACCCCCGAGACGCCGCTGGTCAAGTTCGGCTGGCCGCTGCTGATGCTGCTGGTGTGGGTCGTGCCGGTGCTGGTGTACCTGA
The DNA here is from genome assembly GCA_003170595.1 of Armatimonadota bacterium. Lineage (GTDB taxonomy): Bacteria > Armatimonadota > Zipacnadia > Zipacnadales > FEN-943 > FEN-943. Next base: position 27,587 of record PMZA01000138.1, read on the forward strand.
ACCATCTGCTGTGGCACAAGGTGCGGACGTTGGGCGGCACGGCGCGAGTACAGATCATCTACGTGCTGGCGGGCTACCTGGCCGTCGAAACCGTCGTCTTTCTCCTGGACTTCGCGCTGCCGCTGTGGACGGGCACGACCACCTACAGCCGGTGGAGCGTGGTCTCCTTCCTGTTCACGGCGGCGCTGATCACGCTGGCCATCGCCAAGTACCGGCTGTGGGACCTGGGCAGCCTCGTCCGGCGCATGGCCGCCATCGTCCTGGCCCTCGGGGGCGTCGGGTACTGGCTCGCCACGCGGAAGAAGTCGTCCGGCCCCACTGTCATCAAGGCCTGAGGCCCCATGGACGCATCGCGCCTGGTGGAGGCCTGCGCCCTCCTGCCGATGCTGCACCTGTCCGCGGCGCAGAAGAACACCGTCGCGTGCATCGGACCCCAGGCTGAGGTCCTCGCCGCTGACGTCCTCCGCTGGCCGGACGTACAACGGGTCTACCTGCTCGAGCCGCCGATCATGATACGGGACAGGCGTGTCAACATCGGTACCCCGCCACCAGCCAGCTGCAACCTCGTCATCTGCTCGCCCAACGAAGACCCGGTCGACGTGCTGGTCAGCATCGCCCCGCGCGGGCTGATCAACGTCTGCACCACCCTCTTGGACCGCGCGCCGGCGATGTACGCCGCCATGCGGATCCACTTCCGCAATATCACCCCCTGGCGCGAGTGGCTTCCCGAGCCGCTCTACGGCGCCATGGCCTCGCCGGCCGGTGGCAAACAGACCCGGCAGCGGCACCCCCCGAAGGCTGCGAAGCGCATCAGCAGCCAGTACCTCCCATGCCTGTTCACCTTCGGCAAGGACGAGTTGCCCCTGGTGCTACCGCGGAAGACGACCGATGCCCCTGAACCTGTCGCAGCTGACGAGCAAGATCCCGGTCCCACGCCTGAGTTCACTCCCTTCTGACGCGATCCAGGCCAACCGGGAGCGGCTGGCGGTCGTGATCAAGCAGGGGCTGGACGCCTACGAGGCCTACCGGGCGGCACAGCCGATCCTGCTCTGGGGCGGTCTGATCGGGGCCGTCGCCAGCGGATTTGCCCTCTACAAGCGCCGGAAGACGCCAGAGGCCTACCCGCTCTATGTCGGCACCTTGGTCGCCTCGCTGGGGGCCTTTTGGCTCGGTTTGCCGGGGTCGGCCGCCAAGACCCCCGACGGCACGGAGGCGCCGGGAGGCGGCATTGTGGCCGCCCTGGACGCCCGCCGGGCGGCGTTTTCGGCCAAGGACCCCAAGTGGGCGGACAAGACCTTCGCTCGGCTGGCCGCCCAGCCCGATGT
>PMZA01000438.1 GCA_003170595.1 Armatimonadota bacterium
CGAGGGGGACTGCTTGGTGGCGGAAGGGAGGGGATTCGGGCGCTGGAGCCACGAGTACTTGCCCCCCGTCGCCGGGTTGAAAGGCAGCAGGCTGAGCTTCGTCGCGCCACACTCAAGGGCCAGGCGGCCAAGGGCCGCGATGACTTCCGGCGCGTCGTTGCAGCCGGGGATCAAGGGGACGCGGATGATGACGTCGGCGCCCGACGATGTCAGCCGCGCGAGGTTCTCCACGATCGGGGCGAGGGGGACGCCGCAGAAGCGGAGGTGGGCGTCCGGGTCGGCGTGCTTGAGGTCGTAGAGAAAGAGGTCGGTCACCGTGGCGAGGCGTTCGAGGATCTGCCAGGCGCAGAAGCCCGTCGTCTCAACGACAGTGTGGATCGAGGCGGCGCGGCAAAGGGTGAGAATGGCGTGCGAGAACTCGGGCTGCGCGGTCGGCTCGCCGCCGGTGAGAGTAAGGCCGCCGCCGCTGCGACGGAAGAAAGGCGTGAGGCGAACGACTTCGTCGGCGACCTCGCCGGCGGTCGTGAGACAGCCCTTCACCTCAAGCGCGCGGGCGCGGCAGACGTCGACGCAGGCTCCGCAGAGGCGGCAGCGCGTGCGGTCGCAGGAAGTCACGGCGTCCATGGAGCGCAGGCCCTCCGGGCAGGCATCGACGCAGGCTCCGCAGGCGACGCAGCGCTGGGAATACCAGACGACCTCGGGGCCGAAACCGATGGACTCGGGGCTGTGACACCAGAGGCAGCCGAGGGGACAGCCCTTCAGGTAGACAGTCATGCGCAGGCCCGGGCCGTCGTGGATCGCGGTCTGATCCACCGCGAAAAGGAGGCCGGGGGTGGCGCGAAGGTCGGCGTCGGCCACGGGACTAAAGCTCCAACTCGGTGCGGGCGATGACATCGTCCTGGGCGTCGCCCGGGAGAAGGATGAAGGGGACGAGGTAGCCGCCGATGCGGACGAAGAGGTCGCGGTAGTTATCAGGCGATAACTTCGCGCGGCGGAGAACCTCGGAGGAGACGACGTTGACCTGCAACTGATAGAGGCCGAGATCGAAGGCCGCTTCGATCAGACCGCGGAGGCGGTCGGGGCCCTCCTCGGAGGCGAGGGCGGCTGAGGAAAAGCGGACGTTGTAGGCAATGCCCCCGAGGCCGCGGCTGTGATCGAAACCCGTGGCCGAGAGGACCATGGACGGGACGCCCTTGACCGAGACGCCGGTGCACGGGGCGAGGGAATTGGCCAGCGGCAGGCCTGCGCGGCGGCCGTCAGGCGTGGCCGGTGTGGCGCGGCCGAAGTCGATCCACACGGTCCAGCCGAGGAAGCCGGGAAGGACCTGGCCGCCGTAGAAGTTCGTCTCCGCCTCGAGGAAGGTGCACCACGCGCCGGCACACTCGGCGAAAAGGTCGTTGATCCACGCGTCGTCGTTGCCGTACTTGGGGCAGCTTGCGATCGCGCGGAGGAGGTCGTCGTGGCCCTCGAAATCGGCGGCGATCGCGGCGCGAAAGTCGTCGAGGGTGAAGCGGGCCTCATCATCGACGAGGACTTTCACCGCGGCGAGGCCGTCGACGACGTTGGACGTGCCGACCGCTTCGGGCTGCTGGAAATTGTAGAGCGCGCCGCCGCGAGAGATGTCGGTGCCGCGGGCGAGGCAGTCCTGCAACAGGCACGAGAGCAGCGGGAACGGGCGATGCTTCGCCGACTCGGACTGGCCGTGGCGGCCCTCGGCGACCGCGAGCTTGCACTCGTGTTCGAGGTGGGCGAGGTAGGCGGACTTCAGCTCGGCGAAGGTGTGCGGGACCGCGGTCCTCGGGCGGCCGTCCATCGAGGAGGCAGGATGGCCGGGCGGGGCTTCGCCGTATAAGGCGAAGAGAAGGTCCATCGGGAGATTGCAGTATGGCCAGGCCACGCAAGGGTTGCTGCGGCCCATGATCGAGGTCTCGGTGCAAGTGCTGGGCAGATGATCGACCGCGTGCTCGAAGGGTATGCCGCGGCGCACGAGACCGCGGACGATGACGTCGGAGTTGAAGAAGGCGGGCTGGCCGTTGCCATTGCGAAGGAGGGCGACGGCGCGGGTCATGAAGGCCGGGTCGATGTCCGCGTGCCAGGAAACGTCGAGGCCGGGGAAGTAGGTGCGCGTGCGATCGGAGGCCTCGAGCATCGCGAAGGAGAGGTCGTTCGTCGCGTCCGAGCCGTCGGCTCTGCGCCCGCCGACGACCATGATCACCGCGCTCATCCCGAAGCCCTCGAACTCGTTGGACTTGAGGAACAACTGGTCGACGAGGGCCTCGAATTCGGCGTCGGGCAGCAGGCCGGCGTCGCGGTCGGCGCGGTAATAAGGATAGAGGTACTGATCCACCCGGCCCGGGCCGAAGCAGTGATGCCCACCCGAGGCCTCGAGCGCGATCGACATCCACAGGAACCACGCGAGCTGGATCGCCTCGCGGAAGGTGCGGGCGGGCTCGGTCGCGATACGATCGCAGACGGCGGCGGACTTCAACAGCTCGGCACGCCAGACGGGGTCGGGTTCTTCCGCTGCCATCGTACGCGCGAGGTAGGCGTAGCGGCGGATCAAGGCCCTCAGACCGTCGAGCGAGATGGCCGCTGACCCGTAGAAGATCCGGGCGTCGGGGGTCGCCGGGTCGGTGGGATCGAGCGCCGTGGAAAGCTCATCCACGCGGCGACGTATCGCTCCCAATCCCTCCGCCAAGACCGTCGGATAATCGGGCGCCATGTGCCCCTCCGACGCCGGCACCCAGTAGTTCTGACTCCCCAGATACTCGTTCGCCTCGGCGATCGCGCGCTGCGCCGCCTCGTCGGGCTGGCCGCTCGGATGCACGCCAACCAGTATCTCGCCCCGGCGAATCGCTATGGGCATGCCCGCCAGAAGATGCGCCACGGCCTTCGCCACACGGATGGGCTTCGGCTCGGATTCCGTGAGACGCATCGACTCCGCGACGAGGACGTTGCGCTCGTGATAGAAGCACGCGTCGCGAAGGATGACCTCGCGCAGGGCGCGCGTCGCGGAGGAAAGATCGAAGCTGCCGATGGCCGTCGAATCGGTGATGGCGGACATGCAGAAAAGGCTACATGCCGAAGTGCAGAAAAGCAAGACCGGAAAAGCGAGACCGTAGGGCTCTGCCCCACACCCCGCAGGGGCC
>PMZA01000058.1 GCA_003170595.1 Armatimonadota bacterium
GCCACAGCATGCCACCCCCTGCGTCCCTTCGGGCCGCTTAGGCTAGAAGCCCGCGGCTACAGTTCCTTGATACGTCGAAGGGGAATTGTGTGGTAGATTCGTGTGCCGGTTGCACGCCTAGCGCTGCTGTCATTCTCAGGAGGGCGGTTCAATGCCGAAGAAGATTACTTTCATTGGTGCAGGCAGTCTCGGTTTCACTCGCGGTCTCGTTCGCGATATCCTTACCTTCCCAGCCTTGGCCGATGCCACGCTGTGCCTCATGGACATCGATCCCGAGCGCCTCGAGTTCGCGAAGACCTCCGTCCAGCGCATCGTCGATGCGGGCAAGTATCCCGCTAAGGTCGAGGCTACTCTCGATCGCCGCCAGGCCCTCGATGGCGCCGATGCCGTCCTCTGCACCATCCTCGCCGCGCCGACCTCCGTGTGGCGCCACGACATCGAGATCCCCAAGAAGTACGGCGTCGACATCAACGTCGGCGATACCCGCGGCCCGGCCGGCGTCTTCCGCGCCCTGCGGACCATCCCCATCATGGTCAGCATCTGCCGCGACATGGAAGAGCTATGCCCCAACGCGATCTTCCTCAACTACACCAACCCCATGGCGATGCTCTGCCGCGCCATCCAGAGCGAGACCAAGATCCGCAGCACCGGCCTCTGCCACTCCGTGCAGGGGACGGCGCACATGCTCGCCCACTGGATCGGCGCGCCGATGGATGAGGTGACCTACGTCTCCGCCGGCATCAACCACCAGTCGTTCTACATCGAGTTCAAGTGGAACGGGGAGGATGCCTATCCGCTCCTCCGCCAGGCGATCGAGAAGCCCGAGATCTGGAATGAGGAACTCGTGCGCAACGAGATGTTCAAGCAGCTCGGCTACTACGTGACCGAATCCAGCGGGCATAACTCGGAGTATGTCGCCTGGTTCCGCAAGCGCCCGGACCTCATCGAAAAGTGGTGCACGCACGGGACCGGCTGGAACCCGGGCGTGTATGGCTACATCCTTGACGAGTACCTCAAGCGCGACGATACCTGGCGGGCTGAGACACAGGAATTCCTGGCGAAGAATGAGCCGATCGACCTCAACCGCGGGCTCGAGTATGCGGCGTCGATCATCAACGCGGTGTGCGGCGATGGGGCGTACTTCCAGTTCAACGGGAATGTGCGCAACTACGGGCTGATCGACAATCTGCCGGTGGGGTGCTGCGTCGAGGTGCCGATCTTCACCGACCGGCGCGGGTTCAACCCGGTGCACGTGGGGCCGCTGCCGCCCCAGTGCGCGGCGCTCGTGAACATCAGCGCGAACAACGAAGAGATGGCCGTGAACGGGTGTCTCACCGGGGACGCGCGGATGGTCTTCCACTCGCTGTGCTACGACCCGCTGACGGCGGCGGTGCTGTCGCTGGAGGAAATCCGGTCGATGACCAAGGACATGTTCGAGGTCAACCGGGAGTACCTGCCGACGTTCAAGACGATCGATTTTTGAGGGAAGGAAGAACGAAAAGCAGGGCCGGATTCATGAGGACGCGCCTCGGCGCGTCCTCACTGATTCGGCCCCTCCGCAAGCCAAGCCAAGGTATGGCCTAGCGTGCGGCGAGGTCGTAGCGCCAAACCTTGCCGGTGGCGGCGAGCAGGAGGGTCTCGGTGTCGCCCTTGCCAGAGGGCATCGCCGCTATCGCGCCGTAGAGGCGTGAAAAGACCTCCTGGTAGACCAGCTCTCGCGCCGGATCGTAGACGTACAGCATCGACCCGCTGTAAGGGCCTGCCACGTAGACAGCGAAGAAGTCGCCCTTCCCGGGCTTCAGCTTGACCAGGGTTGCCTGAAGGCGCCACTGAGAGTTGTCGGGGGCGGGCAGTGTGGCCACGAGGGCGGCCTCTCCGTCCAAGACCCAAAGCGCGCCCTGCCGGGCCGTGATCACTCTCACCGGCGAACGTCTGTCAGGCCACCGGCAGAGGGCGAAGTGCCTCAGCCTGACGGGCCCCCACGCGCGGGACTGGACCCGCCCGTTGCGGTCGCGTAGGACTATTTTGCCCTCGGCGTCGGTATGGATGATCTGGCGGTGACCAGTGCCGCCGACGTCGGCGATCGCGACCTGCCACACGCCCTGGTCTGGCTTGTCCCAGCGCGTCCTGCCTCGGGCGTCGAGGAGATGAACCCCGCCCCCACCTGCAGAGCCGACGACGAATTCGTTTTGACCATCGCCATCGATGTCACCGGCGGCCGTATCCCCTACACGCGGCAGAAACCCTCCGTAGGTCCAGAGGACCCTGCCGTCATGCCCGAGAAGAGCAGGACGGGCAATCAGTTCGCCGTGGCTGAGGAATTCGCAGTCCTCTCGACCGGGCACCTCGACGATGCTCGGTTTGAAGTAGGTGCCCGGGAACGGCACGTACGAAAGGACCGAGCCCTTGCCGTCAGCGAATAGAGCACCGTGCGAGTCGACGACGCAAAGCTTCGGTCCACCCAAGGAGAGATGGTTGCCCCACCGAAGGTCGTTTACGCTGCGGAGCCGGGAGTCGGAAAGGAAGACCGTCTCCCTGAGAAAGCCAGCGCCGTGCAAGACACGGCCGGGCTGCGCGCCGGCCGAGTTCTCGCGCAGCCGGACGAACGGCCTCACGAGGGAGCAAGAGGAACCTGCGAACACTATGGCGCCTGCCATCAGAAGTACTGCTGTGAAGCGCACCGCAAGCGCCTCCCGACGGTCATCAAGACCACAGCGATTGTGGAGCGGGAATCTGGCGACGCGTCAGGACTCGCCCTTGAGGACGGAGATCGTGTTGATGAGGTTGATGGTCATGATCGCCCCGCGCTCGATCTTCTCCAGGCGGCCGTCGTCCTCGCACTGTCCCGCGAGCTTGGGGATGTCCTCGAGGATCGAGATGAGCTCCGCCTTGCAGGCCTTGCGTCCCGCCGCATCGAGGAAGGGGTCCAGCAGATAGTGCGCCGCGCCGGGCTCGGTGCCAAAGAGCTGCGAGAGGTGGAACTCGCCGGGCATCGGCCGGCCCCAGTCCTTCACGAAACGCTCGTTGTCCCACTGGCCAAAGAAGGCCTCCTCGCCGCGCTCGAAGATGGAGAGCAGGCGGGCGCGGGCGTCCTGATTCACCGGCTTGTAGAGGACCTCGAGGACCTCGGCGAGGGCGTCGTCGGCATGGCGGCGGGTGTCGGCGAGGACGCGCCCGGCGACCGAGACGTTGACCTCGACGCCCGGGTTGGACATCGGCCCCTGGTAGAACATCGACGCGCGGATGCCCTCATCGAACTCGCGGCGAATCGTCTCGGCCGCGTAGCGCGGGAAGGGGACGAAGTACGACCCGCGGTCCCAGCGGGCGTCGGGATAGAGCCACCGGCCGCCGGAGGTCCCGTAGGCGCACTTGAGCCGCGAGAGGAAGCCGGCGCGGTCCTCGGGCGCGACCTGATAGCCGGTGTGCCCCTGGTCGAAGAGGCAGTCGATGTGGTCGCCCAACTGTACGACGCGGTCGAGTTCGGCCTGCGAGAAGGTGGTGAAGATCGGGATCCAACTGATGGTGATGACGTAGACGGTCTTCTCGGGCCAGCGCGACTTGATGTAATCGGCGGTCTTCTCGTTGAGGCGGCAGTTGTAGTCGACCATGCCTTTGCCGCCTGCGCACTCGGGACACTGGCAGCAGCCGAGGTCGCAGGATTCGAGGTGGACGGCGCCGAAGTCGAACTCGCCGAGGACGAAGTCGAGGATGCGGGTGACGTACTCGAAGGACTTGGGGTTGGCATCGCACATCGCGTGGGGATGGGGCGAGCCGTCGGCCAGCTTGCCGCGGACGGCGGGGTCGGCGTCGAGGATCTTGTCGTAGCCCCAGCTATACACGCCCATGCCGTAGGAGAGGGTCATGCCACGATCGCGGGCGGCCTGGAGGATGCGATGGATGCGCTTGCGGCGGCCGTCGTCGACGGCGCTGGTGAGATCGGTGGGCCAGCCGAAGGTGGCGAAGAGGCCCCACACGTCGAGGTGAGTGAAACCGGCGGCGGACTGGACGTCGAGGGCGCGGGTGATGCCGGCGACGGTGTCGTCATCGAGAACTGGGGCGGGCCAGTCCTCGAGGGGAAGCGGAGTGAGGCGCATGTCATTGATCCAGGCGCCGAAAGCGACGCGGTACTTGTAGGCATGATCGGACGAGGCGGACATGGGCAAAACCTCCCTGGAATCGGCTAGAGTATAACGCGAAGATGCGGCGAAGCATATTATCAAGCGGGAATACCTGGCGCGGGTGGCTGCAAGCTTCTCGCGGTGACGTTGACACGGGCGGGGCTCTGTGGCACATCGTGCCGAACAGGCAGTGGTTGTGAGGCAGACTGGCGCCATGCGTGCGCAGCCTGGGCGATAGGAGGGAGTGTCATGAGGCGTGGCACTGTTCTGAGCATGGCTGTGGTCCTTGCAGCCCTGGGGGCGGGACCGTGGGTCGTGGCAGATACCGACGTCGCAGCTCTGATCGTGCAGGCCAGGCAGCTCAAGCAGGATGGGCGACTCGAGGACGCCCAGAAGCTCCTCGAGCAGGCCCTCGCGTCGGCACCCGCCAACGCCGAGGCTCACTATGTGCTGGCGTGGGTGCTGATCGGTCGAGGCCAGGGAGTGGAAGGTGCGAAGCACCTCTACGAGGTGGTCCGCGTTGCTCCTGACTCCAAGTTCGCCCAGGATGCCCGGGATGCGCTGAAACGGCTTGGCCTGCCCGATGCTCCCGCGGCGGGAGCGAAGCCTCCGGCGGCCCCTGCTCCTCCTGCGGCTACGGAGCAACAGCCGGGTGTCCAGCCGCCCGGGGGACCGGCTATGCCTGCCGGGACGCTTGTGGTCGATGACATGCAGGGCGATCTGTCGCGTTGGATCGCCTGGCCGGAGCAGGGGAAGCCGCGGTTGGTAGCCGATGCGGAGATAGTCAAGCAGGGCGCGCAGTCGGGCAAGTGGGATACCGATGCGGCCGCGCGGTACATCTTCAGCTACAGCATCCCTCACGATTGGAGCAAGTACGGCTGCCTGGACCTGTGGATCCATAGCCAAAAGGCCACGGGCGCCGTGTTCCTCGTCCTTCCCGAGTCCGACAACCCCGCCACTACGGATCGTGACTGCCTGCGCTGCCCGGTCAAGGTCGACTGGGAGGGCTGGAAGGAGTTCAAGCTCCACGAGCGCAGCTTCCAGCGGGCGTACAAGCCGGTAGGATTCGCGAAGATCGACAACCTCGGGTTCGACATGGAGCATTGGGCGAATCTGGTGAAGTATGAGCCGGGCACGGTGCTGCGCTTCGGCGATGTATGTCTCCTCCCTGCCGAACCGCCGGGCGAAAGGCTGCTGCTGTTCCATGCGGATACCGACTGGGGGGCGATGTCGCCGCTGTCCTGCACGCTGAAGCCCTCTCGCGCGGGCGGTCACTCGGCGGAATGGGCGAGCACGGTCGCGCAGACGTCGCTGTTCGACATCTCGATGCCCGGTAACTGGTCGGGCTATGGCTACCTCAATATGTGGGTGCATTGTGCGGCTGCGGTCGGCGACCAGGTGGTCCTGTTCGTGGAGTCGGACGCGGGCCACAAAGGCGTGGACGGATTCCGGGTGACCTTCCCGCTGGACTGGTCCGGGTGGAAGCTGCTCAGCTTCCCGCTGGCGAGCTTTGCGACGTGCGGCGAACCGATGGGGTGGGACAAGGTGACGATGGTCAACTTCCTCTCGAGCGCTTACGGCGTAACGCCCGGTCAGGGCGCTACGTTGTGCTTCGACGACATCTGGCTCAGCAAGCAACTGCCTACTGATGCGGAGAAACAGCCGCCCAAGTAGCCAAGGCAAGAAAGGCTACAGCGTGCCCCCCCCGCGGGCTGGAAGCCCGCGGCTACACATGCCAGGCCAAAGCAGAGAGCGGGAGACGCTGACATGACGAAGAGGGAAAGATTGCTGGCGAGTGTGAGGCACGGGGCAATCGACGCGCTGCCCTGGCAGTTCGATCTGACCAGCGCTGTCGCACGCAAGCTCGTCGCCTACTATGGCACCGACGATCTGCGTGAGGCGACCGGGGATCACATGGTGTGGGGCGGCTTCGGTGAGCCGCGAGGGCATGTGAGTGAGCCCGCGCCCGAAGGCATGTACCGGAACGAGTTCGGCTCGGTGTGGGCGAGGACTGCGCGCGACCTGACCGTGGGCGACTGGGGCGAGCTTGTCGACTATCCACTCAAGACGCCGAGCCTCGACGGGTACGCGTTTCCCGATGGCGCGGCGGAGGGGCGGGCGGATGGGATACCGGGTGTGCGGGCGGCGTATCCCGATCACTTCCTCACGCTCGGGATGCCGGGGCTCTTCGAGCCGGCGTGGGCGCTGTGCGGCTTCGAGAACTACCTCGGGTATCTCATGGGCGAGCCGAAGTTCGTCGAGGAGATGACCGTGCGGCTGGCCGACTATGCGTGCGCGGTCGTGGCGCAGGCGGAGGGCATGGGCGCGGATGGGGTGCGGTTCGGCGACGACTGGGGGTTTCAGGACCGGCTCATGGTGCGGCCGGAGGTGTGGCGGAGGATCTTCAAGGAGCAGTACCGGCGCATCTTTGAGGCGGCGCGGAAGATCGGGCTGGTCGTGATGATCCACTCGTGCGGGAACATCACGGACATCGTGCCGGACCTGATCGAGGTGGGGTGCGAGGTCATACACCCGTTGCAGCCGGAGGTCATGGACGTGGAGTGGTGCGCGCGGGAGTACGGGAAGGACGTGGCGTTCTGGGGCGGGCTGGGCAGCCAGAGCACGATCCCGCTGGGGACGGTGGAGGACGTAAGGCGAGAGGTCTCACATTGGCTCAGCCTCTTCGCCGACGGGGGATATGTCCTCGCACCGGCGGGTGCCGCTCCTGCGGATACGCCGGTGGAGAATGTGGTGGCGATCGTGGAGGAGGCAAGGGCGCAGCTTGGGTGAAGGGCAACTATGGCGGTGCGGGTGATGAGATATCTCTGCGTGCTGGCGATGCTGGCGTCGATGGCGTGGGCCGATACGGCGGCTCGGGTCGAGCAGACGCGGATGGGGACGTTGCGCACGTTTCCTGAGCGTGACGCCTTCATCGCTGAGCCGAAGGGCGATGCCCGCGCGAAAGAGAAGGATGTGTTCCTGCCCATCGGCGATAGCGTTCCGCCGGGCCAGCAGATAGGCGCAACGGGGATGAGATGGCACGCTCCCGATCCGGTTCATGTCGGAAGCTGGGACGGCAGGCAGTTTGTAGTCGTGAACGGGGTCCATGGGCCGGAGTACGACCAAGTAAGGGACCTGATTACCAGCCCCGATGGCCAGCGCGTGGCCTACGTCGCTCGCAAACGCCCGAACAGAGATGTCGTCGTGGTCGATCGGGTCGAGGGGCGCGAGTATGACGGTATCGGGTATGGCTGCCTCCGCTTCAGCCCGAACGGGAAGCGCGTGTCGTACGTGGCGACGAAGGGTAGAGAGGCGGTGATGGTTTGCGACGGCGTCGAGGGGCCGGAGTATGACGGCGTCGAGTGGCCGGTGTTCAGCCCCGACAGCAAGCGCGTGGCGTACGAGGCGCACCGGGGCGGCAAGTGGCTCGTGTTCCTAGACGGCGTCGAGGGGCGGGAGTATCCAGTGCGGAAGTGGGAAGGGCCGATTATGACCTTCAACAGCCCGACCAACGAGACGCGCCTGATCTTCAGCCCGGACGGCAAGCACCTCGCCTATGCCGCCAACACGTCCGCGACCGGCGGAAGCTACGTGCAGGTCGTGGATGGCGTCGAAGGGCCCAGGTACTCGTGGGTTCGCGACGCGACCTTCAGCCCCGATGGTAAGCACGTGGCGTACGAGGCGACCAAAGGTCGGGATGAAGTCGTGATCGTCGACGGCGTCGAGCGGCCCGCCTACGACGGGCTGATGGGCGGCAGGCCGATCTTCAGCCGCAACGGAGAGCACGTCGCCTACGCAGTGCGAAAGGGGAAGCAGTGGGTCGTCATCATGGACGGGGCGGAGGGGCCGGAGTACGACGCGATACTGCTGTGCCTGGTCGTGCACAAGGACGGCACGGTTGAGTACCGCGCGGTGAAGGGTGGGCAGGTGTACAGCGTGAAGCAGTCGCCGGAGTAAGCGCGCGCGCGCCGGGCCTAGAGATAGGCTTTTGCCTCGCCGTAGGTGTTGACGACCGACCGCATGTGGGCGAGGGCGTGCAGTCGGCGGGCCAGGAGGCTGCGGAGTTCGGAGTCCGAGAGGTAGGGGCCGACTTCGCGGGCGAAGTCGGCCTCCGTGGCGTGGCGGAGGGCCTCGACGACCTTGCGATCGAAGCGGAGGACGCGGTCGAAGTCGTGCAGCGGCCGGGCTGAGCCGCCGAAGGCCTCGGCGTTGTCGATGAACCAGAAGTCGCCGTGGTTGTCGCGGAGGATGTTGCCGCCGGAGAAGCGGTCCATGTTCCCCTGGAGGTAGTCGAGGAGGAACATGTCGGAGATCTGGCGGGCGGCGTCGTGGTCCGGGATGTCCGCCGAGAAGGTGCTGAGGCGGTGCAGCCACTCGCGAGACCAGCTCTCGGCGCCGAGGCCGTAGGGGTCGGAGGAGTTCTGGATCCACTGCTGGAGCGATCCCTCGATCTTCCCNNGGCCGGCGAATAAGGAATACGGGAAGACCCGCCGCGCGACAATTGGCACGTGGCCCATGTGGCAGAGGCGGTCGATCCGGTAGGCGGCGATCTCGTGGCGGAAGGTCTGCTCGCCGCCCTGGCGGGGCTTGAAGAGGCACTTGAACCCCTTCGCGCTGCCGTCCCCGAGGTAGATCTTGAACTTCACCATTGTGCCGCCGCCCATATGCTCAGGGGAGCCCTTGATGGGCGCGGTGTCGAGGATCCTGAGGACGTCCGGGGCCGAGAAGGCGGCGGTGTCGAGAAGGGCAAGAAGGACTACGATGGCTGCGACTTTGGTGCGCATGACAAGGGCCTCCAGCGGGCTACTTGGTGGACTTACCGCCCCACCAGGCGTTGATCGACAACACCATTTATCTTAGCATACGAGTATTCACATGTGGGAACGGCCGCGGGTAGGGAATCATCAGGTCTGGGAGCTGTCCATACCGCCAAACGGCACAAACAAGGTGGAGCTGACCATGGCAAGCGCGACCCCTGAAGAGATGGCGAAGGTCAAGGAAATCAACGCTCCGGTGCCGGAGGCCGACATGACCATCCTCTCGCCGCGGAACTTGCAGGTCTTCCAGCGGCGCGGGATGTACGACGGGTACGTCGTCGTGAGCGGGCGAGTGAAGCCGGCGTGCGAGAAGGTGGAGGCGCGAGTGACCGGGACGTCGCTAAAGGGCGCGCTCGGGGGCGAGTGGCAGAGCGTGCCGATGAGCCCGAAGGTGCAGAGCTTCTCGGCGATGCTCGCGACCGTGCCGGGCGGATGGTACAAGGTCGAGGTGCGGGCGACGAAGGGCGGGGCGGTCTTGGCGTCGGCGAGCGTGGAGAGGGTCGGCGTGGGCGAGGTCTTCGTCGGCGCGGGGCAGTCGAACTCGACGAATTGCGGCCAGTTCCCCACCCAGCAGACGAGCGGCATGGTCTCCAGCTTCAGCGGGCATGACTGGCGCATCGCCGATGACCCGCAGCCCGGCGCGCACGATCAGACGACCGGCGGCAGCTTCTGGCCGGGCTTCGGCGACGCCATGTACGCCAAGTATAAGGTGCCGATTGGGGTGGCCGTCACCGGGCATGGCGGGACGAGCGTGAACCAGTGGCTGCCGGATGGCGAGTTGTTCGCGTGGATGATGGGCCGCATCTGGCAACTTGGGCCGATGGGCTTCCGCGCCGTCCTGTGGCATCAGGGTGAGACCGATACCGGCATGAGCGCCGATGAGTATGCGGAGAAGCTGACGACGGTCATCCGTGCGACGAGTGCCGCGGCGGGCTGGGACGTCTCGTGGGTCGTCGCGCAGGTGTCGTACCACAGCCCCGAGGAGCCGTCGCATCCGACGACGCGTGAGGCGCAGAAGCGATTGTGGGATACGGGCGTCGCGGTCGAGGGACCGGATACCGACCTGCTCGTGGGCGACAACCGCGACATGGAGGGGAAGGGAATCCACTTCAGCATCAAGGGCTGCAAGGCTCACGGTGAGGCGTGGGAGAAGAGCGTGAGCGTGTGGCTGGATAAGCTGCTGGGCGAGTGAAGGTTGAGCCGGACGAATACGGGACGGGCACGCGGAAGCGTGCCCGTCTTTGATTCCGGACGGCGGAGGAGAGAGGCCAGGCTACAGTATGGGCCGCGGTCGCCGATGGACTCTGAGATGGAGGATCCGCAGAGGAGAGACTCAGGGCCGTCATGAGCATAGCGAGGAGAAGCCGGGAAGGCAGTGTATACATGCGCGCCGCCGAGGGGCCGCGTGAAGGTAAGGAAATGGTAGTACAGGAGGGTGGGGGAAAGGAAGGCGAGAAGGTTGCGAAGGAGGTCGACATCACCGAGTGGGAAGGAGAGTGGGGAGGAAAGTGGGAGGAGGCGGAAGAGAGGGAGGTGGTGGAGGCGTTAAGAGAGGCGGCGTGAGGGGAGGGTTGTGGTGGGCGAAGACTAGGTCCTTCGGTCGGCAAAACACGCCTCCCTCAGGATGACAGACGTGGGAGGAGTGGGGGTGGCGCAGGGCTGATTCCGCGTCGCAGTTTTTTGGTGAACGGGAGGGGATGGAAAAGCGTTCTAGATAGGTGGCAGGAGGAGGTCGGGTCAAGGCGAAAAACGTCAGTGTAGTGCTTCGCAGCCTAGTCAACGGGAAGGCGTCCGAGCCTAACATGGCGGGTAAGGATGCAGAAGCGTGGCAGATAGTAAGGATAGGACCTGCCTCGGCAGGCCCACGAGAGCGAACTGGCGGAGTGGAGGCGGAGCGGTGGAGTTCCGTGCGATACCCCGTAGTGCCCCCAGGCGTGTCAACCAGGAGGTGTCAACACGCGTAGTTGCTGTCGTTCTCTCCTCGCCGTCTCCGGGCGGCGATCGGAGCAATCCCAAAGCAGTGAAAGGGGAGGCCTAGCACCTTGGCCACACAGGCCGATCTAGACAGACTGGTTTCCCTCGAACCAGGTTTTCCCTTCGTGTCGGTATATCTTGATCTTGGCCCGCAAGCGAGGGCCTCGCGGTCCTATGAGACCTTGCTCCGCAAGCGCTTCGCGGAGCTTGGGCGACTGCTCGATGAGGATCCCCAGAAGGAAGGGGCGTACTGGAAGGCGGTCAAGCAGGTGTGGGATTACGTGCACAACGGCATGCCCGCGGCGGCCCGCGGTGTGGCGATGTTCGTGGCGCCGCACCTCGAGCTGTTCGAGGCTTTCCCGGTTTCGCAACGCTTTGAGACGGAGGTCGTGCTGAACGAGAGGGCGGCGGTCAGGCCGCTGGCCCACGTGGTGGAGAAGCATGAGCATTATCTGGTGGCGGAGGTGAGCGCGGATCACGCGGCGATTTACATGGTCCACTTACGAGGCCCCGACGCGGTGTCGAAGCTTGCGCAGGTCGATACCGAGGTGCCTGGTAAGACGCACCGGGGCGGGTTCTCGGGATGGTCGCAGAAGCGGTTTCAGCTTCATCGTGCCGACCATGTCCACATGCACATGAAAAAGGTTGCCGAGGCGCTGGTTGGGCTTGATGCGCAGTACGCGGCGTCCGGCATGATACTGCTAGGGCTGGACCAGAACGTCGCGGAGTTGAGGCGAGTCCTGCCCGCGGCGCTGGCGAAGAAAATCATGGCGGAGGCCCACTCGCCCTCGGGCGATGGGAAGAACCCGCTGCTCAAGCGGGTCCTGCCGCTGATAAAGATGGATGCGGCGATCGGCGGGGCAAGCACGCTGGCGCGGATCTACGAGGAGCTTGAGCGCGGCGGTCTGGCGGCGTCGGGAGCGGATGCCGTGACCGCGGCGATGGCTCAGGGCCGCGTGGACATCCTGGTGATCGGGGAGAACTTCAAGGGCAAAGGATACCGCTGCGAGCAGTGCGATGCGGTGCTCACCGTGCCCGCGGCCGATGACCGGTGCCTGTACTGCGGGGGATCGGTGGTGTCCGCTGAGCTGGGCGAGGTCCTCGTCGAGATGGCCGAGAAGGGTGGGGCGACGGTGGAGATTGCGCCGGCGTCGGACCTGCTGGATCGACTGGGAGGCATCGCGGCGCTGCTGAGGTACTGATGGCGAAGGGTTTGGAAGATCATGATACGGTGGCGGGTCGAAAGACCCGCCACCGGTTGCTAGGGCGGAAGGTGTTGACAGCGGAGGGGGTGGTGGGGTAATCTTGTTCCGGTCGGCGCCCTACGGCGTCGACCTATACGTTCTGAAGGCGCCAAGCGCGCGGGCCAGAGCCGTGCGCAGTTGGTCGTTGGCAAGACCAGTGAGGGATGAAGCGGTGTACGCCATAGTCAACACAGGTGGCCGGCAGCATCGGGCTGAAGTCGGCCGTATCATGAAGACCCAGAAGCTCGCCGTGGACGTCGGCACCGAGGTCGTCCTCGACCAGGTACTCGCCATCCATGACGGCGACAAGCTGCGGGTCGGAACGCCCATCCTCGAAGGCGCGTCGGTGACCGGTCGCGTTATCCAGCAGGGCCGCGATCCCAAGATCCGCGTCGCCAAGTTCAAGAAGAAGAAGGGCTACCGCAAGACCATCGGCCACCGGCAGAGCTTCACCGTGGTCCAGGTCACCGGTATCGAGCCGGGCTAGTAGTGCGGGCAAATAGTCCTAAGCACAACGCAATCACGCCGAAAGGTTGGTGAGCTAGATGGCGCATAAAAAGGGAATGGGTTCAACCAAGAACGGTCGCGATAGCAGATCTAAGCGACTTGGCGTCAAGAAGTACGACGGCCAGCCAGTCATTAAGGGCACGATCATCATCCGCCAGCGCGGGACGCGAGTCCTGCCCGGGCGCTACGTTGGGCGCGGCGGGGATGACACCCTTTTCGCCATGGCCGAAGGGAGCGTTAAGTTCGACCGCTGCACCGGCGATCGCGTGCGCGTCAGCGTTCTCCCGAACGCCGTCGAGGCCCAGGTCGCAGTCGCGGCTGAGTAACGAGGGTCCGATAGTCAAGATCATCGAGAGCCGGCGCTAAGGCGTCGGCTCTCTTGATTCGTCGGGACGGGAAAGGGGAAGGAGAAGGGGGTTGGTTGGGGAACACTAGAAGCTCCAGGAAGGGTCCTTCACGGGAGTTGACTGCCATGACGAAGCCAACACTAGGAACTGTTATCACCGCGATGCCCACGCCGTTCAAGGCTGACGGCGCCGTGGACTTCGACCGCGCGGGCGAGCTTGCGCAGAAGGTCGTCGCGGAGGGATCGGATGGGGTCCTCGTCGCCGGGACGACGGGGGAGTCGCCGACGCTGAGCCATGACGAGAAGCTGCGGCTGTACCGCGTGGTGAAGGAAGCGGTGGGGAAGACGCCGGTTTTCGCCGGCACTGGCAACAACGATACCGCCGCCTCGGTCGCGCTGACCGCTGAGGCGAGTGACACTGGCGTGGATGCGATCCTGGTCGTCGGGCCGTACTACAACAAGCCGTCGGCGGAGGGCTTCTACCAGCACTTCAAGGCCGTCGCCGCGGCGACCCACCTGCCGGTCATCGTCTATAACGNNTTTCAAGGCCATCGCGGAAGCCAGCGACTTGCCCGTCATCCTCTATAACGTGCCCGGGCGAACCGGGAAGAACATCGAGGCCGCGACGACGTTGCGGTTGGCGCGAGACGTCGAGAACATCTCCGCCGTGAAGGAGGCGTCGGGTGACCTCAAGCAGATCACGGCAATCTGTGCGGGCAAGCCTGACGACTTCATCGTGTGGAGCGGCGACGATGGGCTGACGCTGCCGATCCTGGCGGTCGGGGGCGCGGGGATCATATCCGTGGCGTCGGCCGTGGGGAGCCGGCCTCTGCGTGAGATGGTGGACGCGTTCTATGCGGGCGATATGGCGAAGGCCGCGAAGATCAATGGCGAGCTTGCGCCGCTGTTCGATGCGCTCTTCCTCGCGTCGGGAAATCCGTCGTGCGTGAAGCGGGCGCTGGAGATCTGCGGCTTCCCGGTGGGCGGGGTGAGGCTGCCGCTCGTGCCCGCGACCGAGGCCGACACGGCCGTTATCCGCAAGGCCTGCGAGGGCCTGGGCCTGGTGTAGCGATGATCGAGGACGCGGCGATCACCTCCCAGATCCTCGATGACATCGCCGCTGAGGTGCGGATGTGCACGCTGTGCCCGCTCGCGAAGGCAAGGACCAAGGCCGTGCCCGGCGAGGGTGCCGCTGGGGCGCGGATCATGTTCATCGGCGAGGGCCCGGGTGAGCAAGAAGACCGGCAGGGTAGGCCCTTCGTCGGCCCCGCGGGCCAGTTCCTCGAACAACTCCTCCGGCGCGTGGGCCTCGAGCGCGAAGAGGTCTTCATCACCAACATCGTGAAGTGCCGGCCGCCGGGGAATCGCGAGCCGATGCCCGATGAAGTCGCCGCGTGCAAGCCGTATCTCGACGGGCAGATCGCGGCGATCTGGCCGAGCGTGATATGCCTGCTGGGCAAGCCCGCGACGATGACCGTGCTGGGCATCGGGGAGCCGATGGGGAAGATCCACGGGCAGATCGTCGAGCGGGACGGGGTGAAGTATGTGCCGTTGTACCACCCCGCGGCGGCGCTGCATCAGGCAAGCCTTGCGCCGGTGTTGCTGGCGGATATCACGAGGCTCAAGCCACTGCTCACAAGCCAAAGCTAAAGCCAGAGCAAACCGTGGGGCCCTGCCCCACACCCCGCAGGGGCCCTGGCCCCTGACCCCACTGCGCACCTGCGGTGCACTTCGCCGCAGACAGCGCGGCTTCCTCGCGAGGCAGTGTGGCCGCCAACGGGGTGTTGAGTCCGCGGGTGCCTAGTCGGAACCGAGTGACTGTCGAAGGCAAGGGAGGAAGACATGAGGATCAGCGTCTTAGCGGTGATGACGATCGCCGCGGGCATGGCTTGGGCGCAGGGGACGTTCGTGGATAAGACTGCCGCGCTCGGATTGCAGCTTGCCAATGCGAAGGCGTGCTGCGCCGACTTCAACAACGACGGCTGGACCGACCTCCTCGTGGGCGGCACAGTGTGGATCAACAATCAGGGCAAGGGCTTCACGAAGTTGTGCGACGGTCTCGGGGATTGCGTCGCGGCCGACTATGACAACGACGGCTGGGTCGATCTGTTCTCATACTCCAACATGCAGATCTACCACAACGATCACGGCAAGGGCTTCACGCCGATCAAGATGCCAGAGCTGCCGAAGACCATCTCGCGCGGAGCCTGCTGGGGCGACTTCGATGGCGATGGCTTCGTCGATCTCTACATCGGCGGCTACGAGGATTGGGACGCCGGGATCACCTACCCGAACCTGATCCTCATGAACGATAAGGGCAAGGGCTTCAAGCTTGCGTGGCAGGAGGTCAACCATCGCTCGCGCGGGGTGACGGCCTGCGACTTTAACCAGGATGGCGCGCTCGACGTGTACGTGTCGAACTACCGGCTGCAGGCGAATGTGCTGTGGCTCGGCGACGGGAAGGGGCACTTCAAGGATGTGGCGCCGGAGTTCAATGCGGTCGGGACGTCGCCGGGGTTTGATGGCGGACATTCGATCGGCGCGGCGTGGGGCGACTTCGATAACGATGGCCTCTTCGACCTGTTCGTGGGCAACTTCGCGCATGTGGACGATCGGGGCGATCAGCCGAAGTCGCGCTTCCTGCACAACCTCGGCGCGGCGAAGGGTTACCACTTCGACGACCTCGGCACGTGCGGGGTGTTCTATCAGGAATCGTACGCGAGCCCGGCGGCGGGGGATTACGACAACGACGGCATGCTCGACCTGTTCTTCACGACCGTGTACCGCAACGCGTCCTTTGGGCACGACAACTTCCCGGTGCTGTATCACAACGACGGCGGGTTCAAGTTCTCCGATGCGACGGTGGCGGCCGGGGTGGGCGGGCTCGACCCGACGTACCAGGCGGCCTTCGCGGACTTCAACTGCGACGGGCGGCTGGACCTGGTGAGCGGGGGCAAGCTCTTCGTCGGGCAGGGGCCGAAGCGGCACTGGCTGGAGGTGCGGCTTAACGGCGATGGGCGGCTGGTGAACTGGTCGGCGATTGGAGCGCAGGTGCGGATCAAGCTCGCCGACAAGACCCTCACGCGGCAGGTCGAGGCCGGGACGGGGGAAGGCAATCAGAACGACCTGGTCCTGCACTTCGGGCTCGGCGACAACGCTGGGCCGGTGTCGCTGGAGATCACCTGGCCAGGCGGGCGGAAGCAGACGCTTGAAGCTGTGGCGGTCGATAGACAGATCGCGATAAGATTCACTCCGTGAGGCTGACATCCATGAGAATCAACCGCGGATTAGTGGGACTACTTGTAATGATGACCGCAGCGTGCCTTTCCCTGGGAGGGATGGCTTTGAGCGCGCCGATGACCAACTGGACGAGGGATGGCGATCTGGGGTCGACGCCCAAACACGTGCACCAGAACCTGCCTCTGTCTGATCAGGGGAACCAGGGGCACTGGGTCCTGGACAGGGACTTTTCGGATGAGTTTGAGGGGACGGCCCTGGACACGAAGCGCTGGCATGTTCTGCCGACGGCAGCGGGCGACTGGAAGGGCCGCGAGCCCGCCCTGTTTCTCCCCTCGAACGTGACCGTCAGCGATGGCATGCTGCATCTGGCCTTCCGGAAGGGCGACGTCCCGGAGATGGCGGGGCTGAAGGGGTACGAAGGCTACACGAGTTGCGCCGTCAAGACATACGGGCGCTCGGGCTATGGCTACTACGAGGCGAAGGCGAGGCCGATGAGGTCGGCCGCGTCGAGCGCCTTCTGGCTGACCGACACGGGCCTGGCCGACTACGGAAGCGAGATCGACATCTTCGAGGTCGGCGCCAACTCGCCGGACTTCAAGCACAAGTACAACATGACGCTGCACGTGTGGAGCACGCCGCAGAGCAAGGTCCACCGGGGCAGCGGGACGGAATGGATCGCGCCGTGGAACTTCGCCGACGAGTTCCATGTGTACGGGTTCGAGTGGAGCAAGGAGGGCATCACCTGGTACATCGACGGCGTGCCGGTGCGAACCGCGATCAACACGGACTGGTTCTACCCGATGCAGATCTACTTCGACTCTGAAGCCATGTTCTCGTGGTTTGGAAAGGTAGACGACGCGGACCTGCCGTCGGTGTTCGATGTGGAGTATCTGCGCGTGTGGCGGCACAAGGAGTAAAGGCGGTGGGCGAAAGGGCTCACAGCCCGCGGGTGTCGATCGGGAGGGTGAGGCCGGCGGCAAGGACGTTCGCCGGGCCGTGACCGTGGCCAAGGGCGAGGCCGTGCCTGATCGCCGCCGTCACGAAGAGCTTCGCCCGCGCTGCCGCGATCTCCAGCGGCGCACCCTTCGCCAGCCACGCCGTCAGCGCCGCCGAGAAGACGCAGCCTGTGCCGTGAGTGTTGCGTGTGGGGAGGCGAGGGGACTCAAGCAAGCGGACCGTCCCGGTCGCGCTATCGAAGAAGACGTCGGTAGCATGGCCCTGGGCATGACCGCCCTTCACGATCACCGCCCGCGCCCCGATGGAGAAGGTGCCCGAGTTTGGCTCGTCCCTGGCCTTGGCGAGCCCGCAGACCGTCCGCACGTTCGCCGAGTTCGATTCGCCGACCGCGTGGGAGGTGACGGTTCCGCAAGGCCAATCCGCCCCCGTCGTCGGCACCGACAAGGGCACGCATGGCCGGCTGGCCGTGTCGCCGCGGCAGGAGCTCCA
>PMZA01000157.1 GCA_003170595.1 Armatimonadota bacterium
CCATATATTTAATTAAAGGCCATAATGCCCGCCCTACAAAAAGGCAAGGGGAGAGACAATGGCACAGCCGATAAGGGTGCATCCTGATAATCCGAGGTGCTTTGAGTTCAGGGGCAAGGCCATCGCGCTCGTCACCGCCACTGAGCATTACGGCGCGGTACTCAACCGGCCCTTCCGCATGGAGCGATATCTCGCCGATGTGGCCGCGAAGCACATCACCGTCACCCGCCTGTTCTGCCTCTTCCGCGAGCAGCAGAGCTACGTCAACCCGGCGTCGACGTGCAAGCCCGCGTCGCCCGACTTCATCGCACCGTACGTGCGGACCGGGCCGGAGCTGGCCATCGACCGTGAGCCGAAGTATGACCTCGACCAGTGGAACACGGAATACTTCGAGCGGCTGCACAGATTCCTCTCGCTCGCGAGCGACTACGGGATCATCGTCGAGGTCGTGCTGCTGAGCAATACGTACGAGCCGACTGGGTGGGGGCTCAATCCGCTGCACCCCGGCAACAACATCAACGGGACGCCGGAGATCAAGTGGGCCGAGTACATGTCGCTGCGGCATCCGACGCTGTGGGCGAGGCAGGCGGCCCATGCGAAGAAGATCGTCGAGGAGACAAACCGGTACGACAACATCTTCTACGAGATGTGCAACGAGCCGGGAGGCATGCCGTCGGGCGGGGACTTCGCGACGCCCGATGAGGTGAACGAGTGGCTGAGCGCGCTGGCCGGAATCGTGCGTGAGACCGAGATGGGCATGGAGAACAAGCACATCATCGCCGGGCAGGAGTCGTTCATCTACGAACCGTTCTCGGGTCCGCACGACTATGCCTTCGGCGACTTCGACGTGGATGCGGTGAACATCCACCCGCTGCCGGGGATGGAATACCACGGGCAGATGTACAACATGGGCGACTTCATGTCGAAGGGGCTGAAGCTGCGGGCGATGCGCGACTTCTGCCTCGCGACGCGCGATGAGAAGAAGCCGCTGAACTTCGATGAGGACAACATCGCCAGCCAGTACCGCGACCCCGAAGGGTGGACCATCCATCGCAAGCGGGCGTGGACGGCGCTGATGGGCGGATGCCACTACGATGTGATCGACTTCTCGATCCAGCCATGGCTGGAGGATGGGACCGAGGAGTCGCAGGCGCATATCCGGATGTGGATGAAGCACCTGTCGGACTTCGTGCACTCGATGGACCTCGCGCGGGCGAGGACGCTGGCGGGCTGGGGCAAGGCCCAGCCGGAGCATACGCTGGAGTCGGTGCTGGCGGTCGAAGGCGAGGACTATGCGGTGTATCTGGCGGATGAAAGGGAAAGGGATGAGGCGGGCGCGGGTGAGGCGATCAGGGGTGAGGTGGGGTTTGAGCTGGCGGAGGGGACGTGGAAGGTGGCGTGCTACTCGCCGGTGACGGGGATGTACTCGCCGGCGGTGGAGGTTGAGGCGAAGGATGGGGAGGCAGTGAGGCTGGGGCTGCCGGAGTTCGTGGGCGACATCGTGGTGAGGGTGACGAAGGCCTAGGGAGCCGCGAGGCGTGTGTCGGGGATCCTTCGCGCGATTCGATGATCCACGAGCGATGGGTCGTGCGCTCAGGATGAGATCCAAAGGCAGGACCGAAAGGCAAGGATCCGGGCCGGAGGGGGGACCCGTGCGACCCTTCGGGTCGCCTAACCCTTCCGGTCGCCTAACCCTTCCGGTCGCTCACCCCCTTCGGCCCGTCCACAAGCCAAGGCGCAGGGGGCAGGCTTCAATCGCCCCTCCACAAGCCAAGGCCAGGGCGGAAGGACGGGAAAGCTGAAACCAGCGGCGCGGCGTAGAGCCGTGCCCTACAGCAAGCCAAGACGGAAACCACTCACTCGCCGCTCGTGGGGGCGGGGGCCGGGCTGGGTTCGCTGGACTTGACCGTCAGCGAGTTGGCCAAAGCCGCGGTGTCCGCGTAGACCTCCAACACCTCCGACTTCTCCGCCGTGAAGGGTGACGAAAAGTATCCGTTCGTCGACGCCAGGAAACCACAGCCAGTTGGCGCCGGCGCCAGCACCGACATCATCGACGTCTGGGTCCCCCGCGCAAACACCGAGTGCACGTGTCCGTCCTTGAGGTTGATCGCCACCACTCCTGACCTTACGAAGGCGCCCGTCGGGCCGCTGAGATCGGCGAAAGCCCAGGTTCCGTCCTTCGCCGCGCGGAGGTTGTTCGCCTCGATGATCAACTGCGCAAGGTGGCGCAGGCGCGCTGCCTTCCAGTCGAGCGCCACCAGGGAATCGTTCACCACGGTCAGGCTCTCGTCGGGCGAGAGAGGGCCGGGATGCATGCCCGGGACGTCGATCACCGGGCGCTCGGAGGTCTTGCCGGTGGCGAGGTCGGCGGTGAAGATGCGACCGTGGTTGGCGCCGATGCTCGTGAAGCCGAGGAGGTGGACACCCGAGGCATCGGTGAGCAGCTTCCACACGCGCAGGCCCGGAAGCCTGGCGACGGTGCGGACGTGGCCGCGGAGGTCGAGGGCCCACATGTCGGTGGCCGTGTCCTCCCTCTGGCCCATCGGGCGGCCGAGGACCGCGCTGCCATCGGGAAGCCAGGCGGCGAAGCGCATGTTCTGGCCGACGGGAAGGCGGAGGAGCTTCGTCCACTGGCGCGAGGCGAGGTCGAGGAGCCAGACCTCGGAAGGCCCGCCCTGGCGGCCGGGATCGTAGGCGTTGGCGCCGGCTTCCAGAAGATTCACCGACGCGATCAGGTGGGCGCCAGCGGGGTCGACCGAGAAGGCCTGGACGCTGGCGACGTGCTCCTGGCTGGTGGGGATGGGGAGTTCGGTGGCGACGCCGTGGTCGAGGAGGACGATGCGCTGCATCGTGAGGTTGAGGGCGGTGGTGACCGGGGCGTTGGGCTTGCCCGCGCCCTGAAGGGCGGAGCCGAAGAGCTTGGCGAAGTCGATGGTGGGGATGCCCAGGGCGACGATGCGGCCGTCGGGGAGGTAGGCGCCCTGCGTCGCGTTGTACCCCTCGGCGCGGACGACGGCGACGCAGCCGTTGTCGAGGGAAAGGATCGGGAGGTGGCGGGCCGGGGAAATCGTGGCGGAGGGGGTGGTCGTCTCGTGGTGGACCCAGGCGGCGATGGAGCCGACGGTGAGGAGGGCGGACAGGGCGATCAGGCTCGTGCAGCCGAGGCAGGTGATGTGCATCCAGCGGGGCCAGACGGACTGGGGCGGCTTGTAGTCGGCCACGGGATCACGCCTCCGGACGGCGCGGGTTGCGTGCCGCCGCGAGCAGGATGCCCACCACGGTCTTGGCGTCGTCGATGCCGCCGGATTGGGCGAGGCGGACGGCCTCCGCCAGGGGCATGCGCTCGGCGAGGACTAGTTCGTCGGCGTCCTGGCTGGCGCGGGAAGGGGTGAGGTCCTCGGCGAGATAGATCTGCAGGATCTCAGTGCTATAACCGGGAGCGAGGGCGACGGCGGCGAGCTTGGTCAAGCCGCCGGGCGCGTAGCCGATCTCCTCGCGGAGTTCGCGGTCGGCGCAGGCCTCGTGGGACTCGCCGGGGTTGAGGGTGCCGGCGGGGATCTCGAGGAGTTCGCGGGCGAGAGGCTGCCGCCACTGGCGGACGAGGATCACGTCGTCGCCGATCAGCGGGACCATAGCCACCGCGCCGGGATGCTGGATGACCTCGCGGGTGCCCTCGCGGCCATCGGGAAGGCGGACCGAGTCGATGCGTAAGGTAAGGAGGCGGCCGGTGAAGACGATCTGGGAGGAAAGGAGTTGTTCGTCGAAATCGGACATTGGGAAGCGCCTCCGAAGGCGAATGCGAAAAGCCGGGCCGGGTAGGAGACCCTTGCGTTGGCTGCGCCAACGCCTTCCCTACTCGGCCCCTCCACAAGCNNAAATGCCCGCCCTACAGAAGGCCCTCCACGAGCCCAGCCGCGAGCAAGGAAAAGGAGGCGGGTGGGCGGCGCGGAAAAGGTGCGCGGGAGGCCACGACATGCCCGCCATCGAGTTCTTCGACTGCAATACCCGCATCGGCACGTGGAGCAATCCGCGGCCCGAACACTTCACCGATGCCGACGGCCTGCTCCGCGCCATGGACGACGCAGGCATCGCCCGTGCGCTAGTTTATCACGCCTGGGCGTGGCAGTGGGACGCCGCTGAAGGCAACCGGCAACTGCTGCGCGAGATCGAGGGGCGCGAACGCCTCTTCCCTACCCTCGTCGCGCTGCCTCCCGCGACGAAGGAGATGGACGCGGCGGAGCTGGTGGCGACGTGCGTCGAGAAGCATGGGGCGGCGCGGGCGTTCCCTAACACGCACTCGTGGCGGATGACGCCGTGGTGCGCCGGGGGATTGCTCGCGGCGCTGGCTGAGGCGAAGGTGCCGCTGATCGTCGACCTGGGTGAGACGAACTGGGATGACATCGCGGCGACGGCAAAGGAGTGGCCGGGGCTGACGATCATCCTGGTGAATACCAGCTACCGCATCGACAGGTATCTGTTCCCGCTGTGGGAGGCGGGGTGCGATGTGAGGCTGGGGATCGAGAACTACATGGCATTCCTCGGGCCGGAGGGCGTATGCGAGCAGTTCGGGGCGGAGAGGCTGGTGTTCAGCAGCGGGATGCCGGAGAGGGATCCGGGTGGGCCGATGGCGCTCGTGACGTACGCGGGGGTGAGTGAGGAGGAGAAGGGGATGATCGCCGGGGGGAATGTGGCGGGGTTGGTG
>PMZA01000477.1 GCA_003170595.1 Armatimonadota bacterium
GGGTGAGGGCGGGGCAGCTTCCCTGGAAGCTCTTCGGGGCGGCGGAGGCGGGGCTGGGATCGAAGGACGTGCTCATGGACGCGGGGCTTGCGCTGGAAGAGGTCGAGACGTGGTCGCCGGCGGGGGCCGCGGGATGAGGCGCACCCCGGCGTGGGTAGTCGTGGGCGTCGGCGCGCTAGCCGTGCTCCTGGCGGGTGGATGCAGCCGTCGGGCGGAGATGGTCTACCGCCGGGCGGAAATGTTCTTCGCCAACGGCGAGTACGCGCTGGCCGCGCAGGAGTATAAGCGGGTGGTCGATGACGACCCGCAGTCGTACCTGGCGGATGACGCGCTGTTCAAGCTTGCCCACGTCGACCGCGTCCACCTTGGCAAGCCCAAGGATGCGCTGGATGCGTATAGCCGGCTTGTGACCAACTACGGGGACAGCCCCTATGTGGACGACTCGCTGCTGTGGTCGGTGAGCATCTGGGCGAGGGACCTGCGCCAGCCTGAGAAGGCGGCCGAGGCGGCGGGCCTGATCGACCAGCGCTTCCCCGACCGGGCGGAGCTTCGGGCGCGGGCGCATCTGGATGTGGCTCGGGCGTATCTTGAGGCCGGCAAGGGCGACGATGCCTGGCGTGAGGCTGAACTCGTGACCAAGAACTTCGGTGACCAGGAAGAGCCGGCGGCGGCGGCGATGCTGGTCAAGGCGCAGGTGTGGGAGGACTCGGGTCAAACCGCGAGCAGCAATCAGGCGACGGCGATTCTTGAGCAGGTGACGCGCGACTATCCTCAGACGATGGCCGGCGAGGAAGCGCGGAGGAAGCTGGGGTTCAAGTATTACGCCCAGCACCAGGTGGATCAGCAGAAGCAGGCGCAGGCGATGGCCAAGGAAGCGCAGTGGCTGACGACGGTGCCCGCGGTGAGGAGACATGGGGACGGGCGGCTGACGATGATGGAGGCGGCACGCAGCTTGCTGGGATTCGCCGGGACGAACGTGGACGTGGCGACCCTGGCGGCGCTCTCTGGTGAGGCGCTGGTGCCGATGGCAGGCTTCGACAGTAAGGGTGCCGGGACGTGGAAAGAGGACCCGGTGTCTCGCGTGTTTGAGGCGTGCGGCTACGCGCCGACGGTGTGGATGGCGAAGAACCGCGATGAGGCGTGGAACGCGGCGAAAATGGTCGTCATCCGCAGCCAGCCGGCGCTGGTGGCGTACAACGCGGGGACGCCGTGGGTGATCGTGACGGGCTGGCGGCCGGTGGAGATGATGGTCGGGATCATGGCGCCGGGCGACGCGAAGCCGCGAACGGTGAAGCTGGCGGACTTCCTCTCGCGATGGGAGCCGGCGTCGCAAGCGGTGCAGGCGGTGCATTTCCCGAGCGGGGCGTTCTACGTCGGGGCGATCGGCGGGCGGCGGGATGCGAAGTCGGCCGATGAGCTGAGCCGCATGGCCCTGGAGAACCTGCAGAAGGCGGTGGCGGGGTCGCCGGGAGCATCCTCCGGGGCGGCGCGTGAAGCTGCGAGGCGGCTGCATGAGGCGGCTGACAAGGAGACCGCGCGTGACCCGCTGAGCAGGTGGGCGCGGGGACCGCTGGCCACGTGGGGCGAGGATCGAAAGCTGGCGGCGGAGTTCCTGGCGACGCGCGATCCTGCGCTGGCGGCTGGCGCGACGACGGCCGGGCAGACCGTGGGCGAGCTGAGGCAGGCGATCCTGTCGGCGCGACCGGGGCCGGAAGGCGCGGAGGACTGGCAGGCTGCGGCGGCGATAGCTGAGAAGCTGGCGACGGATGAAGAGGCCTTCGAGACGTCGGTGCGGGACCATGGCAAGGCTCCGGGAGGCGGCTGAGTGGCGCTGCCCGTCGGGTTGAGGAAGCGAGTGTCCGCATGGCTGCACGGCGATCCTGAGGCGGCGCCGGTGGGGGTTGAGGCTGAGGCTGCGGCTCCGAAGGAAGGGGATTCCGCCGCTGGGCGGCAGGTCGTGGACATGCGCGGCGTGAGCGACGTGATGGGCCGATATCTCGCGACGGCGCGGGAGAACGCCGAGGGCGGGCTGCTGGATATCGAGGCCCCGATCGAGGCGATGGCAGAGGAGTTGGGGCTGGCGACGCCGAAGTATGGCGACCCGGCCGTGGTGATGGACCTGGAGACGCTGGCGCTGCGGTCGGCGCCCATCTTCCTGGTGGGTATGCTGGACCTTTCGACCGGGCGGGTGCGTCAAACTCTCGCGGCGGATTATGCGGGCGAGGTCGAGATGCTGACGGTGGCGGCGGCGACGCTGCGAGAAGGTCTGGCCGTAATCACGTACAATGGGACGACCTTCGACCTGCCGTACCTGCGCGAGCGGATGGCGTACTGGCGGCTGGGCGCGCTGGAGACAGGCGAGCATCGCGACCTGCTGAGGGTGCTGCGGGCGATGAAGACCGGGCGGCCGAGCCTGAAGCTGACGGCGGTGGAGGAGTGGATGCTGGGGCGGGTCAGGGCGGCGGATGTGGATGGGGCCGAGCTGCCGGAAAGGTATAAGGAGTTTGTGGATGGCGGCGTGGGAGAGATCCTGGCGCCGGCGCTGGCACACAATCTGATGGACTTGTGGTCGTGCGCGGAGATACACGCGCTACTGAAGGCGGAGGGGTAGGAAAGGACGGAGCGGAGGCAAGTGCGGCGGACCAATTCGGGGCAAAGCATCAGGAGGACGGGCTAGTGAGTGAGCACGACGAGCAGGGCGAGCAGGGACATGAAGACGAACATGAACAAGGGACGCAATACCCGACCGGGGCGCCAAGCGATGGCGGGGACGTCGATGAGGACCGGCTGAAGTGGCTTGCCGCCGACGAGGATGAGCGGGAGGCCGCCGAGCCGCCCCCCTCCCCCGCCGAGGATGTGGCACCGGTCGTGCCGACCTCCGGGCCCGTGAACGCGAAGGGCGGCCACTTACGCGCGATCGTCCTGTTCGTGCTCATCGTGGCGCTGGGCGGCGGGATATGGCACACATACGCGTTGCTAACGCGGGCCGACAATGCGCTGAAAGTCGTGACGATGTCGCTCGGGTCAGAGGCCGGGGCGACACCGGCCGAGGTGAAGGCCATCGACGGGAAGATCGGTGAGCACCAGTACGAACAGGTGGCTGCGGATCTGCAGAAGCTGGTGTCGCAGGCTGCGAAACCGGCGCCGGTGACGGGAGCGAACGGAGGCGGCCTGCCGAAGGGTGCGGAGGAGTTCCTCAACCGCCATCCCGACCTGGTGAAGGCATGGCTCGCCCTGTCCGATATCGGGAAGGGCATGAAGGATAAGGGCTACGACGTGATTGAGTTGCGGGCGATCAAGGACCAGGCCATGGCCGCAGCGGCCAAGGGCGACGAGGCGAAGGTGCGCTCGCTGGCCGCGGAGTTCGAAGGGAAGGTGAAGATCGAGGCGCCGGAGTTCACGTCGAAGCTTCCGTCCTTGGTTCCGACGGGCAAGCCTGGCGGACCGACGCCTGGGGAGCTTGAGAAGTTCCTGACCGGGGACGTGAAGACCGCGGTCGAGAAGGCTGCGGCCCAGCATAAGGACATCAGGCAGGCGATGCAATTCATCCAGGAAGCCAAGGATACCGCCAAGCAGGGCGATTTCCAGAAGGCCATGGACCTGCTGAGGTCGGCTCTCCGCGCGGCCGAGCATGCGCCGAGGATGGCGGGAGGGCCGCCAGGCGGTCGCCGAAGGATGATGGGTGGGCGCAGGATGATGCCGCGAGGACCGATGGGGCCCAGCGCACCGCCCCTGCAGGCGTTGCAGCTACTCATGCGGATGGTGCAGGCGGAGACGCCTGAGCTGTCCAAGGCCTACGAGACGCTCGAGAATGCGCAGGGCGCCGTGCGTGAGAACAATGGCGACCAGATCACTGAGATGATTCAGAGCGCGCGGGACACCCTCAGGGAGATCGCCCAGCGGCGGCACCAGGTGTGGACGCTGCTCAACTCCGGCTTCGGTGGCCCTCCGGGAAGGCGTGGTGGCAGGCCCGGACCGGGTCCGAGACCTGGTCCCATGCCGCAGCCTCAGCCGGGTCCCGCGCTTGGGCAGAAGCCGCTGCCTGACAGGCTGGCCGGGCTGATGGAAGACGTGCGGAAGATGAAGGACAGCGAGTTCGAGCAGAACAAGGGGCAGATCGTGGAGGCAATCTTCGCGATGTTCCTGCCGCCTGAGCCGGCGCCGAGCGCTGTGAAGCCGATCCCGGCTGCGGAAGTCGAGCGGGTCAAGGTGAAGCTGCGGCTGGCGTCGGGGCCGTACTTCCAGAAGAAGAACGCCGGGCAAGACATGGACGGCATCGACGACCTGTTCCGGCAGGCGCGGACCGCGCTGTATGCGGGCGACACAGTGAAGGCGAACAAGCTCGTGGATGAGGCGCTGGTGAAGCTGGGGCTGATGAAGGACACGAGCCTGACGGCGCCGACGGTCGCCCCGCCGCAGTAAGGCGGGTGGGAAGGACAAAGGATGGAAGCGCGGGGCCGGATCGACGATCCGGCCCCGTTTTCGTTGAGGGGAAGGCGTCGGATGATGGGTAGGCAGTTGCGGACGTGATCCCGGGGATCCTTCGCGCGACACAAACCGACGCGCTCAGGATGACAGCGAAAAGCGGAGGGACAAGACGAAGGAATAGGGGAAGGCCTATTCGCCCGGGGAGAGGACGATGACGCCGACCTGGCGGCCGGACTCCGCGCCCTCGCGGCGGTGGGAGAAGAACAGGTCGCCGCGGCAGGACGTACACTCGCCGGGCGTAAGGATGTGAGACCCGCGTAGGCCCGTCGCCGCAAGCTGAGCCCGCGCAAGCATGGGCAGGTCGGCGAACCACGATCCTCCGCCGCGCCGCAGGACCGCATCCTCGCCGCCGGGCAGGGCGCTGAGCTTCGCCGCGGCGTCCTGGCCGATCTCATAGCAGCAGGGACCGATGGATGGGCCGAGGGCGGCGTAGATGTCGGAGGCGCGATGGCCCAGGCGGAGGAGGCGGGCGACGGCTGTGGCGACCACTCCGCCCGCGAGGCCCCGCCAGCCTGCGTGGACGGCGGCGACGCAGGCGCCCTCGACCCAGAGGAGGATCGGGACGCAGTCGGCTGCGCGGACGACGAGGGCGATGCCCGGCGTGGGGGTGACGAGGCCGTCGCACTCGGGGACGACAAGCCAGCCTTTGCGCGCGCCACTCGTAAGGGAGAAGACGCGGCGGCCGTGGACCTGCTCGCCGACGATCATTGAGGCGGCGCCCAGGCGGTCGCAGAGGGCAGCAAAGGGCAGCGGTGGATCGATGGCGTCGCCGGGCAGGCGAAAGTCATTGACGTCATTGGGGCCGCGCCAGGTGAAGCCGCCGGAGATTCCTCCGCCTTCGAAATGCCAAAACCAGAGTTCTGAGGACGGCGATGAGGCCACGAAAGAGTCCTCCGGGAGCCAGATAAGTTCACTATTTGCTGAGGCAGCACCAAGCGAAGCTTGAAGCTGTACGCATGTTGCGGCAAAGGACGGGAATCTGTCAAGAGGCATAAGAAAAACCGAGACAGGTGGGGGGCGCTATTCCTGGGCCGCGTCCGTGGACTCGTCGGAGGCTTCTTCCTCATCCGCGGCACCCCTGCGGCGCCTCTTCTTGCGTTGGGGAGGCTCGGCCTCAGGGTCCACCTCGACGACGCCGAGGACCTTGCGCTGCTCATCGGTGAGGGTGGCCGCGACGTCCTTGGGGAGCGCGAAGGCGATCATCCCGCGCTTGCCCAGGCGACGCAGGAACTCGGCGAGGGAAACCTCGGCCTCGCGAGGGGTGATCGTGTAGCGCTCGGCCAGGGCGACGGAGAGATCGGCGAAGGAGTGCTTGCCGTCGCAGAGGCCCCAGATCATGGTGCCGATCTCGTCGAGGACGATGGGGCGCGACTCGGGGACCATGAAGACCCAGGATAGAAGCCTGCCAGTTGTGTCCTCGCGGCGCGGGAGGGTGACGACGACGTAGCCCTCGTCGTTGAGGTGATGGGCGAGGGCCGGATTGCGGAGCGGACGGGCGGCCGTGGCCTGGACGCGGTTGAGGACTACCGGCGGCTTCTTGCGGCCGCGGACCTTTTCGATGAGCCAGCTCATGAGACGTGATCGCCCTCCGTGGCGGGGGCAGCAGCCGGCGATGGCGTGGGAGCCTCATCGCCAAGGGGTCTGCGCGTGAGAACCGGCCAGACGGGAAGGCCGTCGGGCTGTCCGGGCTGAAGATCGAGAAGCGCTACCTGCGGCGGCGCGCCAAGACGGGCGGGCCAGGTTGCGCCGACGCCGCGGCTGACGTGGGCGACGACTTCTCCCAGCGAGAGGAGGCCTGCGCCGCGCCTGCGTCCTCGCCAGACGGGCGCCCAGAGCGGGCCGATGCCGGGGAGCATCATCTGACCGGCGTGGGTATGGCCGCAGAGGACAAGGTCGGCGCGCTCAAGGCCGGGGCGGTCGAAGATGTCGGGCGAGTGGGAGAGGAAAATGGTGAGGTCGACGTCGGAGGGGGCGCCATCGAGGGCCTCGACGAGGTCGTCGAGCCCGCAGGAGGCGTCGCCGATCCCCACTATCAGGAGGCGCCGGCCGCGGACGTCGAGGATCCGCCACTCGTTGTGCAGGAGGGTCACGCCGGCGGCGGCGAGGGGTTCGCGGAGGGCGTCGGGATCGCCGCCGGTATCGAGATCGAGGAGCCAGCGCTCCATCGTGACGTCGAGGTCGTGGTTGCCCAGGACCGCGAAAATGCCGAGGGGGGCGGTGATGCGTGAGAACCACTGGACAGCGATGGGCAGGTTCTCGCTGCCGGCGGCGAGGTCGCCAGTGAGAAGAATGAGGTCGGGCGAGGCTTCCGCGCAGGCGGCAACCATCTTCTCATAGACGAGCCGCATGAAGCCGCTCGGCATGAAGTGCGTGTCGCTCAAATGCACCACGCGGAGGCCGGCGAGGTCGGGCGGAAGGCCGGGGAGGTGGACGCTCAGGCGGTCGAGCCTGAGATCGCGCGCGCCGATGACCGCGCCGTAAGTGAGGGCGGCGACCAGGATGAGCACCAGAGACCAGAGGACGATCGCCCAGGCAACCATTACGCGATCACTCCTCGTGGCCCTCGGAGGAGCCGTTGGAGTCGGCCTCGTCATCGAAGGGCACAGGCCCCTGGACGATGGAGCGGACGGTGGTCATGGCGAAGAGGAAGAGGACGGCCATGAGCAGGAGGCAGATCACAACGACGGCGGTCTGGTGAGCGCGGAGAGGCGCGACCCAGACGCCGAGGGGGTTGCCGGTGTGGGCGCCCACATCGAGGACAGGACCGCCGACGACGGTGCGACCTGCGGCACCGATGGCGACCGCGAGGGCGATGCTGCCGAAGACCTTGAACATCGCATAGACGATGACCCGTGGCTCAACGTCGCGGCTCCGCCCTCCGAACCAGAGGAGGACGAAGAGAAAGGCCATGGCCGCAGCCACGACTGCACCGAAACCTAGCCAGTCAGTGACGGTCATCATAGGCGAGGACGAGGGTTGGGATCAGGAGAGCGACGCGTGGGCGGCAAGCGAAGCGGTCAGTCGGCACGCTTCACCCGTGACGGGTAGCCCGCGGCCCGGACCTTGTCGCCGGCGGCGGAGGCGTCGGCCTTGGAGGAGAAGGTGCCGGCGTTCACGCGATAGGAGGCCTTACCGCTCACGGTGACGCGCTGGACGGTGGCGGAAAGGCCCTGAGCGTTGAGGCTGTCGGCGACCTGCTCGGCATTGCGGCGATCGCGGTAGGAGCCGGCGGTCGCGGTCCACTGGCCGCCTCCGGTGCTGGCGCTGGAGTCGGGGCTCGGCGTCGAAGGAGAACCGGTATCGGCGCCGGAAGGCGAGGCGGTCGAAGGCTGGGCCTCGGACGGTGTGCTCGTGGAGGCATCGGGCGAAGCGGTGCTGCCGTCGGCAGGCGGCGACTGATCGGTCGTCGGTGCGCCGGGAAGCTGGGTGGACGGAGAGGTGGACTGCTGGCGGTCGACTTCGCTGGGCTGACGCTCGCGAAGAACGACGCTGGGCGACTGCGACCAGTTGGGCCCCTCCTGAGAACTCTGCGGGCCGGGCTGACCAGGTTGGCCGGGTTGGCCAGGCTGACCCGGTTGCCCGGGTTGCCCGGGTTGCGCCGGCTGACCGGGCTGGCCCTGAGCCTGGCCGAGGCCGGGGGTCTCGGCCTCGCGCTTGGCCATATAGTGATTGACCCACATGCGACCGCCGAGGTAGGCGCCACAGCCGACGATCAGACAGACGACCCCGGTGATCAGCCAGAAGGTTGCAGTTTCACTCGAAAACCATTGACGCAGCCGGTTCATGGGGGTGTGACCTCTTACAAGTGAGAAAGTGTAACACCGGAAGGCGATGGCTTCAAGGAGCCAGGGGGCGCTGCCCCTGGACCCCGGTCGGGGGCTCGGCCCCCGACACCCCCTCTGGAGGGACCTGTCCCTCCAGACCTCCCACGCCGCCTGCGGCGGCTGACTCGCGAGGCGGACAGAGAGGCGCCGCAGCGTCGGGGCCGCGGTCGAGAGGCTGAGGTCACCGCCAGTTACATGTAGTGGATGCGGTCGCGGAGGTCGGCGAGGAGGCGGGCATTGTGCTCGTCGCCGCCCTCGAGGTTCGCGCTCAGGAAGACCGGCGCCTCGACGCCTAACGCGATGAGCTTCTCGATCGTCGCGCACACAATCGCGTTCACCGCCGCGCAGCCGAGGACCGTCGAGAGCGGGCCGGTCTTCACCGGAAGGCTGCGGATCTCGACCGCCGCGTCGCCGGCCGGGGCGCAGTTATCCACCACGATGTCGCAGATCTCCAGGAGGCGCGCGCCCGAGGGGTGGCGGCTGGGGACCGACATGCTGTACTCCACCGACGTGATCGCGATGGTGGCGATGCCGCGGTCGCGGGCGGCGTAGGCCATGTCGATCGCGACGGCGTTGCGGCCCGAGGTCGAGGCGATGAGCAGGGCGTCGCCGTTGGCGGCGGGGCTGCTCTCGAGGAGTGTGCGGCCGAGGCCGGGCACGCGCTCGAGCTGCGAAGTCAAGGTCATCGGGCGGACCGAGAGGTCCATGCCGTGCGGGTAGATGGGGTTGATGAGGATGAGGCCGCCGGTGCGATAGACCATCTCGGCTGCGAGGGCGAAGGAGTGCGTGGCGCCGAAGGCAAAGACCGCGTGGCCGGCGGCGAT
This sequence comes from Armatimonadota bacterium, assembly GCA_003170595.1. Lineage (GTDB taxonomy): Bacteria > Armatimonadota > Zipacnadia > Zipacnadales > FEN-943 > FEN-943. Next base: position 9,137 of record PMZA01000477.1, read on the forward strand.
GGAGTCGGCAAGGAGTTCGGCGGCGGCGGCGATGTGAGGCGCCTGAGTCTCGCGGAGGCGGCGAAGGCCGGCCTCGGCGGCGGCGAAGTAAGCATCTGAAGACATGAGCATCCCCTCCCCTGTCGTGCCAGGGCGAAAACTAGATCCTTGCGATGCGGTGCATCGCTAAGCGCAACGAAGATGGCTGCTCTCGCAGGATGACAGCGAGAAACAAAGGCAAGAACCGGGCCGGGTGCTCGATGCGCGCGCTGCGCTTACGCCCTCGCACTCGGCCCCTCCACAAGCGAAAGGCTAGTAGCCCGTGCTGTTGTAGCCCTCGAGCTGGACGCGGTTGAACTCTTCCCCACCCTCGCGGTTCACGCTCAGGTACACGTGCGGGTGGAGGCCGCGCTCAAGCAGCTTCTCAGTCACCTGCGCGCAGAGCATCCAGCAGACCATCGTCGTGCCCAGGCCCGAGAGCGGGAACATCGGCGCCGAGAGGCCGTGGACGTCGAGGCAGGCGTCGCCGTAGGGCGCGCAGTTGTCCAGCAGGATGTCGGCCACGTCGCAGAGGCGGTTGCCAGACGGGTGCTGGGGCTTCACGCGGACCGTGTACTCCATCGACGTGACGGCGATGACCGTGGCGCCGATCTCGCGGGCGGCCATGGCGATCGAGACGCTGCGCGGCGTGCGGCCCGAGACCGAGCCGACGAGCAGGCAATCGCCCGAGCGGAGGTTGCCCGCGCGAACGGCATAGCGCGCGCCGTCGAGGTCGGGCTCAAAGCCCTCGGCCCGCGGACGATCGCGGAGGGCGTCGGAGATGGGGTTGTCGATGCTGAGGGAATAGTTGAAGAGGCGGAGGGCCATCATCCCGCCGGCGCGGCCGAGCAGGTCGCCCTCGTTGCCGTGGCCCATGGGACTGATGAAGAAGCCCTGGCCGTGAGCGAGGGCGCCGGCGACGGCATCGGCCGCCGAGTTGACCGGCTCGGCCTGAGTCGACTCCAGCCGGTTGATGAGATCGCGGACCTTCGCGAGATAGTCGTTCTGAAGCATGGGCACACCTCGACACGGTTTGCTGCAGCTAGATCAGTGTCATCTTAGTGCGTACAAGGGAGGGTGGGAAGGCGTCCTGAGAGGCGACGACGGTGTCGCGAAGGGAGGCGTTGACCTCGACGCCCGCCTGAACCATCGCGCCGAAGGCCGCCCCGACTGCCAGCCGGACCGGCGGAACAGTGAGCTGGAGAGTCGGGTCACGCCGGAGGGCCTCCGCGGCGAAGAGGTCCCAGAAGAAGGGCGATCCCTGTGCCACACCGCCGAGGCCGAAGACCGGGTAGGACTGACCCGCGAGGCTGAGTTCCTCGAGGACGACGGCGAGGATCTCGGCGAGGCCGATCGCCGAGCGAGACATGATGTCGCAGGCGACCTCATCGCCGGCGCGGGCGGCTTCATCGACGAGAGGAGCAAGACGCGCCATCACACCGCGGGTAAGATGGTGGCCGTGGAAGAGATCGACGATCGACCAGACGCTGCCGGCGCCGAGAGCGCGGACGACCGTGTCGGCGAGGACCGTGCCGGAGGACAGGCTCCAATGCGAACGCAAGGCGGCCCGGCAGGAGCGAAGGCCGAGGTCATACGCCGAGCCCTCGTCGCCGAGGATGGGACCGAGGCCGCCGAGGTGAAGCTCGCGGCCGTCGGGGCGGCGGCCGTGGATGAAGGAGCCGGTGCCCGAGAGGGCCATGATGCCCCAGGGCTGGAGGGCCGCGAGGTAGCCGCCCTCGATCTCGCCGACGCCGTGAAGGTGCGCCTCGATGCCGCGCTCGGCAAGGCGGCGGGCGACGTGGCCGCCACCACATATGAGGCCGACCCATAGCTCGCCGGCGGTGAAGGAATGGAGCGCGCCGGCGAGGGCATCATCGAAGGACTGGAGGATGTCTTCCATCGGGCGGTAGTTGACCGGGCCGCCTACGCCCCAACCGAGGACGACGCCGTTCTCGTCCATGAGGACCGCGTCACACTTGGAACCGCCGCCGTCGACACCGAGGAAATGCCTCAAGCGCAAACCCCCTGAAACCCCTACGCCGGAGGGACCTGTCCCTCCGGACCTCCCATGCCGCCACAGAGCGGCGGCTTTCTCGCGATGCAGACAACACGCCTGCGAACGTGGGCACCGCGGAAGACTGTCAGGTGTCGCCGTGTGGCGTCAAGCCAAACCGAGGTCGGCGCGGTGGTAGTCGACCACCGAGGCTACACCCTCGTCGAAGTTGATCGTCGGCGCCCAGCCCAACACCTCGCGGGCGCGGGTGCAATCCAGGGCCGAGCGCGAGACCTCGCCCGCGCGGAAAGGCGCGTAGTTCGCGGGCTCGGTGTAGCCAGCCGCCGCGGCCAGGGAGTCGAAGACCTGCTGATCGCTTACCTGGCGGCCGGTGGCGATGTTGAATACGCCGAACTCGCCCTTGTCGAGGGCGAGAAGGTTGGCCTGGGCGATGTCGTGGACGTGAACGTAGTCGCGAGTCTTGCTGCCGTCGCCGAAGATGGTGCACGGCTTCCGCTGGAGCATGAGTCGGGCGAAGATCGACGTGACGCCGGCCTCGCCCTCGGGGCTCTGGCGCGGGCCATAGACGTTGGCGTAGCGGAGGATCACGAAGGGGAGGCCGCGGACGGCTCGGTAGACGTTGCAGTAATGCTCGCCGGAAAGCTTGGCCGCGCCGTAGGCGGAGATCGGCGAGGCGGGCGTGTCCTCGGTCGTGGGGATGACGAGGGGTTCGCCATACACCGCGCCGCCGGAGGAGACGAAGATGAAGCGCTTCACGCCGGCGAGGGCGGAGGCTTCGAGGACGCTGACCGTGCCGAGGACGTTGACGCTCGTGTCGAAGAGCGGGCGGGCGACGGAGACGCGAATGTTGACCTGGGCGGCGTGATGGCTCACGACGTCGGGGCGCTCGGCATCGAGGATCTCTTCGAGGCGCTGGTGGTCGATGATGTCGGCCTCGTAGAAGCGCGCGGAGGAGTTAACGTTGGCGAGGGAGCCGGTCGCGAGGTTATCGACGATGGCGACATCGTGGCCGGCTGCGATAAGGGCGTCGGCGACGTTGGAGCCGATGAAACCGGCGCCGCCGGTGACAAGGATCTTCATAGGGTAATCCTCCAAATGTGATCAGAACGCAGAGGCGTCAGACAACTATCTCGATACCCGGCGGTAGGATTGCCCCTCGCGGAACCACCACGATGCCATCGCGTACATGGTAGAGATCGCCGTCGAAATTCTGTCCGCAGCCCGGATTGCCGCGGATTATAGCACCTTCGCCGATGTGAACGTTCTTGTCAACGATAGCGCCTGAGAGGCGCACGCCGGCACCGATGCCGAGAGGCGGAGTCCCCACAGGATGCTCGGCGGCCTCTTCGAGGGCCGGGCCGCCACCCTCGGCCGTGAGGCTCTCGGGCTCGAGATACCAGTCGTGGCCCATGAGGATCGTATCGGCAATCTCACAGCCCGGCCCGATGACGCTGCGCAGGCCGACGATCGAGTGGGCGATGGAGGCACGGTCGATCAGGCATCCGTCAGAGATGATCGAGCGCTCGACTGCCGACGCGGCGACTTTCGAGGGCGGGAGGTAGCGCGGGCGCGTGTAGATGGGCCACGCCTCGTCGAAGAGGCTGAAGCGCGGGAGCGGGTCGGTGAGGTCGAGGTTGGCGCGGTAGAAGGTGGCGATGTCGCCGATGTCCTCCCAGTAGCCGCCGAAGGGATAGGCCGAGACGCGGTGGCGGGAGATGGCGTGAGGGATGACCTGCTTGCCGAAATCCTCGAGGTCGGAGGCTTCGAGAAGCTGGCGGAGGACGGCGGGCCGAAAGACGTAGATGCCCATTGAGGCGAGGTGCGTGAGGGGCTCGCAGGAGATGGGGTCGTAGCCGGCGGGCTCGGGCAGGGCGAATTCCTGAAGGGCCGAGGCCTCGCGGGGCTTCTCGTGGAAGGCGTCGACCAGGCCGGAGCGATCGACGTGAAGAACGCCGAGGGACGGGGCCTGGAACGCTGAGACGGGCTGGGCGGCGACGGTGAGATCGGCGCCGGACTCGTCGTGATGGCGGACGAGGGCGGCGTAGTTCATCCGGTACAAGTGATCGCCTGATAACACGACGAGGTGGCTCGCCTGGTTGAGCCCAAGATGGCGGAGGTTGCGGCGGATGGCGTCGGCGGTGCCCTGATACCACTCGGCGCGGTCGTAGGTCTGCTCGGCCGCGAGGATCTCGACGAAGCGCTCGGAGAGGGCGTCGAAGACGTAGCTGCGCGAGATGTGGCGGTGGAGGCTGGCCGTGTTGAACTGCGTCATCACGAAGATGCGGCCGTAGCCGGAGTTGAGGCAGTTGCTCACCGGGATATCGATGAGGCGGTACTTGCCGGCNNCCTGCCGCCGCCGAGAATTGCGCAGACGACGCGACCGGTCATGTGACGAGTTCCTCCCGTGATCAGGGCTTCGGCGCCTCCGATATGGTCAGGCGGCGGACGTTGAGGTTGCGGTCCTCGGTGGCCGTGTTCTTGTCATTGACGAAGGAGAGGCGGACGACGTGGCGGCCGGCGGTGAGTTGGGCGGTGAAGGGATAGCTGCGCCACTGGGCGCTGGTGAGCTTAAGGTCGGCGGCGTCCTTGCCATCGATCGCGACGACGACCTCGGGGAGCACGCCCTCGCAGGCTGAGCCCGAGGCCTCGAGGTCGAGGCGATAGGGGCTGTCGCGCGGCACCTCGATCTCGCCCTCGATCCAGCCGTTGCACGCCATGGCAGCGTAGCCCATCTTGTTGTTGAAGTAGCCGTAGTCGGGCATCGGCTTGAACTGGTCG
>PMZA01000132.1 GCA_003170595.1 Armatimonadota bacterium
GATGCTCGCCGCGGGCGGGAACATGCTCTATAACGGCGACATGACCGGGCGCTGGGGCTGGGTGCTCTTCAACGGCCAGAACCTCGTGCCGGAGGCAGGCGCCCGCGACGGCAAGCCGGCCTTGCGGGTGCCGGCGGGGCAGGGAGTGAAGACCGAGTGGTTCATGCCCGTGCCGAAGGCGCGGAGGGTGAAGGTGGACCTGTGGGCGAAGGTGCCGACGGGCGCCGAGATGACGGTCAACCTCGCGCTGTTCAAAGGCATGAACTGGCTCGGGCGGTATGCGCCGGTGACGAAGGTGGCGGCGACGGATGGGCAGTGGAAGCGGGTGCAGGTCGACGCGCGAGTGGATGACCCGGAGCCGGACCAGATCGACATCGAGTTCGTCGCCGGGGGCGGCGATTGCCAGGTGACCGACGTCATCATGCGTCCCTGACAGCAAAGGCCCACCACCGGGTCCCCTAGTGTGGCCACAGACCCGTTAGCCGGCTATCGCTCCGCTCAAAGGTTGTCATCCTGAGGAGGCGACGCGGAGCGTGGCCGACGAAGGATCTCCTTTGGGCTTTTTGGACTGCGCAGGGGTGGTCAGCCTGCACCGACAAAAGGAGATCCTTCGGTCGCGGCAGGGAATCGCCGCTTCCTCAGGATGACAGACGGAGGGCGCTGCTGAACCCTGGCAGTACGTGTTCTGCGTGGCCCTTCGTGGTCGGTGGGGGGGCCTTCCTTCACGGAACAAGGCTTCGCCCCGATTGGTTCATCAGTTACTGAATGATCCCCGCAGGGCGCGAAGTGGCGCAGTATCCCCCAGCGCTGGGCGTTCATCGTCGTCGCTGAGCAAGCAGTTCTGACGCGGAGAGGGGTTGACTCGGCGCTGAAGAGGGGTATAGTGGACGCATATCTGCTTATCCGGATAAGCAAATGAGCGAACGATTACCCTACCTTGTGCACCTCCTGCGCGCCCTGGAAGACGCTACGAGGCTCCGAATCCTCAAATGTCTGCAGGTACGCCCGGCCTGCGTATGCGAACTCGTCCAGGCCCTCGAACTCCCCCAATCGCGCATTTCGAGGCACCTGCGGGTGCTGCGAGAGGCCGGTCTGGTGGTGGATGCGCGCAACGCGCAGTGGATCGAATACGCCCTCGTTGAGCCGCGCCGCCCCGCCGAAGCACACCTCCTGGCGGTAACCCTGGGCGAGTTGGGCGCCGATGACCAGGTAAGCCGGGACCTCGATCGCCTGGAAACCGCGAGCCGCGAGGCCTGCGTGCCCGAGTAGATGATGAGCCAGGACGCCCCCTGCGATTGCCTGCCCCAACCCACCACCACTCTCGGCCGCGTGCCGCTGCGGACGACGGTGCTCGCGTACGCCGTCGGGCTGGTGACGTGGTGGGTCGTGTACCGGGAGCTTCAAGCTCTCTCCCACCTGATGACCTACCAGGTGCTCGGGATTGCGGCGGGCAGCCGACTGGGCGAGGCGGTCGGGTTCTTCCTCCTCGATGTGCCGAAGGTTCTCATGCTCCTGGTGCTGGTCGTGTGGGGAGTGGGGATCGTGCGGTCGTTCTTCACGCCAGAGCGGACGCGCAGCCTGCTGGCCGGGCGGAGGGAGACGGTGGGCAACTTCCTGGCGGCGGCGCTGGGAGTGGTGACGCCGTTCTGCTCGTGCTCGGCGGTGCCGCTGTTCATCGGGTTCGTCGAGGCCGGGATACCGCTGGGCGTGACCTTCTCGTTCCTGATCGCGGCGCCGATGGTCAATGAGATCGCGCTGGTGCTGCTCATCGGGCTGGCGGGCTGGAAGATCGCGGGGCTGTACATGGTGACGGGGATGACCATCGCGATCGTCGCCGGGTGGGTGATCGGGCGGCTGCACATGGAGGCGCACCTCGAGGACTGGGTGCGCGAGCTTCGCACCGGTCAGGCGGTCGAGGTCGAGGGCGGGCTGACCTGGCCCGAGCGGCTGGACTACGCGCAAGAGCAGGTGCGCGACATCGTGGGGCGCGTGTGGATCTACGTGATCGTCGGCATCGCCGTCGGGGCGGGCATCCACGGCTACGTGCCGGAGGGGACCTTCGCGGCGATCATGGGGCGGAAGGCGTGGTGGTCGGTGCCGGCGGTGGTGGCTCTGGGCGCGCCACTGTACTCGAACGCGGCGGGGATCATTCCGGTCGTGCAGGCGCTGCTGGAGAAGGGGGCGTCGCTGGGAACGGTGCTGGCGTTCATGATGTCGGTCATCGGGATATCGCTACCTGAGACGATCATTCTGCGGCGGGTGCTGAAGCCGAAACTGATAGCGGTGTTTGTGGGAGTGGTTGCGGTCGGGATCATGGCGGTGGGGTTTTTATTCAATGCGATTTTGTGAGGTAGTGGGGCGTGGGGCTGGACGCATGGCTCTGTGGCTTTGCTTTTCGTTGTCATCCTGAGGAAGCAACGGTCTGTGTTGCTGACGAGGGATCTCCTTTTGTCACGAGGGGGTCGCGCGCCGTGCCGTCAGGAGACAGACGAGAAAAGGAGATCCTTCGGTCGGCAGAAAGAGCCTCCCGGCGATGCTGTGCATCGCAAGGATGACAAGCCGGGGGAGGCTGGCCGTTGACGAAAAGAGGGCCGGATTCGATGCGCGAACGCTTCGCGTGCGCACATCTGATTCGGCCCCTCCGAAAACCAAATCCGCAGTCGTTGAGGGGAACGGATGGTGAGACGATGATGAAGATACAGATACTGGGCATGGGATGCGCGAAGTGTGAGAAGCTCGCCAAGGAGGCTGAGGCCGCCGTCGCCCTCGCTGGCGTCGAAGCCACGGTCGAGAAGATAACTGAGGCGCGCGAGATCGCCGCCTTTCGCGTGATATCAACGCCGGCCATCGCCATCGACGGGAAGGTCAAAGCGTCCGGGCGAGTGGTGCCGGCCGCGCAGATAGCCGAGTGGATCAAGGAAGCCGAGGAATAGATGAACTTCAGCATGAGAACGATTGGCGTGCCCCTGGTGATATTGATTGCGATGGCGGGGGTGTTCATGGCCAAGTACATGACCCGGCAGCCCCTGACCCCGTCGCCGTCGCCGTCGCCGGCTGCGGCCGCGCGGCCGGCCCAGACTACCTGAGGAGAGACAATAGATGAAAAACTCGAAACTCGTGGGGCTCGTCTTGGTTCTGATCGTCCTTGCGGGAGTGGTGGCCGCGAAGATGACGGTCCGTCCGCTGGCGGGAAAGGATGACCAAGTTGAGTCGGGTGCGGTCTGCCCGACCCCGGTGGCCACGTCCTCGGCTGCGGAGAAGACGGCTGCCGCCCCGGTTGAGGGGCCCGCATCGGCGTCCCGGAAGGCGTCCAAGCCCGCTGGCGGCAAGACCTTCCCCACTATGCTTGAGTTGGGCTCCGTCGGCTGCGTGCCCTGCGCCCACATGGCCCCCATTACCGACGCCCTCAAGGTAGAGCTGAAGGGCAAAGTTACGGTCCAGTTCTACGACGTGGGCAAGGACTCGGCCATGGCGGACAAGTACCACATCGACGTCATCCCGACGCAGGTCTTCCTAGACGCCTCCGGCAAGGAGCTCTTCCGCCACGTCGGCGTCTTCGAGAGACAGGACATCCTGGCCAAGATGAAAGAACTCAAGATGCTCTCCAGTTGACCGAAGCGAGGCTCTCATGGAACACGGCCTCATGCAGTCTCTGGAGCAGGCCATCAACAGCTCGTCCCTGCTCGTCATCCCGCTGGTATTCCTCGGCGGGGCGGCGACGGGCCTCAACCCGTGCGTCTACCCGACCATCCCCGTGATCATCGGCTTCATCTCGGGACAAAAGAGCCAGACCAAGGCGAAGGGGTTGGCGCTGGCGCTGACGTTTGTGCTGGGGCTGGCGATCACGTACGTGATCCTCGGGGCGACGGCGTCGTTCGTGGGGAGCGTGCTGGGGCTATCGCATGCGGGATGGATGTACCTGGTGGCGGGGGTATGCGTGGCCGTCGGACTGGTGATGGCTGGGGTGGTGCCGCTGAACTTCGCGACGTGGGCGCCGGCGCAGTCGAAATGGTCGCGGATGTCGGGCTTCGCGGGGGCGCTAGGGCTGGGGATGCTCTTCGGGCTGGTGGCGAGTCCCTGCGCGGTGCCGGTGCTGGCCTTGATCGTCGCTCTGATCGCGTCGAAGGGGCAGGTGGCGTACGGGTCGATGCTCATGTTCTTCTACGCGCTCGGGCACGGCCTGCCGTTGGTCATCATCGGGACCGTGGCGGGGGCGCTGACGAGCCTGGAGCGGTTCACGAAGTATTCTGCGGCGTTCCAGCGGGTCGGAGGATGGTTGTTGATCGGGGTTGCGGCGTACCTGGTGTGGAAGGCGTGAAGGAAAAGGAGGCCACAGCCCTCCACCCCCTGCGGACCTTCGGTCCGCTTCGCGGCCTAGAAGGCCGCGGCTACGGCCTTCTGGCGCGATGTGCCTGATGGAAGGAATCGTTCTGGGGATGGTTGTGGTTGGCGAAGAACAACGGCGCCCGGCCGCGTGAGCCGAGCGCCGTTTTGCATAAGGAGGTTCGGCCGACGGTCTACCAGCCGGGCGCCGAGACGTCGGCGTTGGCCCACGGCAGGTAGTTCTCCATTGTCGCCTTATTGGGGGCCCAGAAATGGCGGCTCTGCTCCCACTTCACGTGACCATCGCAGAAGGCGACGTTTACGCCGCCATTGTGCGGCTCGATGTAGTCGGTGCCGCACCCGCCGCCCACGCCCACCAGAGCGTTCGGATCGTTCTGGAGGTACGCCCGACCGCCACCGGCAATGGAATCCCACATCACGGCCAGTTGGGCTGGCTGGGAGACCATGGCGAGCCGACAGGTGGCGTACGGCGCATTCCCTCCGTGAGGCGGCTTCGTCTGGCAGCTGAAGCACCCGAAGGCGGAGCAGCTGAAGCCATAGCTTGTCCCGTAGGGCTGGACAGCGCTCACAATCTTGCCGCAGCCTGCGCCTGCGTTCTGCGCGGTCGACGGACAGATGCACACCTGCCAGTTCTTGATGTACGGCTGGAAGACGTGGTGAAACCAGAGCGTGTCGCTGGTCGTGCCGCAGCTTTCCGTCGTGGTAAAGATCCTCCAACTGCACGTGCACTCATCGTAGTCCTGGGCGTACATCAGGAAAGCGAGGCCGAGCTGCTTGAGGTTCGAGGCGCAGCTCGTCTGGCGCGCTTTTTCGCGCGCTTTGGCGAAGACGGGGAACAAAATCGCAGCGAGGATCGCGATGATCGCGATCACGACTAGCAGCTCAATGAGCGTGAAGCCCCTACGCATACTGAGCACCCCCGTATGGAGTTGGCGATCTGTCTGATCCGTTATTCGCAGCGCCGAGAAGGATTCCTTCTGCGACGTTCAGCGCGTGTAACCGGCCCTACCGGGTAGCATCGCGGTTTCGCAGGCGGGCAAAAACCACGGCGCCCGACCGAGAGACCAAGGGCCGTTTCTTGTCAGCATCTTCGATCGCGAGCTACCAGCCGGGAGGATAGCTGTCGGCGTTGGCCCACGGCAGGTACGTTTTGCAGAGGCCCTTCTGGGCGGCCGGCACGTAGACCTTCATGGAGTTCATCCACTTGGCGTGGCCGTCGAAATAGGCGAAGTTGTTGCCGCCGTTGTGGATGGCCATGTAGTTGGTCGAGCAGCCGGCGTTGGGGTCCTGGGAACCCCAGCGGACGACGTTCTGCGGCCCGTCGCCGATCCAGATCAGCTCCGAGGGGCGGAGGATCTGGGCGATCTGCACGTCCCCGGGGGTGTCCGGTATCCCACAGGCGTTCATGCCGTAGCTGGACGAGTAGGGCGGCATATTGGCCGGCCAACTCGTACAGCCGCCGCCGGGGTTGGAGGGGCAGAGAAAGATCTGTTCGTTCTTGACGTACGGATAGACGAGCTGTTGCCAGTTCACCACGGGCAGAGGCCCCGAGCAGCCGGCGCCGCTGATCCGCCGGTCAGGGATCGTCTCATCGTAGTCCTGGGCGTACATGAGCAGGCCGAGGGCTAACTGCTTGACGTTGCTCAGACAGGAAGTTTGGCGCGCTTTTTCCCGAGCTTTCGCGAAGACTGGAAACAGAATGGCGGCCAGGATCGCTATGATCGCGATCACAACCAGCAGTTCAATCAGCGTGAAGCCTTTACGCACTGAAGAACACCCCCAGAAAGCGGATGTCAAGCCTGCCCGAATAGTCCTTCGACGCGGGGAGGGGGATACCTCCCAGGGCGAAGGTCTCACCCTCATCGCACGGCGTCGCGGTTGCCCAGGCGCAGGAAGCGTGGCGCGCCCAGGCCCGGCTCCCACGGCATGACGTAGGGGATGCCCGGCAGCAGGTCGAAGCAGTTGTCCGCCAGCGGCGCCTCGCCATCCACGTCGAGGCAGAGGCCCCACACGAAGGCGTCGGAGATCAGCGTCAGCGCGCGGTCGGCCACCGTCGGCTCGATGCGCGGCTCGGCGAAGGAGAGGTCCCTGAACCGCTCGAGGAAGAGGCGGTGCTGGGCGACGGGCTTGCCCTCGCTGAGGAGCACCCCGAAGGCGCCGGAGGTCTTGAGGCCGACCCGCTCCCACTTGGCGCGCGGGAAGGTTCCCAGGGGCGTCGAGGCGTTGGGCTCGAGCGTGACCTTGTGCGTCTCATCGCGCGGGAGGCCGCCGGCGAGGCTGAAGATGCCGAAGCGCACCTGGCCCGACCAGGGCTGGGGCGTGTCGTTGACCCCGTAGACCGTGACCTCGCCACCCTCCTGGCGACCCTTCGGGTCCGCCTCCTCGGCGACGACGACCGTCACCGGCTGGAAGGCCCGGCGGACGGGATGGTAGGCGAGCTTCTTGCGCAGGTAGTAGTCGATGATCGTCCAGCCGTGCGTGACCGGCCACGAGTCGTTGTACATCCAGAAGATCGCCGAGGAGCTACTGAACATCCGCCGCCGATAGTTGCTGATGTACTCGGTCAGGCCCTCGGCGTGGAGGAGGCCGGAGACGTAGGCGTACTTGTCCATGTCGAGGGAGAGCGGATCGATGCCGGTCCAGAACTGGACGGTCTGGTAGGCGCGGCCGAGGGCGCCCTGCTCGCTGCTGAGGCAGCCCATCGGGTTGTCGTGATGATCCCACGTCGGCGAGAGAAGCTTGCGCTCGGCCTCGGGGAGGAACTGGCGGAGGGTGGCCGGTGAGGACGCGCCGAGGACACCGCCCTCGTTCGGGAAGCGGTCGACGTACTCGCGATAGGACCAGAAGTTGGGCGGGCCGGAATCGGCGATCGACACGCCCCACGGATGCTGGTCGCCGACGGTCGGGTCGTTGGGATACTTGTAGTCGGGCGAATAGGGTGACGAGATCCAGTGGCGCGTCGACGGGTCCTCGTTGAGGACGATCGACGGGATGTCGTGGTGGAAGATCGCGTAGTGGGGATGGCTGCGGGCGTTGCCGTCATACCCCCACGCCCAGTCGCCCCACTCGATCTCATTGTTGCCGCACCAGACGACGAGGGAGGGGTGATGGGCCATATCGCGCACGGCCCAGGTGACCTCGCGGCGGACCTCGGCGGCGAAGGCCGGGTCGTCGCCGGGGTACTTCGCGCAGGCGAAGAGGAAGTCGTGCCACACGAGGACGCCGGCCTCATCGCAGGCTTCGAGCATCGCGTGGTCGGCGAAGATCGCGCCGCCCCAGATGCGCAGCATGTTGAAGTTCGCCTGCACGGCGAGGTCGACGAGGGCGCGGTAGCGCTCGGGGGTGACGGTGCTGTAGAGGAGGTCGGCGGGGACCCAGTTGCCGCCCTTGCAGAAGATGGGGCGGTTGTTGATCGTGACGATGAAGTACGTGCCCTCGACGGGATGAGGCGACTGGTCGATCACCACGCGGCGGACGCCCGTGCGGCGGGTCGCGGACTGGGTCTCGCCCCCGGACTCGAGCGTGACCTCGATCGTGTAGAGGAACTGCTCGCCGTGATGGATGGGCCACCAGAGGGTGGGGTTCGGGACTTCGACGGTTAGCTCGTGGCGACCCTCGCCCGGGGCGATGGTGATCGGCTGACTGATCTCCTGCCCGGTCTCGACGATGCGCGCGCGGAGGACGGCGTCGATCTGCATCTCGGCCAGGCCCTCGACCGTCGCGCGGACGGTGAAGGTGGCGGAGGACAGATCGGCGGAGGGGATGGCGTAGACCGTCGCCTGATCGAGGCGCGGGCCGGCGGTCCATTCGAGGCGCGCGTCGCCGAGGATGCCGACGTTCATGAGGCGCGCGTTCCAGTCCCAGCCCGACTGGTACTGGGGCTTGCGGTGCCAGTGGCGCTTGGTGAGAAGCTCGATCTCGGCCATCTGGTACTCGGTGGCGGACTTCTCGGAGGCGCCGTGCATGCCGGTGTCGAGCTGGACGACGACGAGGTTCTCGCCGGCGCGGAGCTTGCCGGTGACGTTGAGGCGCGCCGGGCGATGAGCGTTCTGGTGGCGGCCGACTTCCTCGCCGTTGAGCCAGACGATCGCGTTGTACTCGAGGCGGTCGAAGACGAGCCAGGCGTTCTGCTCGGCGGCCTCGGCGGGGACGTCAAGGGTGCGGCGATAGATCCAGAACATCTCCTCGACCCAGCGCGCCTTGAGGGAGTTGAGGCCGAGGTTGGGGTCATCGATCATGCCGCGATCGAGGAGGATCTTGTGGACCGGGCAGGGGACCAAAGCGTCGAAGGGCTTGCGGCCTTCGAGGGTAGGGCCGGTGTAGTAGCCGGGCGTCATGAGGGGCGAGCCCTCCGCCCAGGTAAGACCCCAGGTGCCGTTCAGGGAAAGTGTGCCGCTCATGTGGAAATCCCTCCCGGAAGTGCTTGCAGGATACTCACTTGGGCCGCTCCGCGCCAGAGGGTAGGAAAGGCCCACCACACGCCCACAGCCGCAGGCTGAAGCCTGCGACTACTGTTCTTCGATACCCTTCGATCATCGGGAGTCTGCCCTTCTGCGGATCGCGTCGCGGGCGTAGTCGCACCCTTCAGGGTGCGGCGGTGGATGGTGGTGGGCCTTTGGCTTTGCCTTGCCTACGGCCACGCCTTCGCCTCCGGCGTCCCCGGGGGCCTCGGCCCCACGAACGGATAGTCCCACCAATCCTTGACCAACCCATCACTTACCGGGTTCGCAGCACGTACGAGATCATATCCTGCGCCTGCTCGTAGGACCGCAGGATCTCATCGTAGAAGTCCTTCTGCCACCGAGCGCCCGCGTTCGCCGCGAGCCACAACCCCGTGCGCTGCTTGAGGTCGACCATGGCCGCCCAGATGTCGGCCTCCGGTGTTGTGCCGCGGAGGATGACGTGGAGATGGTCGGGCATGAAGCAGTACGCCCGCACCGCGCAGGCGTGGCGTGAGGCGACGTCGTCGAGGATGCCGAGGAGCGCGTCGAAGGTTGCGGCATTGGCGAGGACGCGCCGGCGGTAGGCGATGCAGGCGTGGAAGGAGACGGTGACGTTGCCGCGGTAGGCGACGCGCGGGAGGCGGTGGTGTCGTTCGCGATGGCCGTCGCGCCAGGCGGGGATCATGGCGGGCGAGTTCGCGTGGGAAGGCGCGGGACCTGCAAAGCAAAGGCAAGAGCAAAGGCCCACCACGCACCCACCCCCGCACCCTGAAGGGTGCGACTACGGTTTCCCGGACTGTCTGCCCTCACCGTAGTCGCAGGCTTATGGGCTTTAAGCAAATATCT
>PMZA01000459.1 GCA_003170595.1 Armatimonadota bacterium
CATCTCGGCATACGCGAACGACAACAGCGCCGCCGCCTTCACCCTCTCCACGTCCCCCGCCCCGAAGTACGGCAGCAGCACGACCACCTTCCCCTTCCGCACCGCCTCAGCATTCCTCGCCGCGATCCACTCCATCTCCGGCCACGTCGACCGCAGTTCCGCCGACCCATCCCCGTACGGAAACGCCTCCAGCATCTGCGCATCGGTATACGCCCAATGACTCGCCAGCGTCGCCGTGCACGTATTCTGGATGACGATCCTGTCCGCCGCCGCCCGCTTCACGGCCTGGTATACCTCGCGCAGCAGGTCCTCGTACGCCTCACTATTCGTCTTCCGCCCATCCGCATGCGCATGCTTGCCGAACTTGTCACCGTAGCATTCCACCGTCGGCCCGGCGAGGTCGATGAACACGCCGTCGTACCCGAGGTCCATCAGCATCCTGCACTGCCTCACCGCAGCCTCATGCAGCCCCTTCTGATGGAGGCACGTGTTGAGCAACCCCGGATGATGATGGTCTTGCCCCCACGCGTCCTTCTGGATGTTCCCCTTCTCGTCGATGCACATCCAATCCGGATGGTCCTTCAGGTCCCGCGTCGCGCAGTCGAGCGACTCGTACCACTCGCTGTACACCTTCCCTCCGCCCGCGACCTGCATCGCCGTGTCGAGGAGGCATGTGTACACGACGTAGTGCGTCAGCCTCACCCCCGCCGCATGGCACCGCGCCAGCGCGGCCTGATCCGGCGTGCTGCCACTGATGAAGGGGAAGCTTTTCAGCTTCGTGCGCACGACCTCGTCGGTCCAGTCCGCCGCCGAGCGGTAGTAGAGGTTGTAGATCTCGGCCTCGCGCAGCCACGCCGGCGCCGCCGCCCCATAGTCCACGCCCGACGGTTGCCTCGCCTCAGCGCAGGGATCGAGCGCGAGGATCCCCGCCCCCCTCGCCTTCTCCGAAAGGGCCGCCGCCTGCGTAGCGTTCGCCACCCCTGCGATCCCGAAGTGCGCATCGAGGCTTTCCCCGGCCGAGAGAGTATTCGATCGCGGCAGCGCGTGGAGGAATATCGCCCCCGTCTCACCAGGGCATCGCCCGGCAACGTTCGTCGGCAGGATCGCGACCCCGCCCCCCGTCCCGGGCAGGAACCACCACTCCCGCCACGGCATTCCGTCCCATTCCTTCAGCCGGAACGCCACATCTCGCAGCCCCTGCGGCCCGGGCACGAAGTAGTGAGTGGGGAAGAGGTTGCTCTGCCAGAAGTAGTACTGCCCCGACGGCCCGGCGAGCACCTTCAGCTTGCTGGTGACATAGAACCCGGCGACCCCGGCCTTCGCCTCGATGCGCAGAAGGAACTCGCGCTCCCCGGCGACGGGGTAGGTGATGAGGACCTGGAGGCCTTGGCGATCGGTGACGACCTTCGGCGCCTTCTCCGCCAGGCTGGGCTTCGTCCACCCATCCCCGAGCTGGATCGACGGCGTCAGCACGCAGCCACCTTGCGGTGCGTCGAGACTGATGATCGCGTCGGACAGCGCGACAGTGAGGGTTTGCCCGGCGTTGCTGATGACGACCGCATCGTTGGTAACTGTGGCCGTCGGCATCTCAGCCATCGCTAGCCCGGCCACGCTCAGGGCAATCACACTGGCGTACGCTCGGCGCGTATTCATCGCTCTGCCTCGATCCACTCCAGGGCCTCGCGCGTGGTGAACACTCGGAGCCGCGCCTTCACGGGTGCCGTGTGCAGATCCTTGTCGCCGGTTACCAGCCCATCCACCCCAGCCGCCAGAGCCGCCGCCAACACTGGCGCATCCGTGGGGTCTCGCAGCAACGTCCGCGTCTCAGCAAGCAGCGCCCTGTCGCCTTCATCGACGACCACGAAGGCGAACTCCGCCAGCGCCCTGTCCACATCTTCGAGGGCTCGCGCCAGCTTGTCTACAGACACGCGCCGGACCTGGACCAGCACATAGTCTGAGGTAACACCCACGAACGCTCCAAGAACGTGCGCACGCAGAAGGGCTCTCTCTGCGCCCTCGAAGGCCAACCCACTGATGATAGTATTCGCGTCAAGAAACAGCCGAGCGGCCCTTCTTCTCGCCGTACCTCTCACGGTAGACCTCCTGCTTTACTTCGGCGAGGGCCTTCTCTAGATCTTCACGCGTAATACCGCGCTCGCGCACCTCCGCCTGAATCCTCTGGAGCGCCTCTTCCAACGGCGACGGCTTCACAGCTTCAGCCACCAATAACCTGGCGTCTAGAACGTAGAACTCCAACTCGTCGCCCTCGACTAGGCCCAACTGCTCCCGGATTTCCTGCGGGATGACGACCTGACCCTTCGAAGATAGTCGCGCTCTCTTCGTCCTTGGCACAATGACCACCCCTTCATGGTAAGAAAATCTTACCACAATCCTGCGCCGCTTACACCCCTTACTTCCCGCCTATCATCCTGAACAGCGCCTCCGCCGCCTGCATCGGCCCTTCGCGTTCCATCCCTTCGATCCCCAGCTGCGTTCTGATCTGCCCCACGAGCATCCCGCTGAGGAACGCCGCCTCGAAGGTCGCCCTCGCGATGGGTTCATGCCGATCCTGCTGCTGCTCCGGGCCGAAGGGATTGCCGAAGTACGTCGCGGTTAGGCCCGTCTCATCGGTCGTCCCCTTACTCGCCCTCACGCCCCCGCGGAAGACGTTCAGCGCCGCCTCCAGGTCCGTCGCCGCCTCGATGACCGGATGCGCCTCGTCGACGGCCTCGTAGTTGTTTGCATACAGCAGCATGTCCACCGGATGCCCCGCGACGACCTCGTCGTATTCGGTGATCGGCAGTACCACCCGCGCGTTCTGCCGGTGCGGGTTCATGAGGATGCTGCGGTCGATGCGCCCGAAGGCGTACCCCGGGTCCAGGTCATCCAGCCTGACGAACGCCCCGATCTCCGTCCCGACTCCGACCAGCCGCCCTTCCTCATCGACCTCAATCGACCCCATGTCGTCGAAGATGATCTTCATGTCGCGCAGCCACTCGTCAGCCATGACGCGCAGCGCCTCGAGGGTCTCCGACTTCCCGGCCCCGCTGTCGCCCATGATGACCACGCCCGACGTCGGCCCCTCTTTCAGCGTGACAATCGACATCGCCCCATGGATGGGCATGACCTTCCGCCGCATCATCACCACGTTGTGCATGGTCAGCAGCATCTTCTTGAAGTACCCGAAGTAGTCCACCGTCTCCGACTTCGCGACCGCCCCGAGCACCAGTTCGTTCTCCTGGTCCTCATACACGACCGTGGGCTCGCCCCTCAGCGCGCTCGGCGGCATCCCGAACAGCAGGATCGCATCCGGCTTCTCCCGCGCCTCGTTATGGCCCGACAGTTCGAGGAGGTTCACCAGCGACACCGCGTGCGCCAGGAAGTCGCGGTCGAAGTACACGAGCATCTTCAGGTGCCCGACCCTCACCGGCATGCACAGCCACTTCTCGGGGTCGATGATCGCCCGCTCCAGGGGGTTGTAGTCGACCATCTCGATGCGCCCCTGCCGCCGGTTCTGCCGCGGATAGAGCACAACCGGCGGGTTGAGGATCGCCAGCCGCACCATCCGCACAGGCCGCAGCGCCTGGTACATACCTTCCGGGCACGGCCACTCGACGCGGTCGATGAGCAGGCTCATGTTGGCGCCGGCCGGCACCTGCCTGTACACCCGCGGCCAGTATCCCTGCAGGTTGTGCTGTATCTGCCGGTATGCATTCCTGACGAGGTCCGTCATGTCCTGATTGCTGTGGAGGAAGCCCACGTGCCCCTCGAGCGTACGGTCACGCGATGCCCCCGCGCCGCCCTCGAAGATGAGGTAGCGCTCCATCCCGCGCCAGTGGTCATACAGCTCCTCAACCAGCTCCGCCAGCGCCTTCACATCCCCGACCATGGCGGCCACGTCGGGCGCCTTGAGCCGCACTTCTTCCGGCTTGAGGTCGACGAGAAGCCCCAGCACCCGGCACAGCGCGTAGGCGGCCTCTTCGACGTTGTCGCTGTCCTCGCCCAGCTCCATGCCCTCGAAGATGCGCAGCAGCGACGAGTCGTAGCGCTTGAGCCGCCCGATGAACCGCTGCATGAGTCTGGCGGCCTGGGGGCTCTGAAAGATCTGCGCCGGCTGAGTGCAGAGCACGCCGGTCATGTAGATAGTGACGCCGCGTTCGGCGAGTCGTCCTGGTTGATAAGGCATATCGGTATCTCCCCTTCGGAACCTTCACGACTAACGGATAGACTTTACCCCATGTTCCCGCTCGCTGCCTCCCGCCCGCGACGGCGGTGGCTTGGCTTTGGCTTGAGGAGGGGCCGCATACGATGTCGCGCCTTCTGCGCGACATCGAATCCGGCCCTCGCCTTTCGCCTTTGCCCTCCTCCTTCGCTCTTCCGCCTGTGGTTGTCATCCTGATGGAGCAGCGCCTTTTGCTGCTCAGAAGGATCCCCGGCACCCGCCTCTCCTTTACCCCCCAATTTTTAATGTGCATGAAACTTTCCCGCCCCTCGCACGTTACTGGACCTTGTTCAGGTCAGACCAACCGGTTTCCACGCCTCGCGGCGACCTACCGCGGTGCCTTGATTGCTTGCGGCCGCAGAAGTTTTTCGCCGGGCTCAAGGTGATTGCCCGCCCGTGTCGAAAACGTTCTTGTTCGAGCGGCCGGACCCCTTGCTTTTCTGGCGCGCGTCTGTCTGGTGGCCTTCGGCCCGGAGGGGCCGACGTTTCGCGTTGTCCCTCCGATCCTGCTTAGAAGCTTTTCCAACAGAGGATTGATGGGGATTATGGTGCGATCACGCTTTTCTCCTCTTTCGGCGACCCTGGCCGCCCTGGCTCTTTGCGCTCTCAGCTCTGCCCAGCCGCCTCCCCCGGTCGTCCCGAAGGGTGTCGATCTTACCAAGCCGCTGACCC
>PMZA01000294.1 GCA_003170595.1 Armatimonadota bacterium
TACATGCCGAGGTGCTCCATGACGGGCATGCCCCGGGAGGTGGCGTTGCGGACGACGCACTCCAGGGGGAACATGTGGGGCGCGCCGTCGGCAAGTTCATCGAAGACGAAGTAGGGCGTGAAGCAGGCGGCGCCGAAGTGGAACTTCGACCAGAAATCGTAGAGGCGGCCGAGGGTGTCGCGATCGTAGCGCTTCCAGCCGTCGGCCATGTCGCGGACGTTCATCGTGAGGAAGTACATGCTGATGGGGCTCAGGTCGAAGAAGTCGAGGGAGGCGGGATGGCGCTTCTTTGCGGCAAAGGCGACGTCGGGGCCGGCGAGGGCGTGGGCTTTGAGGAGGGCTTCGGCGGCGGAAGGTGATGCGGCGGAGAGGGCGTAGACCGCTGAGCCTTTGCGGACAAAGACGAGAACGCGGGCGCCATCGACGGTGAGGGCCGGGGCGCCGCCGGAAAGCTTGACCTCCCGCGGACCGGCGAGCTTGTCCCACGAATAGTCGGCGCGGAGCTTGCTGAGCAGGCGGTCGACGAGGTCGGGTGAGGCGCAGGTGAAGGTGGCGACTCCGTCGCCAGATGGGGCACGGTCAATGCTGAGCCGAAGATGGCCGTAGCCGGCAAGGTCGGCGTCGATCGGGGCGGCGGAAGCAATCGCCACCGTAAGTAAAGCAAGCGTTGGCGTGAGAAGGCGTCGCATGACGGCCCGTTCGCCGGCGAAGGCCGTTTGCCTGCCCCGGGGGCGAGGAAGGTGAGGGCGGCGGCGAGGCGAAAACTGAGCCGCTGGGCCCCCAGATATCGTGATCATCCGGAGGCGGACGCAATGATCAAGGCTAGCATGCAGATTGTGGTATTGGTGATGCTCGGGGTGGGACTGGTCGGGCTTGGAACTGCGCAGGCGGCGCCGGGGCCATCGCTGCCCGGGCCGGAAACTTATACGCTGATAGCGGACTTTGGGATGCAGTCGCCGGTGACGACGCGCCTGCTGTCGATGGGCGCGCCGATAGCGTGCATGAACGATGTGATGTTCGCGAATCCGGCCTTCGCCGGGGCGCAGAAGACGGCGTCGGCCGGGCTGCGGTGGACGCAGACGGACTTCGACAACGGGCCGACGGTTTCGAGCAGCCTGGTGCATGTGACCTATCCGACCCATGCGAATGAGACGGGCTTTGAGGCGACGCTCATCGACGTAGACACGAGGGATGAGGGGCTGGCGCTGCCCGGGCAATACCCGATGGGGCTAGACATGAGCGAGGACGCGTGGGTGGTAGACTACGGGCGGAGGATCAAGCCGAAGTGGCTGGTGGGCCTGAGCGTGCTCGGACGCGAGCGGTTGGACTTCGGCATGAGCATGGGCGGGCAGAAGCTTGTGGACTATCTGGGCAAGGCCGAGTATGGCGCGCAGGTCGGGGCGGCGTATGAGTGGGCGCCGGAGGATTACATCGGCCTGATCTACAGCTTCACCAAGCACGACGTCACGGCCAACATCGCGCAGATGCCCGGGCCCTTCGACATCTCGTTCCATGCGTCTCAGTGGGCGGTCGGGGCATCGCGGCACGTGCGTCCCGATCTCATCCTGCTCGCGGAATGGGACCGTGGCGAGCTGAAGGATGACAGCGTGGACAACGTGTCGACTGCCTGGCACTTCGGCGCAGAATACATGATGACCCGGGAGTGGGCGCTGCGGGCCGGGCTGGCCGACGGCAAGCTCACGGCGGGCCTCGGGTATGACAGCGCGCGTTGGCGGTTCGAGTATGCCTACCTGCGCGACTGGAATGGCAGCGATGTAGGGCAACTGTTGGGCTCGTCGAATACGAACTCTGTGCAAGCCATCTACCGGTGGTGAGGTGGGCGAGCAGTGACGAGGGACAAGGCGCTGGGGTTGCTGGAGGAGTTCACCAAGTCGGACGGCCTGCGCAAGCACGCGCTGGCCGTCGAGGCGGCTATGCGGGCCTATGCGCGCAAGCTCGGCGAGGACGAGGATTACTGGGGCGTCGTCGGGCTGCTGCATGACTTCGACTGGGAGATCCATCCGACGCTGCCCGAGCATCCGGTGAAGGGCGCCGAGATCCTGCGCGAGCGCGGGGTCGATGAGGCGATAGTGCTCGACGTGGTGTCGCATGGAATCGATACGGGCGTGCCACGTGATACGCCGCTGCGGAAGGTGCTGTTCGCCGTCGATGAGCTGACGGGGTTCATCCTTGCGGTGGCGGTGGTCAGGCCGTCGCGAAGCCTCAACGACCTTGAGGCGAAGTCGGTCATCAAGAAGATGAAGGACAAATCCTTCGCGGCGGCGGTGAGCCGCGAGGATGTGAAGGAAGGGGCTGAGGCGCTCGGGGTTGAGCTGAGCGAGCATGTGCAGTTTGTGATAGAAGCGATGAGGCCGATCGGGGCCCAGCTTGGACTAGAGGGGTGAGGATCATGAGGATAGTCGGACTGAACGCAAGCCCGAATGAAGATGGGCTAACAGCGACGATGCTGAAGGCAGTGCTTGAAGACGCGGCGGAGGCCGGGGCTGCGACCGAACTCGTGCACATGAAGCAGCGGAAGCTGAAGGCGTGCCTCCAATGCGACAACGGTTGGGGCATCTGCAGCAAAGAGGGGAACTGCATCCTCGAGGATGACATGCAGGCCGTGCGCGAAGAACTGTGGCGCGCGGATGCGATCGTCATCAGCACGCCCGTGTACTTCGGCGAGGTCAGCGAGGTCGCCAAGAACTTCCTCGACCGCGTGCGCAGGTGTGAGGTAGCCGGGCCGAGCGAGAACAAGATGGCCGGCAAGCTGGGCCTCGCGATCGCGGCGGCGGGCGGGTCGGGCGGCGGGATCGTGTCGTGCCAGTTTGTGCTCGAGCGGTACTTCCAGCACCTGGGGATCCGCGTGTTCGACATGATCCCGGTGACGCGCTTCACGCGCGAGTACAAGATCGAGTCGGCGAAGCTGGCGGGGAAGGCGCTGGTGGGGGCGCAGATGTAGGGCGAGGTGGGTGCCAGGCGAAAACCAGGCCCTTGGCGGAGACGCGCAGCGTCTCGGAGGCGCTGGGCGCCTCAAGCTCAGGATGACACCGAGAAGCATAAAGCGCGGCGGGGCCTAAGGCCCCGCCCGGCGGACGCAAGCGTCCGCACAGTAAGCTACAGACGGATCTGATCCTTGTCCACTCTTGAACTGAAAGGCAGGATTCACCATGGAAGGGTTGCACTATATCTCTTATTTCTTTGGCGGCGCATTTCTTTCCAATGCCCTTCCCCACTTTGTCAGTGGGTCGCTGGGACAACCCTTTCAAAGCCCTTTCGCTAAGCCGCCCGGTCAGGGACTTTCCTCTTCGACCGTCAACGTGATGTGGGGCTTTTTCAACCTCGCCCTCGCTTACGTACTGATCTGCCACGTCGGAGACTTCAACCTGCGCTCCATCGCCCATGCGGCAACTCTGGGGCTGGGTTTTCTTCTTATGGGCCTGATGAGTGCGCGCCACTTTGGCAGATTCCATGGCGGCCATTCTCCCGAGGCATCTAGTGATAGTTCCCGTTGAAGCCCCTCGTGAATCCGACCGGCTCGATCCATCGGTTTGGAGGATCAGCTCCGTTAGGGCGAGAGCGGAAAGGCAAGACCCTTGCTCGCGCGGTAGGCGGTTTGTAGACCGGTGAACGATGGGAGCCATACTCGGCCTCGGCGTTGATGTTGTCTCCGTAGCACGAATCGGCCGGCTCAAAGACCGGCTCGGTGCTCGATTCCTCGAGCGCGTCTTCACCGCCGACGAACTCGCTGACTTCGGCCCGGGACCCGTCCCCGATGAGCGCGTGGCCGCACGCTTTGCCGCCAAGGAAGCCGTCATGAAGGCGCTCGGGACGGGCTGGGCGGCCGGCGTCGGGTTCAAACAGATCGAGGTCAGCAACCTCCCCAGCGGGCGCCCCCTCGCGAAGCTTAGCGGAGCCGCCGCTGACATCGCCCGCGAGCTTGGCGCCGCGAACATCCTCATCACGATGGCCAATGAGCGGGAATGGGCGGTCGCCGTCGCCCTGCTGGAGGGCGGCGATGCGGATCGCTGACCGGTATGCCCTGCGCCACCTGATCCTCCCCTCCCTGATCGGCCTCGCGGTGTTCGCGTGCATCATGCTCGCGGAAGTGGCGTGGCGAATATCCGGCATGATGGCTGGCTCGCACGTGACGATGGGCACGCTCGCGATGTACTTCCTCCTCAATGTGCCGCGCGTGGTCGTGTGGTCGATTCCCGTGGCGCTGCTGCTGGGCGTGAGCATGGCCATGACCGGGATGGAGCGGCATGGGGAAATCACGGCGATGCGGTGCGGCGGGGTCGGGCTCGCGCGGATACAGACGCCGTGGATCGTGCTCGGGGCGGCGGCGGCGGGGCTGGCGATATGGATGACGCAATACGTCGTGCCAGATACCACCGAGCGGGCGGATCAGCTCTTCGAGCAGATGACCTTCCAGGCGCCGGTGGCCAAGCTCGCGTACGACCAGCTCTTCCGGTCGCCGGATGGGCGGCTGTTCTACGTGAAGAAGATGGATGCCGAGAAGAACGTGCTGGAGGACGTCGCGATCTGGCACACCGACCGGCAGGGGCGCGTGCGGCAGATCGACCTCGCGCGGCAGGCGCGGGTGGAGGGCAGGCAGTGGGTGCTGCTGAAGGGGTACTCGCGGCTCTTTGCGGCGGATGGACGGCCGCTGGGCGTGCCGACGGAGTTCACGCGACGGCCGGTCGTGTTGTGGGCGGCGATCCAGCAATACTACTCGGATAAGCGAACGCCGTACGAGATGAGCATCACCGAGATCCAGGACCTCACGCGCGTGCTGGAGGCCGGGGGGAAGGATGCGCATCAACTGATGGTGCACCTGCACTTCAAGTACTCGATCCCGTGCGCGGCGTTCATCTTCGTGCTGCTGGCGGCGCCGCTTGCGCACAAGTACGCGCGGATGGGGAGCTTCGCGGGGATCGTGCTGGCGATAGTGATATTGTTCCTGTACAACGGCGTGAGGTCGTGGACGCTGGCGCTGGGTCTGGCCGGGAGCATGCCGCCGGTGGTCGCCGGATGGCTGCCGAACGTGATATTCGGGGCGGTCGGGGTGTGGCTGGTGTCGGTGCAGAAATGAACCCTGAACGAGGAGAACACGGAAGCCATGAAGACAGTTGTGTGCCTGGGAGACTCGATCACGGCGGCGGTGTGCGAGCAGGTCAGCGCGGAGCAGAGCTATTGCGGGCTGATTGAGAAGATGCTCAACGAGGCCGGGGTGGAGGCGAAGGTGGTCAACGCGGGCATCGGCGGACATACCTCGCAGGACGGGCTGGCGCGGCTGGAGACCGACGTCCTGGCGCATCAGCCGGATGTGGTGACCGTCATGTTCGGCACGAATGACCAGTCGCACATCGTGGGCGATGAGAAGCCGCGGGTGAGGATCGAGGACTATGAGGTCGCGATGAGGGAAATTGTGCGGCTGTCGAGGCTGGCGGGAGCGGAGGTCGTGCTGTTGACGCCGCCGCCGCTGAGCGACGGGTGGTTCAAGATCGCGGAGGTGCCGGCGTTCTACCACAGCCTCGGCGCGTCGGTGATGGTCGGGCAATACGCCGACCGCGTGAGGACCATCGCGCGGACGCTGAATACGCCACTCGTGGACATCTACCAGGCGTTCGTCGCTGCGATGATCGAGGGCGCGGACATCGATGCGATCATGCCAGACGGCGTGCATCCGTGGGCGGAAGGCCACAGGATGATGGCGATGGAAATGGTCGCCGAGGTAGCGGGGGCGCTGCAGCCGGGGTGTGGCTGAGGGTAGGCCGACGCAACCCGGTCGGGTTGCCTTGCGAGGGGCAGGCTCCAACTGAATCGCCGGGAGGGAGTTGGATGAAACTAGGGTGGGCGCAGGTTGATGTGAGTCCCCTGGAACCCGTGGCTCTGCGCGGGCAGCATGTCACGCGGATATCCACGCATATCGAGGACCCGGTGACCGTCACGGCGCTGGCGATCGAGAGCGGCGGCGAGCAGGCCGTGCTCGTGTCGTGCGACCGGGTGAGCGTGCCGACGTTTATCCTCAACCGAGTGTGCGACGCTGTGGCGGCGCGGCTGGACGACTTCGATCCGGCGAAGCTGTTCATGACCTGCACCCACACCCATACCGCGCCGGAGGTCGAGGAGGGCTTCTACCCCGTCGACGACCCAACGGTGATGACGCCGACGGCGTACGCCGACTACTTCGTCGAGCATGCGGCGGAGGTCATCGCCAAGGCGTGGAAGCGACGCGAGGAGGGCGGGATCAGCCGGGGCTTCGCATACGCGGTCATCGGGCACAACCGGCGGGTGGCGTACAAGGACGGGCATGCGCAGATGTACGGCACGGCCAATCGTCCGGACTTCGAGTGCATCGAGGGGTATGAGGACCACAGCGTCGACCTCCTCTTCACGTGGGATGGGTTGGGGCGGATAACGGGCGTGGCCATCGATGTGCCGTGCCCGTCGCAGGAGGTCGAGGGCGAGTACTTCGTCTCGGCCGACTTCTGGCATGACGCGCGCGAGGAGATCAAGAAGCGGTTGGGGGCGCACGTGAACGTGCTCGCGCTGTGCGGCGCGGGCGGCGATCAGTCGCCGCACCTGCAGATCTACAAGCAACAAGAGGACGAGCTTCTGCGACGCAAGGGTCTGAGCAGGCGGCAGGAGATCGGGCGGAGAATCGCCGACGCGGTCAGCAGCGCGGTTGAGGCCGCGGCGAAGGAGATCGAGGTCGAGCCGGTCTTCAAGCATCTCGTGCGGACGATCGACATGCCGCTGCGGATGGTGACGGACGCCGAGCATGAGAAGGCGTCACGCGAGTATGCCGAGATGCAGGCCACTCAGCCTGACCCCGCGGACCTGCAGGCGACGTCGTACAGGGTGATCATCTCCGGGCGGTGCAAGGACGTCATGGACCGTCACGCGCGGCAGAAACCGGGCGAGACGAAGCCGGTGGAGATTCACGCGCTGAGGATCGGGGAGGCGGCGATGGCGACCAATCCCTTCGAGCTGTACCTCGACTATGGGTTGCGCATCAAGGCCCGGAGCAAGGCGGCGCAGACCATCCTTGTGCAGCTAACGGCGTCGAGGGCGGAGGAGGTCGTCACCTATCTGCCGACGGCGCGGGCTATCGAGGGGCAGGGGTACGGGGCGGAGATACCGGATGGGATCTTCGGGCCGGAGGGCGGGCAGGCGTTGGTGGAGGAGACGCTGGGGATGATCGATGAGATGTGGGAGTGAGGGGAAGATGCGGAAGGCTTCGGTGATCGTCGTGGCTCTGGGAGTCGTCGCGGCGGTGTGGGCCGCGCCGGATAACAAGCCGCGCGAGGTGTGGGTCGGTCTGCGCGAAGACGGGAAGGCCGGGACCGGTACCCTTGGCGATCCCTTCGATGGGCGCGGCGTCGAGAAGCTCAACGCGCTCTTCGACAAGTTCGTGAAGGAGTACGGCGATAACCTCACCGTCCACTTCGGGCCGGGCATATATGAGGGCGACCACCTCATCGCGCCAGCGAATAACTGGCACATCCTCGGCGCCGGCATGGACATCACCACCTTCCGCACGCGCGCCAACCCCAACGCCATCGACGCCTTCGGTTTCCGGGCCGGAGGGTATACCGGCGGACCCTACGGCTTTCTGGCGCAGGACTTCACCGTCGATTTCAATGTCCTCAACTTGCGCAGGCCGAACCGGGCGTTCCTCTACCCGGATTGGCGCGGGCAGGACGTCGCGTACGTCTACGCGGCGAAGCTGCCGGACTGGGCGGCGGATGCGACGTATGCGCTCGGAAAGATGGTCCGCTTCCGTGGGCAGGAGTACATGGCGCTCAAGAACAGCAAAGGCAAGGAGCCGGCGCAGGGCGAGTTCTGGTCGGCGCTGAGGGCGTGGAACCCGGCCGAGCTTCCGGCGTGGGATGCGGCGAAGGGGTATGTCCTCGGCGAAGGCGTGGCGAAGGGTAAGGTCGGGTACCTGTGCATCGCGGACAGCAAGGGCAACGACCCCGCGAGCGATGAGACGCACTGGAAGGCTATCGACCCCGACGCGCCCGACCCCGACATCTGGACCCACGCGGTCTTCGTCCATGCGAAGCCGCCGCAAGGGCACAACATCGTGCGGCGGGTGAAGGCGATCAACGGCAATGGCGCGGCGTTCTTCGGGCGCGAGGGCTTCATGATCGGCCTCGGCGGCGACGACTGCCTCATCGAGGACTGCGTCGTCGAGCAATTCCGCGGGAGCTACGGTAGCCTGATGATCCTCGACTTCGGCCAGCACGGAGTCATCCGCGGCTGCACCGTTCGCGGCAATGCCGACAAGGGCGGGACGATGACGATGGCGTACGGCGGATGGGCCGTGTGGGATGCGGTGTACGAGGACAACTTCTGCAGCAACGTGTCGGCGGCGAACAACATCGACTCGCTGCGATGCCGCAACGTCACCTACCGGGGCAACGTTTTCATGAACTGCAAGTACGTGGGGATCCTCGTCAATGTCGGGAACGGGATCGTGGGCGGGCTTGAGCAATACACGATGCCGATCGACGGGGTTGACGTCACGGACTGGGCGCGGTCGTCGATGGACGGGCTGTTCATCTACGGGAATCTCGTGCAGATGCAGGACGGCGCGCCGTATGGGGCTATCCAGACGCAGCAGCAGGGCCTGCGGAATGTGCAGATCCACGACAATGTGCTGCGGACAACGTCGGGGCATGGGAAGGCGAGGGCGATTGGAGTGCTTGGCGCGACCAACGGGAGCGTGCACGGTAATGTGTGCGAGCCGGGAATGTACGCGGAGTTCCTGCCCGCGCCGGAGGGCGCCGCGACGTGGTATGACAATCTCGACCTGCTGGGGCAGCCGATGAAGAATCCGAAGGGCCAGCCTCTGCCGGCGCGAAAGCCGTAAGTTGACAAAGAGGCGGAGGCACGCGCTAGAGTCCATGGTTCTTCCACAGCGTGCTCATTTGTGGTAGCATGTACAAGTTGGAGCAAAAGCCGGAATCCGACGAGTTGGGAGGGGACCACATGGCTCGCGTCCTAGGATTATGCGCAGCAGCTGCCGTGATCGTTCTGCTGGTGGGTTGCAGCGGCGGGAACGACACGGTGGTGACGCCCTCGGGCGTGAAGTACGTGTTCGTGAATGACCCGTCGCCAGGCCTGCTGCACCTCTTCGAGGTCATCGGGACGACCGTCACCCAACTCACCACCGGGACCACGACGTGGGAGAAGGAGCCCTCGGTTTCCTGGGATAGGACCAAGTGCGCCTTCACCTTGGCCAGCCTCGGCGGCGAGGCCATCTACATCGTGAGCCTCCCCAGCGGCACCCCGCAGATGATCTCTGACGGGCCGAACGACTTCAACCCCACCATCTCGCCGGACGGGCGGTTCATCGCCTTCTCGCGGGGCACCAGCCCGGCGCGGCTGTGGCTCATGCTCTCCGACGGCAGATCGCCAAGGCCGATTGGCCCCGGGACGGGCAATGAGATCGAGCCCCAGTTCTCCGCGGATGGGCGGGCCGTGTACTACGCCTCGAACGCGGCCGGTAACTACAACATCTACCGCGTGGACACCCTCAGCGGCGGCGTCACACAGATCACCAACGACCCGACAGACGAGAGGCACCCGACCCTGCGCGGTGCGTATGAGGACTTGATCTACTCGGGCAATGCGACCGGCTCGTGGCGGCTGTACTACAAGGACGCCACGCTTCCCGACAGCACGCCGGTGAAACTCACCAACGGCCCCGGCGATGACGTCGAACCGTGCTGGCCCCACCCTGAGAACACAAGCATCCTCTTCACCAACATCAACAGCGGCGCCTACACGATCAAGAGCCTCGAGATCTTTCCGCTGCTGACCCACACGCCGATAACGGTGCAGAGCACGGACGTTCCGCAGCAGCCGGCCCAGTAGCTGCACGCAACTAGAGACGGCAAGAAAACGGCGCCGGCGACTAAGGTCGCCGGCGCCGTTTTGTTGTGCGTGGGGCGAAAGGGTCACAGCTTCGAGGCGAGCCAGTCCCACACCTCGGCGGAGTAGAAGCGGTGCTCGCCATCCCCGTCGTAACGGCCCAGGTTGGCCTCGCCGCCCATCTGCTTGTAGAACCGCTCCAGGTACTCGTAGGCGATGTTCACGCCCTCGATCGGGAAGATCGGATCGTGCACGCCAGAGATGATGTAGAGGAGGCGCGGGGCGATCAGGGCGGCGAGATCGTACATCTCGGCCACGTCGAGCAGCCGCGGAACGAAGTTGCAGACGCAGTGAGGCATCGCGAGGATGGAGTGGCGGAAGGTGCAGAAGTAGCAGGCGGGGACGGTAGCCCAGACGCGCTTGTCGACGACGCCGGTGTACAGCGTAATCGTGCCGCCGCCGGAGAGGCCCACGACGACGAGGCGCTCGGCGTTCACGTTGGGCAGCGAGGCGAGGTAGTCGAGGCAGACCATGGCCTCGAGGACGCGCTGGCCGATGGTCGTCGTACCGGCCATGGCGCAGCGCATGGAGAACTGCATGCAACTGGCGCCGGAGTCGGCGGCGACGTCCTGATCGAACATCAACTCGCCGAAGCCGACCTGATCCGGGGCGAGGGTGATGTAGCCGTGCTTGGCCCCCTGGACCGCGTAGTCGTCGTCGATGAGAAGCTCGCGAGGGCGGCCCTTGTAATCCTCGGGAATGCCCGTGACGACGACCTTGCCTGAGCCGTGGCCGTGGAGGGCGAGCAGGCCGGGGGCCTGCACGTCCGCGCCGTGGGCAATCGCGTCGGGGACGAGGAGGTAGGCGGGCATGACCATGCCATCGGAGCGCTTGAGGTGGACGTAGCGGCGGACGTAGCCGTCCATCTGCTCCTCGCGAAGCACCTCGGCCTCGACGGACGGGCGGTTCACCGGGTCGATGCCAAGGAGGCGGACGAACTCGGCGTAAAGCTCGGCCTGCCAGGCGACCGGGTCGGCGGGGTAGCCGCGCTCGAGGCTGAGGCGGTGAGGCGCCTTGTCGATGAGTCCACTGACGTACTGATCGAGAAGCTGACCGGGTAACATCGCAAACCCCCTGAGGGCTAAGGCTAGAGCCAAAATCGGGCTCACGGCTTTGCGAGAAGCGACAGAACGCGCAGGGCGCCGGGGGCATCGGCATGAGCCACGGCATCCGTCGCGCGGGCGTAAGCATACCTCTCCCGCCACGCCTGAAGCCAGCCGGATGCCGTCGGCGTGGATGGGGAGCGCGGCGCCATCGCCGCAAGGCGCGAGGTCGCCTGCACCTCGGCTTCCAGCGACGGAAGACGGCCACTCGTGCGCGCGATCGAGGTGGCCTCGTCGATCATCCGCGGCAGGTCGGCCTCGAAGGCCGTGAGGTCTCCATCGGCGCGGGCACAGACGAGGAAGGGCACCGGCGTGTTGAAGTGACCCGCGTCGAACATGCCGGTGTAGAGGTAGTTGGCCGCGCCATCCCACACCTGCAGGAAGTGACGCCCGCCACGCCAGAAGACGTCCGGGCGCAGATAGACGAAGGCGACCAGCGGGCCACCCGCCGGGTTGAAGAAGGCCAGGTAGGGGCGCCTGGGATCGAAGCCGTCCATGCGGACGCCCGGCTCCTGACTCCACGGGCCGACGCCGAAGTAGCCCGGCCGCGGGACCGCCGAGGCGATGGTGCCCGTGTGGAGGATGCCGCGCGCGCTGCGCCCTGCGTAGCACGAGAACGCAGAGATGTCGAGATCGAAGGTTGGGGCGAGGCGAACGATGCCGATGTCGGTGGGCGGCGTCGCGGCCTGGAGTTCACTGATCACGAGGCAGAAGCCAGGGCGAGCGAAATAGTCGGCGCGATGCTTGACGCCGTCCGCGATCGAGCAGGTGACCGTGACGACCTGCTGGCCGGCGACGTGGTGGCGCGAGACGTCGGGGCGGACGCCCTCGGTGCCATGCGTGCCGGCCTGCTGGTTGTAGCCGTACCAGCCGCCCTCAGCCCCCTTCCGCGTGAGCGGGATCCACTGGCCGACGGCGTTGCGTAGGTCGACAGTGAGGGCGCCGCGCTCGGCTGTGGTCGAGAGGCGGTAGGCGTCGCCATCGGCGAGAGGGATGGGCGTGACGGTATCCGCGCAGAAGGCCGAGGCCGTGATGCCGAGGAGGCAGGCGAGGCTAAGGTTCAAGAACGACGAGCGCATAGCACTCGACCTCCGGGAGGTTGATTGTGACGATGGGCCCCTCCACGCGGAAGGGCACGGGGTGACCATCGGGCTCGTCCATCGTGAAGAGCCGCGCGGACGCGGGCTTGAAGCCCAGGACGCGCAGATAGATCGGCGTGGCCGGCGATGCGTGGAAGCCGCGGCGTGTGACGAAATCGGCGTTCACCGCGTCGAGCAGAAGCGCACGCCCCTTCGCTGGATGACGGAGGTAGAGGCGAAGGCGGGCATCCGGACTGCCGACGATGGCCTCGGGCTGATGGGCGAGCTTGCCCGTGAGCGCCTCGACGAGCGCGGCTTCGGAGGCGGCGTGGCTGACCCCGATGCAGTTCTCGAAATCGTCGGTGAGCCAGGCCACACGCGGGCCGGGGAATAGACCCTTCGGCAGTGCGGCGGCGCGCTTGTGATGGAGGCCGTCGAATTGCGCGAAGGGCCCCGTGACGAGCAGGCGTCCGCCGTCGTGGACGTACTGAGCGAGGGCCGCAAGCTCTGGGTCGGCGGCGGCGTAGATGCCTGGCGCGATGACGATGTCGTAGCCGCGAAGGTCGGCGGCTTTGAGCGAGCCGGGGAAGATGTCGCCGTCGGGGACGAAGACGGTCTCCCACTGCAGGTTCGCGCGCTGCAGACTCTGGCAGACGCCGTAGTACTGATTGCAGAGGGCGGGAAATTCGGGCGAGCGGTCCCAGTACGTGCCGTACATGTCCCAGATCTGCGAGGGGTAGCTGAAGAGGACGGCGATGCGTCCGGCCGAGCGGCTGCCCTCGTACCAGTTGGCGTGCTTGCGGAAGTACTTGCAGGCAGCGAGTTGCGGCTCATAGGGGCCGTCGTAATCGGAGAAGCGGTAGTGGGCGGCGAAGTGGCAGCCGGTCAGATGGGCCTCAGCGAAGAGCCACTGCATGTAGAGGCCCTCCTGCCGCGGCGGGAGGTCGGCGAGTTCCTTCGGGTGCTCCTGGATATCGAGGAAGAGCGAGACGGGCTTGCCGGAGGAATGGGCGCGGGCCATGCGATACGTGGGGACGAAGCTGGCGAGGCCGGGCTCGATGGGGAGCTGAGTGTAGATGCCCTGATCGCGGTACTCGACGGAGAGGCCGCAGCCGACGTTGATGAAATCGTAGACGCGGCTGTCGGCGGTCATCATCGCCGAGATCGTCGTGAGGTGCGACTGGTTGGAGTTGACGATGAGGTCGCGGCCGTACTTCTCGCGGGCGTAGGACTTGTTGTCGGCGACGATCCACTGCTCCCAGCGGACGGTCGAGTGAAGCTGCATGAGCCACCACTGATCGTGGAGGGGGCTCTGCCAGGGCGCGTCGGCGAGATGATGGGCGGCGAGGTAGGCGCGGTAGTCGAAGCTGTCGATGTCGTCGATGCCCCACTGGGAGTGAAGCTGGACGGCGGTGAAATGAGACTTCAGCCAGGCGCGAAGCTCGGCGCAGCAACCATCGCAGAAGCATGGGATCGGGCGCATCCAGAACCAGCGCGAGTAACTCTCGTCGTAGTGGATGCCGTCGGCGCCGCCGTCGACCTCCGCTCGCCCGATGTCGCGGATGAAGGTGCGGAACTCGGGATTGTTGAGGCAACCCTGGTGCCACGAGCCGGCGGGGATGAGGTTGCCGTGGGCATCGCGAGCCGACCACGCCTCGAGCTTGCCGGGCGGGCAGATCTCAGGGAAGAGCGCGGACGAGGTGATCATCGTGCAGAAGGTGATGCCGCGCTTGCGGGCCAACTCGGCGAGGGGGGCGACGGACTTCATCCGGTCGCGGGCTTGATCGGGGTTGGCATCCCAGGCGCAGGAGATCCCGCGGACGATGACGTCGATGCCCATGTCGCCGAGGCGATCGATGTCGGCCGCCGAGAGCGCGCCCTGACACATGCCGAAGATGCGCGCGTCGGAGAGCGGCTTCGGTGCGGCAAGAAGGGACATGGCGCTAAGCGCTACGACCAGCAAAGCATGTACCTCCACGAAAGAACCGGGCCGGATAGGGGACCCTGCGACCGCTGCGCGGTCGCTTTGCCCTATTCGGCCCCTCCACAGGCCAAGACGAAAGGCAAAGCCTAGAAGTCGAACTTGTCGATGTTGGCGGCGGTGAACTTGAAGGGCGGACCGAGGATGACCTCGTCGGCGTGGATGGTGATCTTCCCGAGGCGGCCGGCGGTGATCTCGGTGGCGCCGGGCTTGAGGGTGCCATCGGCGAGGGCCTTGGCGACCTGGATCGTGAGGTAGCCGAGGTCGACGGCGTTCCAGAGGACGACCGTCTTGACCGTGCCGCTCTTGACCCACGACTTCATGCCCTTGGGCGTCGAGAGGCCGACGACCGCAACCTTGCCGCCCTTGCCCGATTGCTCGACCGCGTCGGCCGCGCCGGGGAAGGCGACGGAGGTGATGGCGAAGATGCCCTTGATGGAGGGGTAGGCCTTGAGCAGATCCTGGGTGACCGTGAAGGCGACTTGCTGATCCTCCTCGCTGGGCTTGAGGGCGAGGATCTTCATCTTCGGATACTTCGCCGCGATGCGCTCCTTCATGAACTTGATCCACTCGTTCTGGTTGGCTGCGGTGAGGGAACCGGTGACGATGGCGACCGGCGCGTCGGCGCCGACTTGGGTGGCCATCTCATCGACGAGGGTATAGCCGACGGACTGGGGGGTGGCCTGATCGACGAAGAACTCGCGCGAGTTCTTCTCGGCGTCAGCGTCGAAGGTTATCACGTGGATGCCCTTGTCGCGGGCCTTGCGGAGGGTGGGGGCGATGGCGACGGGGTCGTTGGGAGAGACGGCGATGGCCTTGACGCCGCGGGTGATGCGGCTGTCGATGATCTCGATCTGGCTCTCGACCTTGTTATCGGTGGGGCCGGAATAGTCGAGGTCGACGCCGAGTTCCTTGGCCGCTTCCTCGGCGCCCTTCTGGCAGGCGTTGAAGTAATCGATGCCCTGGATCTTCGGGACCATCGCGATCGAGAGGCCGGTGGATGGGGCTGCGGCCTTCGGCGTGGCGGAAGGCGAGGAGCCGGAAGTTGGCTCGGCTGGCGGCGTCTGGTGTGCGCAACCGGCGAAGAAGGCAATCGTCACGAGAGTAAGGCAGACAAGGATCGTGCGGTTCATGATAACCCTCCGGACAGCGAGGCTTGGATGCGAGGGACTATTCGACGGCGGGGGCGTCTTGACCTGCGCGGCGGAGGAGACGCGCGGCCATGCGCCGCGACCAGAGGCTGTGGGCCGCGACGGCCGCAATGAGAAGCAGGCCGAGGATGATCGACTGGTGCGCAGTCGGGACGCGGGCGAGGTCCATGCCGCGGCGGGTGACGGCGACGAGGAAGAGGCCGATGGTCGCGCCCCAGACCGAGCCCTCGCCGCCGAAGATGCTCACCCCGCCGAGGACGCAGGCGGTGATGACATCAAGCTCGAGGCCGGTGCCAGCGTCGGCTTTCGCCGTGGAGACGCGGGCGACGAAGATGACCGCGGCGAGGCCGGTGAGGAGGCCCGTCGCGGTGTAGGCGGCGAGCTTGAGGGTGCCAACGGGAACGCCCGCGAGACCGGCGGCGACTTCATTGCGACCGATCGCGTACAGCCAGCGTCCCCATACTGAGCGCGACACATAGATGCCCCCGAGGACGACGACCACAACGAAGATCGGAAGCTGGACCGGGATGGCGA
The DNA here is from genome assembly GCA_003170595.1 of Armatimonadota bacterium. Lineage (GTDB taxonomy): Bacteria > Armatimonadota > Zipacnadia > Zipacnadales > FEN-943 > FEN-943. Next base: position 15,797 of record PMZA01000294.1, read on the forward strand.
GCGGGCCCACGCTGAAGTAGCCCTGGCCGAGGTCGGTGAAGGACTCCGGGAAGCCGTGGACAGGCTCGGCATGGGAGAGGCCAAGGGCCAGCCCGCGGAAGAGGGCCATGGTCGCCAGCGTGACGATGAGCGGCGGAAGGCCGAGGCGGGTGATGAGCAGGCCGTTGAAGGCGCCGAGGACACCGCCCGCGAGGATCGCGAGGGACGCAGCTTCGCCCAGTGGAAGGCCGGCGTCATGCCAAAACTTGCCCAGAAGTACGGAGCAGAGGGCGAGGGCTGAGCCGACGGAGAGGTCGATGCCGGCGGTCACGATGATCGCGGTCATGCCGACGGCTATGAGGCCGGTCTCGGCGACGAGGCGGAAGATCTCGAGGAGATTCTCCACGCTCGCGAAGCGCGGGTTGGCGATCGACGCGACGACCGCGGCAACGATGAGCAGGACAAGGAGGGCGGCCTCGCGGCGTGAGGTCAGGGCGCGGAGAGCGCTCATGTCACGGCCCTCCCGCGGCGGAGGACGTCGGCCGCGACGGCCGCGAGAACGAGGGAGCCCTGCGCGGCCTTGTCCCAGTACTCGGAGAGATGGAGGAGGGTGAGGGCGTTGCCGATGACCGCGACGAGAAGAACGCCGAGGATCGTGCCGAGGATCGTGCCGGAGCCGCCGAAGATGTTGGTGCCGCCGACGACGACGCAGGTGATGACGAGCATCTCGAAGCCGAGGCCCGCGTTGCTCTGCACGGCGCTGAAACGGGCGGCGAACATGCAGGCGGCGAGGGCGGTGGCGGCGCCCATGAGCATGAGGACGGAGGCGGTGATGCGGCTGACGGGGACACCCAGGCGCGAGGCTGCGCGGGAATTGTCGCCCACGAGGTAGACGCCGCGACCCCAGGGCGTGAAGCGAAGGGCGAGCCAGATGAGGACGGCGCAGGCGAGGGAGATGAGGACGCCTGCCGGGACGCCGAACACTTTGCCGAGGGCGAGGACGCGGAAGGAGGGCGGTAGGCCGGTGATCCACCGGCCTCCGGTGGCGACGAGGAGGCCGCCGCGGAAGACGTTGAGGGTGCCGAGGGTGACGATGATCGCGGGCAGCCGCAGGCCGACCACGCCCGCGGCGTTGAAGGCGCCGAAGAGCGCGCCGGCGGCAATCGTGACCGCCAGAAGCGGGGCGAGGGGCCAGCCTCGGACGGCGAGGGTGCCCGCGATGGCGGCGCTCAAGCCCAGGATGCTGCCGATGGAAATATCGACGTTGCCGGCGATGATCACGGCCGTCATGGCCGCCGCGGCGACGAGGCAGAAGGCGGCGTTGGACGCGACGTCGGTGAGGTTGGAGGCAGTGGCGAACTCGTGGTTGATGCATCCGACGGCGATGGCGAGGGCGGCGAGGAACGCGGCGAGGATGAGTTCTCGGGGAAGGGTGAAGGCGCGGCGGCGGGTAGGCGTGGCGGCAAGCGGGGCGCCGGAGGGATGGGTGGCGGTCTCCCCTACCCCGCTCGAGAAGCGGAGGATGGCCTGCTCGTCGGCGTCGGCGCGTGGGAGGTCGGCGGCGATGTGACCGCGGTGCATGACCACGAGGCGGTCGCAAAGCTTGAGGAGTTCGACCGTGTCGGTGCCGGCGACGAGGATGCCGACGCCATCGTCGGCGAGGGCCCGCAGGAGGCGGTGAATCTCCGCGCGGGCGGCGACGTCCACGCCCTGCGTCGGCTCGATGAGTATGAGAACGCGCGGCTTCGTCGCCAGGGCGCGGCCGACGATGACCTTCTGCTGGTTGCCGCCGGAGAGGGTGTCGATGAGCTGATCGAGGCTCGCGGTGCGGACGTCGAGTTCGGCCACGAGGCGCTCGGCCTCGGCACGTTCGCGGGTGACGTCGACGAGGCCGAGGGGATTGACGAGATGGCGGAGAGCCGTCACCGTCACGTTCTCGCGGACCGAGCCGCCGGGGAGAAGCGCCTGGCGGTGCCGGTCGCCGGGAACGAGAAAGATACCGTGGCGCTGAGAGGCCTGGACCGAGCCGAGGGGCGCGGGCTTGTCGTCGAGAGTGAGCGACCCGGCGGCGGGCGTGGCCCCCGCGAGAGCCATGGCCAGGTCGCCGGCGCCGCTGCCTGAAAGGCCTGTGAGGCCGACGATCTCTCCGCGGGCGAGGGAGAGTGAACAGTCGTTCACTGCGCCAGGAACGGCGATACCCTTGGCGCGGAGTAGGACGGCGCCGACGTCGGCGGCTGCGTGGCCGGGGGCGTCGATCACCGCTCCGGTCATGAGGCTGACGATGCGCTCCTCCGGGGCGTCGGCCGCGGGCAAGGTAGCGACGATGCCGCCGTCGCGCATGACCGTCACGCGGTCGGCGAGGCCGGCAAGCTCGGGGAGGCGGTGGGTGATGTAGACGACGGCGTGACCGGCCGAGCGGAGGTCGCCGACGATGCGAAAAAGGCGGTCGACTTCGGTAGCGCTGAGCGGGGCGGTCGGCTCGTCGAAGATGAAGACGCGGGCATCGTGTAGGAGCGCGCGGGCTATCTGAACCATCTGCTGCTCGGCGACGGAGAGCGAAGAGAGCGGTGCCGTGGGCGAGACGTCGACGCCGAGGCGATCGAAGGCGGCGTGGGCGCGGGACGCCATGTCGCGCCAATCGAGCAAGCCGGCGCGTCGAGGCCAGGCGCCGACGAAGAGGTTGTCGAGCACCGAGAGGCTCGGGAACAGGTCTGGCTTCTGCGGGACGATGGCCACACCGAGGTGTGAGGCAGCGATCGGGTCGAAGGTGTGGACCCGGGCGCCGGCGATGGAGACGGTGCCGGCGTCGGGGCGCTCGGTGCCGGAGAGGATGCCCATGAGTGTGGACTTGCCCGCGCCGTTGGGGCCGACGAGGGCGTGAATCTCGCCGGGCAAGACCGACCACGTGACGCCGCGAAGGGCGCGGACGCCGGGGTAGGTCTTGGTGAGGTCGGCGACCTCGACGAGCGGGGCTGCGGTCGCGGTTGGCGGCTGCATAGGCGGAGGGAAGCGTATCGTTATGCGCGGGCGGACGCAAGGGGTGCGGCGTCGTCGGGCGAAGATGGAGGGCGTCAGGGAGGGAGCGAGATGGCGACAGTGGCTGTGATCGGCGCGTCGAGGGACCGTGCGAAGTATGGGAACAAGGCCGTGCGGGCATACCGTGACGCGGGGTGGACGGTGTATCCGGTGAACCCGCGCGAGGAAGAGATCGAGGGGATCAGGGCGTACAGGTCGGTGGCGGATGTGCCGGGTGAGATCGATCGGGCGACGCTATACCTGCCGCCGGCGGTCGGGGTGGGCGTGCTTGAGGAGATCGCGGCGAAGGGGGTCGGCGAGTTGTGGGTGAACCCGGGGAGCGGGAGTGCGGAGTTGATCGAGACGGCGAGGGCGCTGGGGATCGTGACGGTCGAGGCATGCAGCATAGTCGCGATCGGCAAAAGCCCCGGGGCGTATTGGTAACCGGGCCCTTCCCGCATAGCACTCGCTCAGGAGGGCGGCGAGAAGGACTGCAGGCAGTGCGGCAGATGGTCGCCGTGACCCCGGTGGATCATCACGCACTCGATGCAGCGGCCATGGAACTTGCAGCCGCTGGGGCAACTGCACAGGTCCTCGCCCGAGGCCAGGATCTCCCGAAGGAACTCGTCCTGGAGTTCGCTTGCCCTCGCGGCGTCGCCACACTTGAAAAGCTCCATCGCCTTGCGTTCAAGCTCGTGGTTGTCGACCATCGGGAGGGATCCCCAAAGCGCTCGTAACTGCGGACGGGTTAGATGAAGATTTTGTAGTTCTGCCGGCCGATGGCCGGGCCGATGATGGCCCAGATCGACCCGGCGAAGTAGTCGCCTGAGATCAGCCCAAGGAAGAACCACACACCTCGGCGGTGCGCCTTCTGTCCCCAGTAGCGCATGATCACCGACTTGATCACCCAACTGATGAAGAAGGCGAACCAAAAGTAGTCCATCGCGAAGGAAATCGCCAACGCATAGCCCGCCGGATGCAGAGGCAGAAAGGCGTAGCGGAAGCGCAGCATCTTCAGCGCCACGACCACCAGCCCGCCCACGCCCATGAAGGCGATGCGTGTCGCGTCCGGGCCCTTCGGATTCTGCAGCCAGGTGGCGAGGCGTGTGTAAGTCTCCGAACCGACCCACGACTTGAAGCCCATCGCCTTCGCGGACGCGCCCTCGCGGAAGGTGACCGAAAGGTTGGCCCAGTACGAGAAGATGATCGCGAAGACGACCGCGACGAGCATGGCCCCCGCCAGCCAGCGGCGGTCGATGTTGGCGAACTCGGCCATCTTGAAGCCCTCGAGCTGGACGGGCATCGGATGGCAGCGGTAGCAGCGGTTGAACCAGTAAGTCGTCGAGAGGGCGGTGAGGCTCTGGGCGCCGATGTTCTTGACGCCGACAAGCTCCACGATGATGCGCTGGGGGTTGACCGCGTAGATTTCGTGAGGCGTGCCAAGCTCGGCGCGGATGCGGGTTATGGCGATCGAGAGGAGGTAGTAGATCGCCAGGAAGACGATCGCCGTGACCGCTGACATGCCGGCCTGCATCGAGAAGATTGTCAGCAGGAGGAGGCCGACGACGATGCCGATGGCGGCGAATCGGTAAGGCAGGGGCTCGTCAGCGTCGTTGATCGTCGACTTGTGGCCGAGGAGATGCTGCCACATGTCGTGGAAGTGGCTGCGCGTGGCGATGAGGGCGACCAGGGCGAGGGCGAGCCAGGCGCCGGAAGACTGCTGGTCGAGGTAAGGGACGTCGGCGGTTCGCCACCCGGCTGTGTAGGCGAAGACCTGTTGGGCCTTGCCGAGGAGATAGAAGAACCAGCACGAGAAGCTGAGGTCGAGCGGGAGGAAGAAGGCGAGGCCGATAGCGAAGGGATACATGGACGTCGTGAACCGGCCCATGCTCTTGAAGGCGGGCGACGAGAGGTGCTGCTGGAGATCGTACTGGCCGATGTACTGAAGAAAGGGGAGCTGGGGGATCCATTGGTGGAGGCCGTTGATGAAGTCGATGGCAAAGGCGACGGCGAACCCCATCCACATGAGGTGGTTGCGGAAGAAGCGGAAGCTCTCCTGGCCGCGGGTAAGTTCGAGGGGGAGGACGATGAGCGGATACGCAAGGTGCTCGTGCTCGGTCCAGTGCTTGCGGAGGAGGACGTTCATGCAGAGCATCACGAAGATGAGCACGAACATGAAGCCGCCCCAGGCAGCGAGAGGGATGAGGAACGGGCCGATGTTCTCGGGATGCGCCCAGATCTCGCCGCCCTCGTAGAAATGGCGGAGGGCCGTGGGATTCGAGACCGTGAGCCAGGAGGGGATGTACTTGCCGAAGAGTTCGATCCACTTGTTCTCGGGCGTGGCGAAACGGAAGGCGTGGCCGAGGGTGCCAAAGAGATTCTGCACCATGTCGTGACCGGCGAGGGTCTCGCCGATGGCGACCATGAGGTAGATGACGAGGAGTTCGGGCTGGCTGAAGGCGGTGGAGGGGGAGAAGCGGAGAAGAAGGAGGTTGAGGAGGGCGAGGCAGAGGAGCATGAAGACGGGCGTGATGAAGAGGGGGAGGCAGGAGCCGTCGAGGGAATACCAGCGGACCTCGACGACCGTGACCCAGTAGGCGTTGACCGCCATGAGTATGAGGCCGATGAGGATCGCGCGGCCCGTCACTCCCCGGGCGACGAGACCCCGACGTTGGGACACAGGGGCATCAGTTGGCAAAGCGGCAGAGGCGGGCATGAGCGTAGGCAGGACAAGCGGGCGGAATAGTAACGTGCGAGGGCCGGGAAAGCAACCGCGGGGGCGGTCAAGCGCTGAGCGGGACGAGGTCGAGGGAGCCGAAGGTGCCCATGCGTCCGCCGATCATGACGAGGGCGTGGACGATGCCGGGGATGGCGCGGACGAGGTCGAGGGCGGGCTCGATGTCGTCGGGCTGATGGACGCGGTTGCCAAGCGTCGTGGCGGCGGCATCGGCAAGGGCGCCGTCGTGGGCGGCGATGAGGGCGACATCCGCGCGGCCGAAGCTGCGGGATGGGCCGACCGTGCCGGAAGATGTGCACACGCCCAGCCTCTCCCCCGCCGGCACGCGCAAGGCCAGGCGACCGCTGAAGTCGCTGCCCGGCGCGACGATCGCGACCAGGCGATCGCGGCGCGGGATCAGGAAGACGTCGCCGCCGTTTTCTACAATGACCTCGGAGCTGTAGGGCTCGAGATACTCGGCGACGAGTTGGGCGACAGCGCCGGCGACGGCTGCCATGGGGCCGACGTTCGCAGCGGAAGCTGCGGCGCACATGCGGGCGATGATGGGCGGCGCGTTGTCCTCGCAAGGCAGCGGGGTGAGCGAGGTTACGAAGTCGGGGTGGGAGGCGATGTAGCCCTCGAGGGAGGCGCGGGCGGACTGGATGGCTGCGGTCGCCGGGCCGCGAAGGATCTTCTCGGCCCAGATCCACACGTCGGTCTGAGCGATGGTCACGCCGAAGCCGACGAGGCCCTCAGCCGCTGTGAGGCGGCGGTAGGAGCGAGGTTCGAACCGGGTCTTCGAGGAGCGCATGGTGGGAGGATTATAGGGCGAGAGAGTGCCTGGCGAAAACTAGGTCCTTCGGTTGCGACGGAGACCGTCGCGCCCTCAGGATGACAGTGCGACGAGACCGCGACCGGGTGGAGACCGGTCCGGGCCCGCAACGCGGCATCAGACGCCTCGGCTTGCGAGAAAGTCCTCTAGAGATATCGCACCCTCGCGTTCCGTGGGGTCGGCCATGAGGTCCCGCGCGATCATCGCCAAACCGATGTCAACTATGGCCTCGTAGAGTTCGTCGTCGTCAAAGACCCATCGGCCCCCGCGCTTTGTGCCGGGCAACCTCCCGAGGCGAGCGAGACGCGCGACCTTGCGGGGGCTGACCCCGATCCGCTCCGCCACCTCCTGGCTCGTTAGAAGCAAGGTGCTGTCCGCCATAGTGTCACGATTATAGGGCGGGCGAGTACATGTCGAAAACTAGACCCTTCGGTTGCGACGCAGATCGTCGCGCCCTCAGGATGACAACCAAGGAAAGACGGCCACAGCATCCCACCCCCGCGGGCTAGAAGCCCGCGGCTACAGAAGCCGGAGGCTGTCGATTGGGGCAGCCGGGGCGGTGGTATAATCGCAGGACTGTTAGGTGCCCAAACCATGGCCGACTTCAAGGTAGTATCGGATTTTGAGCCCCAGGGTGATCAGCCGGAAGCCATCGAGGCGTTGGCAACGGGCATCGACGATAGCCTGCACCATCAGGTCCTCGTCGGCATCACCGGTTCGGGCAAGACCTACGTCATCGCGAAGGCCGTCGAGCAGGTTCAGCGGCCGACCCTCGTCATCGCCCATAACAAGACCCTCGCCGCCCAGCTTGCCGCAGAGTTCAAGGAGTTCTTCCCCAACAACGCGGTCGAATACTTCGTCAGCTACTACGACTTCTACCAGCCCGAGGCGTATCTGCCGCAGACCGATACCTACATCGAAAAGGACTCGCGCATCAACGATGAGATCGACCGGCTGCGGCACTCCGCGACGCAGGCGGTCATGTCGCGGCGCGATGTGATCGTCGTGGCCTCGGTGTCGTGCATCTTCGGTTTGGGCTCGCCGGAGCAGTACGAAGAGGTCAGTCTGAAACTGAAGAAAGGCGAGTTGTATGATCGCGATGAGATGCTGCGGCAACTCGTCAAAATGCAGTTCTCGCGCAATGACTATGACCTCGACCGCGGCACTTTCCGGGCGCGAGGGGATGTCATCGAGATCCATCCCGTCGACCGCGATGAGATCGTGCGGGTCGAGCTTTTCGGCGATGACGTGCAGAAGATCGTGGTGCTCGATCCGCTGACCGGCGAGGTCATCGAGGAGCGCGGCGAGCTGATGGTCTTCCCCGCGACGCACTACGTCGCCAGTCGCGATCGGATCGAGAAGGCGCTGGTGGCCATCGAAGAAGAACTCGAAGAGCGGCTGGTGTGGTACCGCAAGAAGGATCGCGTGCTCGAGGCCCAGCGCATCGAGCAGAGGACGCGCTACGACCTGGAGATGATCCGCGAGATCGGGTACTGCCAGGGCATCGAGAACTACTCCCGGCATTTCGATGGGCGCTCGCCCGGGCAGCCGCCATATACCTTGCTCGACTGGTTCCCCGACGACTTCCTGCTCGTCATCGACGAGTCGCACCAGACAATTCCGCAGGTGCGGGCCATGTACGCGGGCGATCGCTCGCGGAAGGAGAACCTCGTCGAGCACGGGTTCCGACTGCCGTCGGCTTATGACAACCGGCCGCTGACGTTCCCCGAGTTCGAGGAGCGCGTGAACCAGGTCATCTACGTTTCCGCGACGCCGGCGCCGTATGAGCTGCAGCGGGCCGAGAAGGTCGCCGAGTTGATCGTGCGGCCGACGGGGTTGGTCGATCCCGAGATCGACGTGCGGCCGACGGCCGGGCAGGTGGACGACCTCGTCGCCGAAATCAGGAAGACGGTGGCGCAGGGGTACCGCGTGCTCGTGACGACGCTGACGAAGCGGATGTCCGAGGACCTCACCGAGTACCTGGCGGAGCTGAGCTTCCGCGTCCACTACCTGCACTCGGATGTGGAGACCTTCGAACGATCCGAGCTGCTGAGGGACCTGCGGCTGGGCGAGTTCGACGTGCTGGTCGGGATCAACCTTCTGCGGGAAGGGCTCGACTTACCGGAGGTCGGCCTGGTCGCCATCCTCGACGCCGATCAGGAAGGCTTCCTGCGGTCGACGACGTCGCTCATCCAGATCATGGGACGCGCGGCGAGAAACGTCGACGGGCGCGTCATCATGTACGCCGACCGCATCACCGACTCGATGCGCAACGCCATCGACGAGGCCGAGAGGCGGCGTCACAAGCAGATCGAATACAACGAGCAGCACGGCATCACGCCGGCGACGGTCATAAAGGCTGTGCGTGACGTCATGCGCGCGGATGAGGAGCGGAAGACGACGGCCGTTAGGCGCGTGGCTCCGCACCTGGCAGCGGTCGCTCCGCCGGATCAGTTGTTCGAGGTCGTGCGGGAACTGGAGAGGGAGATGCGGGAGGCCGCGGAGAAGCTGGAGTACGAGAGGGCGGCGGAGCTGAGGGATGAGATTGAGGAATTGAAGCAGTTGCTGTAAGGCTAAGGGTCATGGCGGAGACTGAGGTCGAGGAAGGCGGGAAGCAGTCCCGTGCCGAGGAGGCTGAGGCTCGGAGGCTCGCGCTCGTCGAGAAGGTCGCCACGGTCCCTCGCGCGCCCGGCTGCTACCTCATCAAGGACGCCTCGGGGCAGATCATCTACGTCGGTAAGGCGCGGGACCTTCGCGCCCGCCTGCGCCAGCACTTCGCTGAGGGGCGGTCGATGCATGCGTGGCATGAACTGATGCTCAGGCATGCGGCGGACTTCGAGTACATCGTCACCAACTCCGAAGTCGAGGCGCTGCTCCTCGAGAATACCCTCATCAAGAAGTATCGGACGCGGTACAACATCCGGCTGGCCGACGACAAGTCGTACCCCTACCTGCTCCTCACCGATGAGCCCTATCCGCGGTTGGTCCTCGTGCGCGATCTTCCCGAGCAGGCGACCACGGCGCGGCCCGGTCAGCGGCGCGGGTTCCATGATCCCAAGCGCCATGAGGTCCTATCGCTCGCGGCGGGGAGAATCTTCGGGCCCTATGCCGATGCGCGATCGATGCGGCAGGTCATGCGACTCGTGACTCGGCTGTTCGGGCTGAGGCAATGCAATAAGGTGCTGCGAGGCGAGCCGGTGGGGCGGCCGTGCGTGAACAAGTTCACCCATGGCTGCGGGGCCTGCGTGGACATGACGCCGGAGGAATATCAGCAGCGCGTCGAGCAGGCGACGATGTTCCTCAGCGGGCGGACCGATGAGATGGTGCATGACCTCGAGCAGAGGATGACCGAGGCCGCCGAGAAGATGGAGTTCGAGAAGGCGGCGGTCCTGCGGGACCGGCTTCGGGCGATCAGGCGATTGACGCAGGATCAGACGGTCGTCACGCAAGATACGATGGACCGCGATGTGCTGGCGGCGGTGCAAGAGGCCGACCGCGCGATCGTGGCGCAACTTGTCGTGCGCGCGGGGAAGCTGCGGTCCCAGAATCAGATGGTGTTCACGCAGGCGAACCGGCACGGGCCGGAGGAGGCCCTCGTCGCCTTCATGACCGAGCACTATCCGCACGGCGCGACCATCCCCCGGGAGATTCTTGTCAGCCACGACCTCGCCGAGGCGCCGGAGTGGGAGGAAGTGCTGACCGAACTGCGGGGCGGACCGGTGACCGTGAGGCGGCCTCAGCGGGGCGATGGGCGCAAGCTCATCGAGATGGCCACGCGCAACGCCGAGCTTGCGGTGGCGAGGCTGGTCGCGGGTGAGGTGGAGAGCAAGCGGGTGGCGAGAGGCGCGGTCGAGGACCTCGGGCAGGCGCTGTCGATGCGTGAGCCGCCGAGGCGTGTCGAATGCTACGACGTATCAAACACCGGCGGGCATGAGATCCTCGGATCGATGGTCGTGTTCACGGATGGGATTGCGGACAAGAAGGCGTACCGGCAGTTCCGCATCCGCACGCTCGAGGAAAAACCTGACGACTATGCGGCGATGGCGGAGATGATCGAGCGGCGGATAGTGCGGGCTGAGCGCGGGGATGAGAAGTTCCTGCCGCTGCCGGATGTGATGCTCGTGGATGGCGGGAAGGGGCAACTCGGTGTGGCGAGGGATGCGCTTGAGGCGCATGGGCTCGATGGCATCACGGCCGCTTCGCTCGCGAAGGAGTTCGAGGAAGTGTACGTGCCGGGGATGGATGGGCCGCTGAACATGGAGCATCACCGGCGCGCGCAGTTTCTCCTGCAACGGCTGAGGGATGAGGCGCACAGGTTCGCCATCACGCAGCACCGGAAGATCAGGGACAAGAAGATGACGGAGTCGATCCTCGAGAAGGCGCCGGGGATTGGGCCTGCGAGAAGGAAGGCGCTGCTGAAGGCGTTCCCGTCGGTCGAGGCGATCAAGCAGGCGAGCTTGGATGAGCTGACGCAGGTGCAGGGGATCAGCCGGACGACGGCTGAGGCCTTGAAGCGGTATCTGGTCGAGAGCATGTGAGACGAAGCGAGGTGACGGCATGGCCTGGTGGCCCGAGAACGAGGTCGAGCTTAACGCCCGCCGCGTGATGGAGTACGAGTACGTGCGCGAGGTGCTCGACTATGGCTGGCACAACACGCGCGGGCCGGGCTTCACGGGGCGGCTGGAGGCAGCCTTCGCGGAACGCTTCGGCGCCGAGTATGCCTGCTCGCATAGCAACGGCACGGCGACCATGCACTCGTGCCTCATGGCCGCCGGAGTCGGGCCAGGCGATGAAGTCATCATCCCCGCGCTGACCGCGGCGAGCACGGCCTTCGCCGTCATTCACCAGAATGCCGTGCCGGTGTTCGCCGATCTGGACGCGGATACCTTCGAGATCGATGCCCAGTCGATTCGCGAGCGCATCACCGAGCGGACGAAGGCGATCATCACCGTCGCGCTCTACGGCATGGCCCCCGACATGGACCCGATCCTGGCGATGGCGAAGGAGCGCGGCATCGTCGTCATCGAGGACAACGCGCAGTGCTATCTGGGCGAGTACAAGGGGCGCATCGTCGGCAGCATCGGCGACATGGCGAGCTTCAGCTTTCAGGGATCCAAGCACATCACCTGCGGCGACGGCGGCATCACAATCACCAGCGACGAGCGTCTGGCGGAGGGGATACGCAAGGCGGCGGTGCTCGGGTATGCGACGCTGACCGCCAAGCCGGGCGCGACGACGGTGCCGAAGGAGATCAGGCAGGACCCAGCCTTCGAGAGGCACGAGCGGCTTGGGTGGAACTATCGCATGCCCGAGATATGCAGCGCCGTCATGCTCGCCCAGCTTGAGCGGCTCGACGAACTGGTGGCGTGGAGGTGCGCCGTCGCGGACGGGTATCGCGAGATCCTGGGCGGGTGCGATTGGCTGAAGGCGCAGGTCGTGCCCGAGGGCGTGAAGCACAGCTACTGGGCGTACGCGGTGAAGCTCGATACCGAGGAGGTCACGTGGCATCAGCTTCGCGACAAGATCGTCGAGTTCGGGGGCGAGCCCGTGTATGGGGCGTGGAGGCCGGTCCATCTCGAGCCGGTCTTCCGCGAGGAGAGGTTCTACGGGAAGGGCTGCCCGAATCACTGCCCGCTGTACAAGGGTACGCCGCAGAAGTATGAGGCGGGACTGTGCCCGGTGACTGAGAGGATCCAGCCGCGCCTGTTCCAGTTCCGCACCAACTACACGAGGGATCGCGCCGGAAGGCAGTTCGATGCGGTGGCCAAGGCGACTGCGTACTTCGATGGGAGGCTATAGCGGCCGTATATCGGAGGACGTGGGGCGGGAGCGTGGAATTGGTTGGCGCATGGGGGGCACCGGACGAATGAGCGATGAGAAACGGGATGCCGGCGCACTGGCGAGACTGCCTCAAGTCGGGGCGCTGATGGATGGCGTCGCGGCGGCTGAGCTTGTGGCGAGGCATCCGCGGGCGCTGGTGAAAGAGGCTGCGCGGCGCGCGATCGATGAGGCGCGGAAGACGCTGCTAGGCGGGGAGATGGCGGCGGCGCCGTCGGCGGAGGTGCTTGTCGCGCGGATGAAGGAGATGCTGGAGGGCGAGCTTGCGCCGAAGCTGCGCGCGGTCATCAACGCGACGGGCGTCATCGTGCATACGGGCCTCGGCAGGGCGCCGCTCGCTGGTGAGGCGATGGAGGCTGTCGCGCGGACGGCGTCGGGGTACTGCAATCTTGAGATCGAACTGGCGGAGGGGCGGCGCGGTCACCGGTACGAGATCGTCGAGGACCTGATCCGCATGCTCACCGGCGCGGAGGCGGCAGAGGTCGTCAACAACAATGCGGCGGCGGTCATGCTTGCGCTGCGCGCGCTGACGGCTGGGCGGAAGGTCCTTGTGTCGCGCGGGCAGTTGATCGAGATCGGCGGGGCGTTCCGGCTGCCGGACATCATGGCCGAGAGCGGGTGCAAGCTCGTCGAGGTTGGGACGACGAATCGGACACGCCTCGAAGACTACGAGCGGGCGATGGATGAGGAAACAGCGGCGGTGCTCGTCGCGCATCCGAGCAACTACAAGATCGTCGGCTTCCATGAGGAGCCGGGGATCGCCGAGTTGGCTGAGCTGACGAATCGCGCGCATGTGCTGCTGATCCATGACCTCGGGTCCGGGGCGCTGGTGGACCTGGCGAAGTATGGCGTGGCCCATGAGCCGACGGTGCAGGAGAGCCTGGCCGACGGGGCGGACGCCGTGTGCTTCTCGGGCGACAAGCTGCTAGGCGGGCCGCAGGCGGGGATCATCGCCGGTCGGCGCGAGCCTGTGCAGATCGCGCGGCGGCATCCGATGGCGCGGGCGATGCGCGTGGATAAGATGTGCCTCGCCGCGCTCGAGGCGACGCTGCGGCTGTACCTGGATGAAGAGAGCGTGGCCGAGCGGGTGCCGGTGCTGAGGGCGATCAGTGCGCCCCTGCCTGAAATTCGCGAGCGGGCCGGTCGGGCGTATGAGGCGATCATGTCGGTGGCGCCGGCCGGGGCGATGATCAAGATCGATGATGAGACGGCGCGAGTGGGCGGCGGGGCGATGCCGGAGTACGACCTGCCTTCCGTCGTGGTGAAGATATGGCCGCCGGAAGGCCTGGGTGCGGAAGAGGTGGCGCGGCGGCTGAGGACCGGGCGGACGAGCGTGTATCCGCGGGTGGCGGAGGGTGCGGTGGTGCTGGACATGAGGACTGTCGGCGAGGGAGAGATCGGGGCGCTGGTGGAAGCGGTGGCGGCGGCTCTGCACGGATGACGAAAATGAAGAAGCGCGTCTTTGAGATAAGGGTACCTGCGACGACCGCTAACCTCGGGCCGGGGTTCGATAGCCTGGGTTTGGCGATGCGTATATACAACCGCGTCACGCTGACGGTCGGCGGCGATGATGGGATGGAGATCGAGGGGTATGGGGCGGACGAACTGCCGCGGGATGAGAGCAATCTGATGGTGCGGGCGGCGAGGATGCTGGCTGAGCGCGAGGGGCAGGCGCTGCCGCCGATGCACTGGGCGGCGCAGCACGACATACCGCTCGCGCGTGGGATGGGGAGCAGTTCGGCGGCGATCGTGGCGGGGCTCATGGCGGCGGATGCGGCGTTGGGGCTCCGAGGATTGAGAGGGCCTCTCACCCACCTCGCGGCGGAGATCGAGGGGCATCCGGACAACGTGGCGCCGGCGCTCGTCGGCGGGCTGACGATCTGCATGCCCGGGTCCGAGCCGATGGAGGTCGTGCGCGTGAGGCCGCTCGAGGGGCTGAGGCTGGCGCTGCTCGTGCCGAACTACCAACTCAGCACGGAGAGCATGAGGCGAGTGCTGCCGCGCGAGGTGGCCTTCGTCGACGCGGTGTTCAACTTGTCGCGCAGCGCGGCGATGGTCGCTGCGCTAGAGCACGGGCTCTGGACGACGCTGAAGGAGGCGTGCCGCGATCGGCTGCATCAGCCGCAACGGATGGAGTTGATGGATGGGATGAAGGCGATCTTCGAGGCGGCGTATGAGGCTGGAGCGCATGGCGTCGCGGTGAGTGGGTCCGGGCCGACGGCGGTAGCGTTCTGCACCGAAGGCGCCGATGTGATCGCGCAGGCGATGCTCAAGGCCGCGAAGAGCGCGAGGGTCGAGGCAGAGACGAGAGTGACGCAGCCGGATCTGGATGGGGCGACGGTTACGCAGAAGGAGTAGAGAAGATGGCGGACGATTGCGCGAAGCTTGGCGAGATCATCGAGGGCTACCGCGACCAGGCGGTGGCCTGGCTGACCGACCTCATCCGATACCCGAGTGTGCAGGGGCAGGAAGCCGAGGCGCAGGCGTATGTGCTGCGGACGATGAAGGAGATCGGCCTCGATGCGGTGTATCGCGAGATCCCTTCGGACCTCGTCGACGACCCCGAGTATTCCTTCAGCGAGAACATGTCGCCCTATGCCGGGCGGAGCAATGTCGTCGCGCGCGTCGGCGCCGGGACTGGGCGGAGCGTCATCCTGCAGAGCCACATCGACGTCGTGCCTGCGAGCGGCTGGGACGATGGGTACACGCCGCAGTACGACGGCGAGTGCGTGATCGGGCGCGGATCGGCAGATGCGAAGGGCGATGTCGTGACGATCCTCGTGGCGCTTGCGGCCCTGCGTGACGCCGGGTTCAAGCCGGCCGGGTCGATCGAGGCGCAGGTGGTCATCGAGGAAGAGGTCGGCGGAAACGGCGCGCTGGCGCTTATCCGGCAAGGGTGCAAGGCCGATGGCGTCGTGGTCGTCGAGGCGACGAACATGAACGTCTTCCCGGCCAACCGCGGGGCCATATGGTTCCGCGCGAAGACGACCGGGCGAGCCGTGCACATGGGGCGGCGGCATGAGGGCGTGAACGCCATCGAGAAGATGGTCGAGGTCATCAACCGGATGCTCGCGTACGAGAAGGTCCTCGTCGCCGAGAGCCAGGGGCAGCCGATGTTCGAGCGGTACGCGGCGCCGGTGCAACTGTGCCTCGGGACGATCAAGGCGGAGGGCTGGCCGTCGATGGTGGCGGGCGAGTGCACGATGGAAGGCGGCGTCGGGTTCCTGCCGAACAAGAGCATGGCGCGGATCAAGGAGGAACTGCTCGCGGCGGTGATGGCGACGGAGGATGAGTGGCTGCGCGAGCACTTTGAGCTGACCTTCCCGAAGCTGCACAACGATTCTTTCGCGTGCGATCCGAAGCATCCGCTGCCGGTGACGATGAACGAGGCGGCGCTGGCGTGCGGGCAGGCGTCGGAGATCTATGGATGGAACGTGAGCTGCGACGCGCGGCTGTACGCGAAGCTCGCGGGGCTGACCACGGTGGTGTACGGGCCGGCGGATGTGTCGCAGGCTCATTCGGTGGGCGAGCGAATGAAGATGGACGACCTGCTCGCGGCGGCGAAGGGCTTGGCGACTTTCCTGACGAGGTGGTGCGGCGGTGCGTAAGGTGGCGACGGTGGCGGTGCTGGTTGCGATGATGATCGCAATAGCGGCGGCGGCGTGGGCGCAGGGCGGCGCGGCTTCGTCAACGAGCAAGCTCGGCGAGTGGCTCGAGGACAGGATGGATGGGATCCACGTGATTGGGAAGATCGGCGTGCCGGGGATTGTGCTGGCCGGGTGCGTCGGGCTCTACAATTTCTTCCGCAAGCCGGTTGAAGCGAAGCGGCACAAGATACGC
>PMZA01000117.1:0-3081 GCA_003170595.1 Armatimonadota bacterium
GGCGCGGGTTTATCCCGCGCCGCCGGGAAAGGACACATCGCGGCGCGGGTGCCGGGGATCCTTCGGCGACATAAGGCGTCGCACTCAGGATGACAGCGAAGGACGAAGGCTGAAGGACGAGGGCGGGATGAGGTGGGGGCTGGGCGAGCGTGGCTGAGTGGGGCCGGCTAACCAGGGGGAGAGCCGGAACTCGGGAGCTGAGGTCCATGGCCCAGGATCTGTTGTTTCGGTCGAAGACGCCGTGGTGCGTCGTCGTGAGCGTGGTCCTGCGGGTCGCCGTGTTCGCCTACCTGGCCGTCTTCGTTCCGGCGGATATGGTGATCACGTATTTCCGCAAGGATGTCCATGTCGGCCCCTATCCGGGGGCTCTCTGGCTCGGGGCGTTGCTCGTCTTCGGGTGTTGGGTCGTCGCGGCGCGCTGGATGTGGACGACCTCGCGGAGTGTCTTCGGGCTGGCGTGCGGGAAAGTGGTCGTGGGGCGCGACAGTCTCACCCTCAGCGGGCCGGGGTTGAAGACGTGGGAGATGCACTGGGAGGACATAACGAGCGTCGAGGCCGTCACGCACCTGGGCACGCGGCAGCAGAAGCCGGCGCTGCGGGTGATGGCGGGGGAAAGGGTGATGGAGATACCGGAGTGGTTCGAGAACTCGAGCGGTATCCTGACGGAGATCGTGGCGCGGGCGAGGTTGGGGAAGCAGGTGGCGACGCAGGCGGGGATACAGTATTCGAGGGGATAGGGGAAGGGTGGTGCGGGTGGGTGTTCGTAAGTGTGAAGACCGAAAGGCCCACCACGCGGCCACACCCGCACCCTGAAGGGTGCGACTACTGCGGCGACGCGGGAGCCCTGGTTGTTTCGTCGCCGGACCGAATTGTAGAAAGGCAGCGGTCCGGTAGTGAAGGGGATCGTTGAACGGTAGTCGCAGCCTTCAGGCTGCGGGGGTGGATGGGTGGTGGGCCTTTCTATTGGGATTGCGGGTGCCTGGCGAAAACTAGGTCCTTCGGTCGGCAGACAGCGCCTCCCTCAGGATGACAGACCTTTGGAAGGGCGTATTCTGTAGGGCGCGGGTTTATCCCGCGCCGCCGAGAAAGACGACAACGCGGCAGGGAGTAAATCCCCGCCCTACAGCAAGCAGAAAGCTGAAAGGCGAAAAAAGTAGGAGGTTGTAACTTGAGGGTTAGCCAGTACCATATGCCAACTTTGCGCGAGGCGCCCGCTGAGGCGGACATCCCCAGCCATCGCCTACTCCTCCGCGGCGGGTTCATCCGACCCCTCTCCACGGGCGTTTTCGACTTCCTTCCCCTCGGCCTGCGCGTTCTGCGCAAGATCGAGAACGTCGTCCGCGAAGAGATGGATCGCGCTGGCGCCATCGAGGTTCTCCTCCCCGCCATGCAGCCCCGCGAGGTGTGGGAGAAGTCGGGCCGGTGGGAGAGCTTCGTGCCCCCGCTGTTCCGGTTTCAGGATCGCGGCGAGCGCTGGTACGCCCTCGGGCCGACGCATGAGGAGGTCATGACCGACCTCGTCTCGCGCGATGTGGGCAGTTACAAGCAGCTTCCGATCAACCTCTACCAGATCCAGGTCAAGTTCCGCAATGAGCCTCGCCCGCGGGCGGGCCTCATCCGCGTGCGCGAGTTCATCATGAAGGATGCGTACAGCTTCGACGTCGACCGCGCCGGGCTGGACCGCAGCTATGACGGGATGTATGACGCCTACGTGCGGATCTTCGATAGGCTGGGCCTGCCGACGACGGTGGTCGAGGCCGAGGCCGGGTCCATCGGCGGCAGTGACACGCGCGAGTTCATGCTCCTCACCGCGTCGGGCGAGGATACCGTCTATATGTGCGACGAGTGCGGGTACAAGGCCAACGCCGAGTGCGCCGAGGTCAGGGCCGCCGAGGCCGTCCGCGATCGCAGCGGGCATGGCGAACCCGAGATGGTCGAGACGCCGGGGATGAGCACCGTCGCGGCGGTGACCGAGTTCCTGGGCGTCGAGGGCCAGCAGTTGGTGAAGACGCTGATCTACGTTGCCGACGAGGACAAGCTCGTGGCGGCGCTGGTCAGGGGCGATCGCGATCTGAATGAGGCGAAGCTGCGGAAGGCCCAGGGCGCGAAGGATGTGCGGATGGCGACGCCGGACGAGATCGAGAAGGCGACCGGTGGGCCGATGGGGTACAGCGGGCCGGTCGGGCTGGGCGATGGGGTGCTCGTCATCGCCGACTACGAGATCGGCGAGATGGAGGACTTCGTCACCGGCGCGAACAAGGCGGACGCGCATCTGGTGGGCGTCAACCTCGGGCGGGACTTCCAGCCGAGGCAGTGGGCCGACCTGCGGATGGCCAGCCCGGGCGATCCCTGCCCGCGCTGTGAGGAGGGCTTCCTCGCCGGGCATCGGGCCATCGAGCTTGGGCACATCTTCAAGCTCGGGACCAAGTACTCCGAGGCGATGGGCGCGTACATCGACACCGAGGACGGCAGCAAGGCGCCGATCGTGATGGGCTGCTACGGGATTGGCGTGAGCCGGTGCGTGGCGGCGATCGTCGAGGCGCGGGGCGATGACAACGGCTGCGTGTGGCCGCTCGAGGTCGCGCCGTTCGGGGTCGCGGTCCTGCAAGTCGAGCCCGATGAGGCGGCGACGAAGGCGGCGGAAGGGATCGTGGCGGACCTTGAGGCGGCGGGGTATGAGGTGCTGTGGGATGACCGCGATGAGCGCGCGGGCGTGAAGTTCAAGGACGCCGACCTCATCGGGATACCGCTGCAGGTGGTCGTGGGGAAAAAGCTGGCGGCGGAAGGGACGGTTGAGGTGCGGCGGCGAAAGGACAAGGCGCAGACGTTGGCGGCGCCGGCGGATGTGGTGGCGGCGATAGGGGAGTTGGCGAAAGAGGCGTAGGGGCGGGGGTGGTGAGGCCCCTGAAAGGCCCACCACCGGCCACAGNNCACCTTGAAAGGTGCGACTACTGCCGCGACGCGATGCTTGCCCAGGCTTCGATGAGCTGTCGGATTGAAGAAGTGTAACGTCGGGTGGTCACATCGCATCGTTGAACGGTAGTCGGGCGGACCTCCGGTCCGCTTGGCTTCAGCCTGCGG
>PMZA01000117.1:3091-3581 GCA_003170595.1 Armatimonadota bacterium
GGCGGTGGCCGGCACGTTCTATCGCGGGACACGCGACGCCCTGACCAGGCAGATCGAGGAATGCTACCTGAGCCAGCTCGGCCCGGGCGCGCTGCCAACGGTGGCCGAGGATGGACCGCGCGAGGTCGTCGGGCTCGTGTCGCCGCATGCGGGGTACGTGTACTCGGGCGCGACGGCGTCGGTCGGGTATGGGCGGCTGGCGGCGGATGGGCGGCCGGACGTCGTCGTCGTGATCGGGCCGTCGCATCGCCCGTTCCTGAACAAGCCGGCGGCGGTGCAGGTGGCCGGGGGATGGGAGACGCCGCTGGGTGTGGCCAAGATCGCGTCGGACGTGGCCCAGGCGATCCGCGAGGGCTACGCCGACTTCGGCGAGGGCGCCGACTACTTCTTCGATGAACATAGCGTCGAGGTGCAGGTACCGTTCCTGCAGCACCTCTACGGCGATGGGCTCAGCTTCGTGCCGGTGCTGATGGTGACGCAATCGGCGGAG
>PMZA01000337.1 GCA_003170595.1 Armatimonadota bacterium
TGGGCGAGGCGAAGCTGCGGGTCGGGCTGCTGGGGCCGAGCGAGAAGTGCAAGGTGACCGCGACGATCGGCGGGAAGGCGCACGCCCTGGCGGCGAAGGCGTGGCAGGAAGTGGCTATCGGCGCGATCGCGAAGGGCGAGCAGACGATCGAGGTCGAGGCGTCGGGCGAGGTGCCCACGAACTTGCGGCTCGGCTTCGCGGCGATCACGTGGCGCGAAGTCAGTCCGGCTCAATGAGCGCGACGCGATTGCCGCCCGAGTTCTTGGCGCGATAGAGGGCGGCGTCGGCCTGGGCGACGAGGTTCTCGCCCTCTGGATCGAGAGGCGGAGTGGCGGCGACACCGAGGCTGAGAGTGAGGGCGAGGCCGTCGTCGAAGGATGCCCCGGCGACCGCGACGCGGAGACGCTCGGCCGCGATGGCTGCGCCGTCGAGGGTGGTCTCCGGCAGCAGGACGGCGAACTCATCGCCGCCGTAGCGCGCGGGAAGATCCACCTCACGCACGCCCTCGCGAAGGATCGCGGCCAAGGCCGCGAGCAGCTTGTCCCCCGCAGGATGACCCCGCGTATCGTTCACCGCGCGAAGGCCATCCACATCGATCATCAGCAAGGCGAGGGGGCGGGCGTAACGGCGGCTGCGGGCGACCTCGATCTCGAGGGTATCGAAGAAGGCGCGGCGGTTGGCGAGGCCGGTGAGCGGGTCGGTCGAGGCGAGGCGGATAAGCTCGCGCTCGCGCCGGTGGAAGAGGTCGAGAAGGCGTTCGGCGTGAGCGACGGGATCGAAGCCGGGACCGGAAGGGTTGTCGGCGGGCATGGCGGCGAGCACCCGGAAGCTAGGTCCTTCCCCCTCGACAGGCTCGGGGTCAGGATGACAAGGCCAGAGAAAACGAGGGCGGTGCGGCGCTCACCGGCACAGGTGTCCAGGCGCCGAAGCGCCTTGCACCAGATCTTTGCACGTGGGTTCCGGTGCCGAAGCACCTTACCACAGAGGTCGGTTCTAGCCGCCTCTACGCCGCGAGAGCGCCGCAGCCGCAAAAGGAATCATACACCAAAGAGACCTACATGCTATAGACCGTATCCGGATTAACGACGGCAATGCCGGCTTCGGCCAGGGCCTTGATCGTGTTGTCGAGGTTGTCGTCCACGACACGGAAGATGACGACCGCCTGGCCTTCGAGGGGCGTCACGAAGGCGTACATGTACTCGACGTTGACGCTATAGGGGCGCATGACGTCGAGGACATGCGAGAGGCCGCCGGGCCTGTCCTCAATCTGGATGGCGAGGACGTCGGTCTCGCCGACGGAGTGGCCGTCGCCGCGGAGGAGTTCGACCGCGCGGCCCGGGTCGTTGACGATGAGGCGGAGGATGCCGAAGTCGGACGTGTCGGCGATGCAGAGGGCGCGGATGTTGAGACCCGAGCGGCCGAGGAGATCGCAGACGTCGGCCAGGCGGCCGGCCTTGTTCTCCAGGAAGACGGACACCTGCTTGGTGCAAATCTCGCGGCTCATGGACTACTCCTCCTTGCGCAAGTCTAGGACACGCTTGGCCTTCCCTTCACTGCGGGCGATGGTCTTGGGCTCGACGAGCTTGAGCTTGGCCGAAACGGAAAGAGCGGTGCGAAGTTCGCCGGCGATGCGATGCTCGAGCTGCTCGAGATCGCGGACGGTGTCGGAGAAGATGCCGGGCGAGACCTCTACCTGGACCTCGAGAACGTCGAGATGGCCCTCGCGGCTGACGACGATCTGGTAGTGCGGCTCGACGCCGGGGATATTGGTGAGGACCTCTTCGATCTGGGACGGGAAGACGTTGACGCCGCGGATGATCAGCATGTCGTCGCTGCGCCGGGAGATGCGCTTCATCCGGCGTAGCGAGCGTCCGCAGGGGCAGGCGCCCGGGAGTATCGCGGTGATGTCGCGCGTGCGGTAACGAATCATCGGCATGGCCTGTTTGCTGAGCGTCGTCAGCACCAGTTCGCCTTCCTCGCCCGCGCCCAGCACCGCGCCGCTCGCGGGATCGACGATCTCCGGGTAGAAATGGTCTTCGAAGATGTGCAGTCCGTCCTGGCACGGACACTCGACGGCCACGCCGGGGCCGATGATCTCGGACAGGCCATAGATATCGAAGGCCTGAATGGCCGTGAGGTTTTCAATGCGCTCGCGCATGGCGCCGGTCCAGGGCTCGGCCCCGAACNNTTGACGCCGCGGATGATCAGCATATCATCAGTGCGGCCGGAGATGCGCTCCATGCGGGCATGGGTGCGACCGCAGGCGCAGGGCTCGTAAGTGAGGCGGCTGAGGTCGCGCGTGCGGTAGCGGAGGAGGGGCAGGCAGCGCTTGGTGATGCAGGTGAAGACCAACTCGCCGTGCGTGCCGGTAGGAAGGGACTTGCCGGTGTTGGGGTCGATGATCTCCGGGATGAAGTGATCGTCGAAGACGTGCAGCGCCCCCTTCACCTCGCACTCGCCGGCGACGCCGGGGCCGATGACCTCGCTGAGGCCGTAGATGTCGTGAGCGGATAGGTGCAGGCGCTGCTCGATGGCGGCGCGGATGCCCTCGGACCAGACCTCGGCGCCGAAGATGCCGCTCTTGAGCTTGAGGCGGCTGAGGTCGATGCCCTCCTCCTCGGCGACGTCGGCGAGGGTCAGAGCGTAGGACGGCGTGCAGGCGAGGATGGTCGAGCCGAGGTCCTGCATCATGATGAGCTGGCGCTTGGTGTTGCCGGAACTCATGGGGATGACCGTGCAGCCGAGGCGCTCGCCGCCGTAGTGGAGGCCGAGCCCTCCGGTGAAGAGGCCGTAGCCGTAAGCGACCTGGAGGATGTCGTGGGAGGTGCCGCCGGCGCAGCAGATGGTGCGGGCGATGGTGTCAGCCCACATGCTTATGTCCTCGCGCGTGTAGCCGACGACCGTGGCCTTGCCGGTCGTGCCCGAGGAAGCATGGATGCGGACGACCTCGGGCAGTGGCGCCGCGAAGAGGCCGAAGGGATAGGTCTCGCGGAGGTCATCCTTCGTGGTGAAGGGGAGGTGCTGGAGGTCGTCGACGGTCTGCAACGCGCCGGGCTCGACGCCGGCGGCGGCAAGCTTCTCGCGATAGTGCGGCACTGAGACCTGGACGCGAGAGACGGTCTCGCGGAGGCGGCGGAGCTGCAGCTCGCGACGCTGGTCGAGGTCCATGCATTCGTAGTACGGGTCGAAGATCATGAGCTACCACACCTCGCGGTCAGAAGACATCCCCGTGGGCCAGGGATGATTGTAGCGCATGGAGGCAAGGCGTGCCTCCTGCCGGTCAGACGTCCCCCAGCAGGCCGAGGGAGTCCCAGCGCTGGCGGAGGGCGGCGGTGTCGAGGAGGCGCGGGGGCTTGGCCTCACGAGCCGACCAGGCCGCTGCCACTCCCGCGGCCTCGCCCAGGGCGCGGACCGTCGGGATGATGCGCATCGCCGACTGGCCCTCGAAGCTCGACGATATCGATCGCCCCGCAACAAGCAAGCCGTCGGGGCGGATCGGAAGCATGCAGCGGTAAGGGATCTCGTACCAGTCGCCGTCCGGCGGATGCTTGAGGATGACGCCCGCGCGATCGGGGCGGTGGATGTCGATGGGGTAGTTCGAGCGCGCGGCCGCGTCCGAAAACTTGGCCGCGGCCATCACGTCGTCGCCGGTGAACAGGTACTCGCCCACGATGCGCCGCGACTCGCGGATGCCGACCATCGGCGCGGCGGCGATGAGGTAGGCCTTCTCGAAGCCACCGAAGTAGCGGCGGACGAAGTTGACGAGGGCCGTCACTCCGCGGCGACCCTCGATCTGCGCGCGGGTCAGGTCCTCGGCGCGGGCGCCGTTAATGCGGAGGATGCGCGGGCAGTTGAAGTAGATCTCGCCGGGGCGGCCGGGCATGGAGAAGAACTGGAGGTAGCCGCCCTGGTCGGAGGTGAGGACGCCGTCGGCGGAGGCCTGGGCGAGGAGGTCGTCCATCCACGCCAGCTTCCCGTTGCCCGGGGCGTAGCCGAAGCCGAAGCGTGGCGGCTCGGCGCCGGCACCGCGTTCGTTCAGCCAGGCGGCGAGGGCGTTCCAGTCGACGCCGCCCATCGCGAAGCGGAGGGAGGCCGACTGGTTGAGCCCATCTTCGGGCCGGCCGGACATGCACTCGGAGCCGACGAGGAAGGCGAGGTCGGCATCGCCAGTGGCGTCGACAAAGGCGGCGGCTTCGAGAACTGAGCGGCCGGATTTGTTGTGCACCTCGACGGCGCGGAGGGTGCCGCCCTCGACCACGGCGCCGGTGAGGAAGGTGTGGTAGAGGAGGTCGACGCCCGCCTCGATGGCCATGTCTTCCAGGACGAACTTGAGGCGCTCTGGGTTGTGGAAGATGCCGTCCCCATCGTCCGACGCGGCCTGGAGGCGAGTTATGATCTCTTCATTGAGGCCGCGGGCGAGCCAGCGGTCGCCGATGGTGAACCTCATGAGCGGCATGACGAGGGCGAAGGTAGAGCTGCCGCCGAGGGCGCCGAACTGGTCGAAGCAGAGGACGCGGGCGCCCTCGCGAGCCGCGGCGATGGCGGCGACGCTGCCGGCGGTGCCGCCACCGGCGACGATGACATCGTAGTTATCCAAGAGTCGCACCTCCAGGAAGAGGCCGAAAAGCGGGCCGGATTCGAGCCTGCGCTAGACGCGCGTTCTCAGATGCGGCCCCTCCTCAAGCGCCCTTCGGCGCCAAGGTGCGCGGACCTGCCCGATGAAGCCTCGCGGGGTCCGTGCTACAATCGGCCGCGACGATAGGGAGGGCCCGCCTGCCGGCGGGTTGTCAATGACTATGCGCCTTGGCCTCGCTTACGACTCGATATTCCTTGAACATGGTGCGCCGTGGCATCCGGAGAGCCGGAAGCGACTGGAGGCGGTGATGGCACGCCTCGAGGCGACCGGCTGGCTGGGGCGGTTGACGCGCGTGCGCGTCGAAGCGGCGGCTGAAGAGGAGATCGAATGGCTGCATGACGCCGACTACGTTGATGAAATACGCGTCATCGCTGAGCGTGGCGGCGGCGAGCTTGATGCCGATACGATCGTCACCGAGCGGACCTACGAGGCCGCGACGAAGGCGGTCGGGGCGTGCATGCGCGTCGCCCGATGGGTGGCGGTGGGGGAACTGGACGCGGGCTTCTGCGCCGTGAGGCCGCCGGGGCATCACGCGCTGCCCGGGCGCGGGATGGGCTTCTGCTTCTTCAACAATGCGGCCCTCGCGGCCGAGGCTCTCATACGCGGCGGGGCGGAAAGGATCGCGATCGTGGACTTCGACGTCCACCATGGTAACGGGACGCAGGAGATGTTCTACCACCGGGGCGACGTCCTATACGCGTCGATCCACCAGGCGTATGACACCCACGGGCACGGGGTATTCTACCCCGGGACCGGGACCGTCGATGAGATCGGCGTGGACGCAGGCGCGGGCAAGACCATCAATATCCCGCTGCCGGCCGGGGCCGTGGATGCCGACTATGGCGACGCGCTGGCGCAGGTGATCGTGCCGGCGCTGAAGGCGTGGCGGCCCCAGGTGCTCATCGTGTCGGCCGGGTATGACCTGCACCACTCCGACCCGCTGGCCGGGATGTCCCTGACGCAGCGCGGGATCCACCTGATCATGCGGGCGCTGACGGATGTGGCGGGCGAGGTGTGCGGAGGGAAGATGGTCGTCGTGCTGGAGGGCGGGTACAACGTCGAGGCGACGGCCAAGGGCGTCGAGGAGACGCTGCGGGCCATGAC
>PMZA01000451.1 GCA_003170595.1 Armatimonadota bacterium
CCACACCGCCTGCCTTACCCCATACGCCCCGCCTTCCTCCCCCGGCCTCGCCACCACCGTCTGCCTCACGACATCCTCGAACCGGTTACCCGCGATGATCCCGCCGCTCACGTTGCTCAGCTCAATCGCCGGTCCGCCCGGCCGCACGAACGTATTCCCTTCCACCCGTATGCCCGCCATCGGCCACCCATGCCCCGCCCCGTACGTATGGAAATGCACCCCTATCGACGCCCCGCCCGGCATCGGGTTCACATCCGTGAACACGTTCCCCACGACCTCGATCGCCCGCGGAATCCCACCCTCCACGTACGGGAAGTCCGAGTTCAGTTCCAGGCTGCTTCCCAGCCGCGTGAACTTGCAGTTCTGCACGACTCCCGGCCCCGCCTGGAACAGCACGCGCTGGTAGTCGTCGCTCCATTCGCAGTTCTGGATGCACCACCCTCCGCACTCATGATCCGCCCACTCCGCGACCGCGTTGGCGAACGGCCCCGCGTCTTTGTCCAGCGTCACGGTATCCTTATCGATCTCCACGACCCTCGCCTCACCCACCCGGTTGCCGCTCTCCTTATCCCAGAAGAAGATCGTGTCCCCCACCTCGGCGTCGTACGCGAGTGGCTTATTCGTCGCCCAGTTCACCTCGAACGTCATCTTTCGCCCGTCCACGCTTTTCACATGTCCCCAGTACCCGTGCACGTTGCAGCAATCGTCCGCGGTATGCCTGATCGTCACGCCATCGAGGGTCGTCCCATGCTCGGTCGCGTTGAACATGTACCCCTCGCCGCCCTGCCACTGGTTGGTCCCCGGCCGCGGCCCGATGTAGCAGTTCTTCCACAGGTGCGCCCCATACCCGGCGGTCTCGGACGGCTCTGCCTTGGCGACGTAGATGTTCACGCCTTCCATCGTCAGGTTCCTGCTCTCCACCAGCCCTATCGCCTCGGCGACGGTATACACGCACGAGATCCCATCCCCGACCCGCAGCATCCCCTGCTCGCCGTATGCCTTGACCCAATTCGGATCGCGCAGCGTATCCATGAGCGCCGAATCGTTCATCGTCACCCAGTACATGTCATCCTGAGCGAGCGACGGTTTCTGTCGCCGCGAAGGACCTGCTGTGGACTTTTGCTGGGGTGGTTCCGCCTCACCCGCCTCGATGCCCTTGTACACGAGGTGCACGCCACCCGGTTGCAGCGCATACAGCGGCGCCGGGAACGTCCCGTCAGCCTTGAACGGCACGACCCGCTGGTTGAGGTCCCCATTGAACTTCGTGGGCACGACGCAGCCCTTCGATAGCATGATCTCGAACCGATTCCCCGCCGCATCGATCTTCACGATCCGCCCCTCGACATTCCCCCTCGTGCCGCGATCGATCGTCGCCCCGCGCAGCACGACATTCGCGCAATCGCGGAAGCCGAGGCAGAAGTGGGCGGTGGCGGCCTCATCGTCGCCGCAGTCGAACCAGAACGTGACCCCGGTCGCGTCGATGGTGAAGGTATGCTCAGGATCGCGCTTGAGACCGGCGAATTCGAGGGGATAGATCGGCCCGACCGGCCCCCAGGTCTCGTTGCCGAAGCGGTAATCGCCGGGTGGGATGCGGACAGAGGAGGCGCCGCTATCGAAGGCCTTGCGCACGAGCGGCACGATCCCTTTCCCGGCCTCGACCTGAGCCTTCCTTTGCTCTTCATTGAACTGCGGCCCTGGCGAGGCATCGAAGCTGAAGGCAGCGGACGGCGCCTTTGTCCTCGGCCCTTCAAGGATTTGCCTTTGCGCCTTTGTCAGCATCCCCTGCCCCATGCATACCCCACACATCGCCATCGCCAGCATTATCCCTTTGCTTTTCATAGCCTTATTCCCTTCCCCTCTCCCCGACCCCTTCCTCCCCGCAGCGCCTTCCTTTGGCTTGCTGTAGGGCTTGGGGTTCGCTACGCGAACCCAGATTTACTCCCCGCCGCGCCTTTGCTCTTCCCCATCGCCCACCCTCGGGGCGGGTGTAGCCGCGGGCTTCTAGCCCGCGGGGGTGGCACGCTGTGGCCTCTTTCGCTCTTGGTTGTCATCCTGAGGGAGGCGTTTTCCCGACCGAAGGATCCCCTTTTGGCTTTCCGCCTTTGGTTGTCATCCTGAGAGCGACGCCTTACGTCGCCGAAGGATCTCCTTTTGGCTCTTGTCTTTCTCTCTTCATCCTTCCGCCCTTGGTCGTCATCCTGAGCGCACAACCCAACGCCCCCTGGCGCCGTCCCCGCGAAGGACCTGCGGTGGCGGCGTATCAACCCATCGTCCCCGGAGCCTTTGCCTTTGCCTTTCCCTTGCCTCCGCCCTCCGCCCCTTTCCCTTGCCCAATAGATTCGTTTGCAGTACTATGCAGTACAATACGATACGAAGGAGCACTCCCCCATGCCACCCGAAGAGTACCTCTCCACTCGGCAGGTCGCGGATCTCCTCAGCCTTACGGAGGTCACCGTCCGCCGCTGGTGCCACGAGGGCCGTCTCCCCGCAGTGAAGCTTGGCCGCGCCTACCGCATTCGCCGCGTCGATTTCGACCGCCTTTTCGAGGGTGTTCTGCCCCCCTCGGCACTCGAATCCCCCGCTGATCAGACCCTCGCCTAGCCCCTGCGGAACCCGTGGAACCTACTCCCATGCCGACGACACTCGCGATTGGCAATCAGAAGGGCGGGGTTGGGAAGACGACGCTATCGATCAATCTCGCGGCGGCGTTCGGCCACCTCGGCTATCGCATTTTGCTTGTGGACATGGACCCGCAGGCCAGTCTCGCCCAGGCGCTCGGCTGTGATCTCGGCCCCGGCCTCTACCAGGCGATGGTGGGGCACAGCCTGCCGCCCCTCTCCCCCACGACGATTGCGGGGGTTGACGTGGTGCCGGCGAGTTTGCATCTGACGAAGATGGAGTTGGAGGCCGCGGCCTCGACGGACCGTTTTTCGCGCCTGGCGATGGCCCTGCAGCGGTTGTACGACGCGCCCCCGACGCAGGATGAGTTCGGGGACGAGGTTGCGGCGCCGGGGTGGGATTTGACGATCATCGACTGCCCGCCGTCGCTGGGGTTGTTGACGGTGAATGCTCTGGTAGCGTCGCAATGGTTGTTGGTGCCGGTGATTTGCGAGCAGATGGCGGTGCGGAGCGTGCCGGTGATCCTGAGCATCCTGGAGAGCGTGCAGGGGCGGTACAACGCGCGGCTGAAGCTGGCTGGGATCGTTGCGAACGACTTCTCGGACCGGATACCTTCGGCCCGCCTGATGCTTGAAGCCTTACGCACTCAGTACGGTTCGTCCGTCCTTCCCTCTCTCATCCGCCATTCGAACTATCTGATGCGNNCCCAACCCTCGGCCTTACGCCTTTACACCCGGAGGCCTAACACCCAATGAGCAACGCCATCGAGGAGCCATCGTCCGAGAGGACCAGGCCATTCGCTTGGCACTGGGCGGCTGCCGCGACTCTGGCCTGCATCGTGGGGTGCTACGTGGTGTACGTGTTGGCGGCCGGGTGGGACACGCCATGGAACGCCTTGCCTTGGTTGGCCAGCGCAATCGCGGCTGGTGTGGCGATACGCGTTTTCGTCCGGCCGCTTTCCTCGGGATGGCAGGCCCTTCTGGCCTGGTACGTGGCGCCGGCCGTGGGCGATTGGCCCTCTTGGGCGATTCTCCTCGGCTCTCTGACCTCCGTCGGGTGCTCCGCGCTCGCTGGCGCCGTGTTCTTGCTGGGCAATGCCGTCCCTGGTCCATTTGTTGCGGTCGCCCCCCCTTGGATCGGCGAGGAATTCTGGCGATCTTTCTTGGGGCCGGTAGTGGCTGCCGCTGGCGCGGTGCTGCTTGCGCCGGTGCTTCTCATACAGGTCGCTGGGAAGCACCAGTTGACGGAAGCGCTCGCAGGCCCAAGGGGCAACTTCCTCGCCGTCGGAGCCTCCGCAAGCACGCTCGTGGCGGCCTTCACGCTCGCCCTGTTCCCGGCGGCCGCTTGGGCAGCAGCAGCCGTGGCCTTCACGGCGGCCTGCCTCTTCAACGCATCGCGGGTGCCCGAGCTACGGACGATCAAGGGGAGGATAGCCGCGCTCCTATCGCTCTGCTCCGCGGGCTTTCTGTTAGTCAACTGGATGCACCTCCCTGGCGCCGACACGGCGACCCGAGCCGTTGTCTGCCTTGCCGCGCTGATTGGGTCCGTCACGTTGGCGGTGCTCGGGGCTATATCGGTCATGCAGTGGCGTCGAGCTCCGGCGGCGACCATCGCCTCGGCCATCGCTACCGAGGCTCTCCTGGCCTCGGCGGGCAGTCGACCCGCGGGCGAGTCCGCTGCAGGGGTGCTGAGACAGACCGTGGACGCCTGCATCCGGAGTCCGGAGCCCTATGATCGACAGGCACTGCTCCGCGCTTTGGCAGAGCCGCAGCGGGAGGGAGACCGTCTGTGGTTGAGCGCGTGGGTGACGGGCGCTCTCGACCCCGCGGGCGCGGTGCGGCGGTTCAGTTGCCTTACGCTGCCCGCCGCCGATGGCCTCCGCTCCCTCTTGGACCTCGCTGGGGCGTTCCGCGCTGGGGCGATGCCCACCGGCTTCGAGGCCCTTCTGACCGCGCTGTGCAACGCGGCATCGGACCCCCTGCTGCCCGACCACCATCGCGAGGCCATCGGCGTCTTCGCCAAAGAGATGGTTGGTCTTGCAGTCGGGTTTCAGCGCCCGCAGGATGGCGCGGGCCCGAATTGGCCCAGCGGCGGGGTCATACTCGGGCTCACCGCGCCAGGGGTCCTGTTCGCGGTTGCGCAGACCGCCCGCCTCTTGGAAGGGGCGGGGACATCGCCGGACGAGGCCCGGCCAGCCGCCAGCCTTCTACTCCGGGCATTGGTGGCCGTAGGCGGTCGCCAAGCGCCCGCCCTATTGCTAGCGACGGCGATGGCCAGGGCCGGCCTCGGCCCATACGCCCAGGACGGAAGCGAGCCACTGCTGCCAGTGGAACCGAGAGGCTTGGAGCCGTCATCGGCCGCGGCCCATACGCTCCTGCAAGTCCAGGCGCAGGGCGCCCCAGGGGNNGGGGGCGCCTGGCCTACGACCCTTTGTGGCGGGGTCTGGCGGGGGCCATCTCCGTCGCCTCGGGCGCCTGGGCCTCGAAGCGGCCGCCCCAGGCCCCAGACCCTCAGGAGCCCATTGGCCACGCAGGCAAGAGGGGTTTCCATCTCAGCGGCGCAGACGATCCGGTGATAGAGGCCGGCGCGCTGATCCACATGATGGCCGGGGCCGATGGCGACTTGCTGCCGCTCAGAGAAGAGGCGGCGGCCCTGGAATACGGGCTGCCTGACTACATGCCCAAGAGGCCCTGCCACTGGGCAAACCAGCGCCGTGTAGGCTGGGCGGTGGCCGCGAGAGTCCCGCACACCCCGGCATGTGCGCATCCCCTGACCGCCGAGGCATGGCGCGCATTACCCGGCGCCATCCGGGAGTCCCTGGCCTTCTGGGCTGCAGACGAGCAGACCGTGGACTGCGCGGCCGGACTCTTGGGGGCAGCGCAGAGGCGGAGCGCCGCCCGAGTGGCTAAGGCCTATGTGGCGCTGGGTAAGGAAGACGAGGAGCCTGCGAAGGACGCTGAGTAAGGTGGGATGATGATGGTGCTGAATATTGATCCGCTCGGTCTCATAGAAGAAGCCCTAGGGGAGAGGAAGGAAGGCGTCCAGATGCTCAAAGCAAACCCACTTCAGCCTCGCCGCTCAGCCGGCGCGATATCAGGAGTGTAATCGCTCATGGCTTACGAGCTGCTGACTAGAGCTGAACATCTCGGGCGGGCGGAAAAGTACGATGAGGCCCTCGCTCTCGCCCGCCAGGCCGTCGATAAGGCCCACGCCGCCGGCGAGAGGCCCCTCGAAACCCATGCCCTCGTCATGGTCGCCTTCTGCCTGCGAGCCCTGCGGCAAGACAAGTCCTCCCTCGACATCGCCAAGGCGGCGGTCGATGCGGCCAGGCGCTGCGGTGACAAGAAACTGCTCGTGGACGCACTGTGCTCCAAGAGCGAATCGGAACGGCTCCTGGGGCGGCTCGAAGAGACCGTCCGGACTTGCGACCGCGCCCTTCAGGCCGCCAACGCCTCCGGCCAGCCCGAGCTTGAGATCCGCCCTCTCCTGCTGAAAGCCAGCGCCCTCCTCGAGACGCGAGACTTCACGGACGCCCTCGACGCGGCCTCCCTCGCGGCCGAGGCGGCAGAGCAGGCTGAGGACCCGCGCTGGCAGGGGCGAGCCCTCCTGGTGACCGCGCAGGCTTTGACGGGCCTCGGCGAATACGAGGAGGCGGCCGAGATGGCCGAGATGGCCTTCGGGTTCGCGCACGATGAGGAGGATAAGTTCACCGAGATCCTGGCGCTGACGGTCCAGGCCGACGCCCTGCACTGGCTGGAGGAGGACGACGAGGCGCTGGAGGTGGCCGACAAGGCCGTCAAGGCCGCCCGTCGTGCCGACGACCAGTCCGCCGAGGCCATGGCGCTGAATAGCAGGTCCGACATCCTGCTGGCTCTGGAAAGGCATGACGATGCCCTCAAAGCGGCGGACCGATCTGTCGAGCTGTCCAAGCCCGGCGACGACCCTGACACGACGGTCCACGCGTGGGTCGCCCGGTCGCGCGCGCTTGTGGGGCTTGAGCGCTTTGACGAGGGCGTGAAGGCGGCCGAACAGGCCGTCTCCCTCGCGCAGGCGACCGACGATAAGCGGCTCAGGTTCTACGCGCAAGTGTCCCTCGGCGATGCGAGGGACGCCGCTGGTCTGAACGATTCGGAGGAGTGAAAGATGGTGCTGAACATTGATCCGCTCGGTCTCATAGAAGAAGCCCTGGGGGAGAGGAAGGAAGGCGTCCAAATGCTCGGAGTGGGGGAAATCAAACCCAATCCAGTGCAGCCCAGGCAGACGTTCGATGATGAGGCGTTGGCAGAGCTGGCGAACTCGATTCGGCAACATGGGGTGCTGCAGCCACTGGTCGTGCAGCCGGCGGCGGATGGGGCGGGGTTCGTCCTCCTCTGCGGCGAACGGCGCTGGCGCGCCTCTCAACTCGCCGGCCTCCGCGAGGTGCCAGTTGTCGTCCACGCCCCCGTCGATGAGGCCACCGCCCGCATGCTCTCCCTCGTCGAAAACCTCCAGCGCGAAGACCTCAACGACATCGAACGCGCCGAAGCCATCGTCGCCCTCAAGCAACAGCTCGAGGTGTCGTGGCAGGACCTCGCCAAGCGGCTGGGGATGAGCGAGCGGCGGGTCATGCAACTGGCGGCGCTGGTGCGGCTGGGCGAGCCCATCCAGGCCATGATAGGGGAGGGGCGCCTCACCGCTCGCCACGGGCAGGTGCTGGGCAAACTGCGCGACCGTGACACCCAGGTCGAGCGTGCCGAGCAGGCCGCCGCCGCGCAGTGGACCGCCGATCAGCTCATGCGCGAGATCGCCCCCGACCTGCAGCGGGAACGGCAGGCGCGGCTGGCGAAGGCGCAGAAGACGCTGGCGGAGCGGGAGAAGATGATCGACACCGATCCGCGGAAGGATCCCGAGGGCGCGGCGCGGCGGATGCGAAGCCCGGGGGCGGATGCGATGCTGACGATCGCGGTGTACTTCTCCCAGGAAGCGAAGACGATGAAGTGGGAAAAGGTGCCGAAGAAGGACCGTAAGAGGATGCGAACGGTGCTTGAGAGGGTGCTGGCGGAGGCAAGTAGGGCGCTGGAGGAGCTGTGATGGGCGGGGATGTGGACACAAATAGGGGCAGGGGAGAGGCTGACACTATGAAACGGTTTCATAGTGTTAGCGCAAAATAGCGATCGAATACGATACAATACAGCACTCGGATTGAGGGATTGGATTAACGTAATGTAAGTCCCCTCGATGGATGATTGTGACCACGCGGTACCCCTCCTGGAAGAGCCCGAAGGAGATCCTTCGCTCGGCAGAAGGCGCCTCGCTCAGGATGACACCCAAAGGCAGAGCAGCCGCACGACCGTTGTGTCGAGGGACCGGAACGGAGTCCACAGCACCTCCACCGCCTGCGGGCCTTCGTTCCGCTTCGCGGCCTGGAAGGCCGCGAGTACGCTCCACGATGAGTCTCCTCTGAATCAAAGCCGCGATGAACGTGCGTTCACGCGCGGGATACAGAAACAAAGAATCATGCGTGTGATACAGGAATCACTCGGTGTGATACTATGCGGGGGAATCGGTGGTTGAATCGGAAGGGACGATATGATAAGGTGCTCTGAGGGACGTTAAAGGACACGAGGTAACATGGGTGACTGGAGTAACATGGCAGCCGAACCTGAACTCATCACTATCGAGGAAGCCGCGCAGTATCTCCGCGTTTGCGAGAAGACCCTGTATCGCTGGCTCCGCGACGGCAAGATACGTGCGTATCGCGCCGGCCGCGCCTGGCGCTTCCGACGGGTCGATCTCGATGGGTGGTTGCTCGCTCAGCAGAATCCCGGCGAGGCGGTGGGCGAAGTATCGCTGGGGTCGCTGGGCGATACGGATGCTGATACTGCGGAAGAGGGCGGTGTGGAGGAGATCGCGGTCGACGTGCCGAGTGTCGGGGCAAGGCTGGCCGAGCTGCGTGCGCGGAACCGCGAGAGGATGATGCGCGGCGTCGGGCGCGACGAGATCGAGCGGTGGGTCAAGGCGGGGAGGAAGCGGCTGGTTGCTGTGGAGTGAGGAGACGTAGTGCAGAAGGCTGCAAGGAAAAAACAAGGTCCGCGCAGGTAATCGCAAGGTTGCTGCAAGGACTCTGCAAAGTTGGAAGCGGTAGAAAGGAATGCGACGGGCAACGCACCACGTTGCTTGATCAGTGAGACATGGGCGAAAACCTACAACAGCACCCGCAGGAGCGAGGCACCGCGCAGGGCGAATCTGCGCGGGCCGTGCGGAAAGGCATCGTGGGCTCCTTGCGGTGGTGCGGCCGTTGGCTTGTCAGTCCCTTGACGGGCATCGCGGATCATCCGGTTGCTGACGCGGTCCTTGGTTTCCTGCTCGTGCCCGCAGCGATGCTCGTCGGGTGGTGCTGCAGCACCCCGGCCCCTCCCGGCAAGGATCTCGGACCGTGGACCCAGGCTGGCCTTTCCGCGACGGCTGGGGCAGCGGCGGCCATTCTCCTCGTGCCCTTCCTTGCGTCGCTGGCGACGGTCCCATGGGCGGTCGAGCTTTGGGGCCATGCCTTCGCCGCGACCATCTTGAGGCGTCGGGCAGTGGCTATTGGAGTGGGGGCCTCCATCGCGGCCGTGGCCGGGCCACTTCTCCTCCTGGGTCGGTGCTACGCCGGTCCCTTCGCCTGGACGGCAATCGTGCCTGGGCTGGTGCTGCTGGCGTGGTATTCCCTGTGGCTCATGACCCTCGGGAGTCCCGGCGCTGTGATGGCTACTATCGGGCAGCGTATTTCCTCGTCGACTCCCGCTTGCCCTGACTCCCGCGAGCGCCTGCTCGAAGCCGCCGCCATAGCGCGGCAGGCTCTGCGCGCAGCGGTCGAGCGTGGGGACCGGCACCAGGCCCTGTACCTGCTCGTGCCGCTATTGCACCACACGCATCTGGTACTGGGGGCAGCATGGCGCTTGCCAGGTGCTGCAGACGGGCGCTGGCTCCATCGGTCGGTCCGCCGGCAGTTTGGGTCGCGGGCCGAGACCGAAGCGCGGTTCCGAGCGAAATTCTTCGTCGGCGAGGTGGTATGCGCGTGGCTGGAGTACGCGAGCGCTGGCTTGGAGTACATCGCTCGTGAGCGCTGCAGCTACCGGCAAACGCTCGTTGGCGCCGCCAACCAGGTGGTTCTCGCCGTCGCTGAGACGGGGAACTGGAGCCAGGGGCAGTCGGTGCTCGGAGACGTCTTCGCGAGGGCCAGGAAGGCCGGAAGTCTATCCGACGAGTACCTCGCAAGCGAATGGCCAGACGCCTGCGATCAGGTCTTGCAGCGGATCGAGGACCCCAAGACCAGCCTGGGGGCAAGGGCTCGTGAGGTGCTCCGTGGAGTGGTTGAGGAGGCGCGCAAGAATCCTCCTACAAGCCCACCACCGGCCACAGCCGCAGGCTGAAGCCTGCGACTACGCCGACGGAAAGTGTGCCCCGGTCGAAGGGCGCAGTGAGCGATGGGCAAAGAGTAGAAAGGACACTTCAACCGGAGGTGTGGGGAAGTAGGGAAGGGCCAAAGCAAAAGACCTACGAGTTGCCGCTCGTAGGTCTCAAATAAGCTGCCCAGGGAGATCTAGGGAACCCCGCCGTGGGCCTGTAGCCTGTGCTGTGGTCTAAGCATAGGTCATGGGGGTTTTGTTTGTCAAGACCCAGGCCTAAGGAAGTTCGTTGTCTCTCTCCCCGGGTGGCTACGGGCGGGCTTCGAGCCCGCAGGGAGGACGTAAATGCCTGTAGCCACGAGTGGAAGGACGGTCGGAGAAGGGAAGGAAAGAGGGAGTGGCGAGGTTGGAGAGGGGATCCTGAGCGAGGCGGAAAACGCCCGGCGAAGGATGACAACCAAGAGCGGAAAAGCGAAGGCAGAAAGCACGGCGGGCATAAATGCCCGCCCTACAGAAAGGCTGAAGGCTGAAGGGATGAAGGGTGCGTATGTGGTGGTGCCGGTGGAGGTCGCGAGGTGCGGGGAGATCAGCGACGGCGCCTTCCGGACGTACTGCGTGCTGCGCCGCTACTGCTTCGGGCGGAGGACGTACTGCTGGCCGAGCATGAAGACGCTGGCCGGCGAGCGCGGGTGCTCCGAAGAGACCATACGAAGGCATGTGGGCGAGATTGCCGGGGCGGGGCTGGTGAGGGTCGAAAGGAAAGGAAGGCACAACATGTATTGGTTTGAGGGGGTGGAAGGGAAGGCTGAAGTGCAAAAGCCCCGGGGGCGCGGGGTTGAGACGGTGCCACCGCAGATCCTTCGCTCGGAGAGCATGCCCGCGGACGTAGGGTCGTGCGCTTCCTTCGGCTGCGCTCAGGACAGGCAGGATGACAGCCTAGAGAGCACAGGCAAGGCAAAAGAGGCCACAGCATGCCACCCNNGCTAGAAGCCCGCGGCTACAGTTGTCGATCGCAGGCCCAAGCCGAAAAGCCAACACCCTCCGAAACTGGGGATTCGTGTGGGGTGAGAGGCCACAGTGGTGTGGGGCAAGGATTCAGTAAGGAAGAAAAGAAAACAACAGTTGTTGTTGCCCACGAGAGAATTAAAGAGACAACTGCCCAGCTCGTTGCCCAAGGCGTTGCCAGTGGGGCGGCGAGACGGTTGGTAGATGCGTACGGGGAAGAGATGTGCCGATATGCCCTCGAGCTGCTCGAATGGGAGCAGGGGAGAGGGCTGCGCGTCAGGAATACCGGCGGCTGGCTGTACAGCGCGGTGACGAAGGGGTTCGTGCGGGTCGAGGAAGAGGCGGCGGAGGAAAAGTGGGCGGCAGAGGGGGCGGCGACGATGATGCCGGCGGCGGAGGTTAAGGCCGCGGAGGAACAGCATCTGGCGAGGATCGATGAGCGAAGGCGGGAAGCGTTGCGGCGGCGGG
>PMZA01000129.1 GCA_003170595.1 Armatimonadota bacterium
CCTTCGTGGCGGAGGACCTGCGCGATCTGCCGGCGTTGCTCAATGAGGAATGGGACTGCCGCACGCGGTTGGCGGAAGGGATCGTCACGCCGGTGATGGCCGAGCAGCGGGATGCGGCGCTGAGCGCGGGGGCGCTAGCGGGGAAGATCTGCGGCGCGGGTGGAGGCGGGTGCGTGCTGTTCTATGTGGCGCCCGATCGTGAGGCCGAGGTGAGACGGGCGCTGGTGGCGGCGGGTGGTGAGCCGCTGGATTTCGTATTCGACTTCACCGGATTGCA
Source organism: Armatimonadota bacterium (assembly GCA_003170595.1). Lineage (GTDB taxonomy): Bacteria > Armatimonadota > Zipacnadia > Zipacnadales > FEN-943 > FEN-943. Next base: position 278 of record PMZA01000129.1, read on the forward strand.
GCGATGGACGTGCACGAGCCATGACGATGGATGAGACGACGGAAAAGATCGCGGATGAGAAGGCGAACGGGAAGGGGTGGCGGCAGGCCGGGACGCTGATCGGCGCGGTCGTGCTGCTGGGCATCCCCTACTATCACGGCACGCCGAGCTTCCTGCCGATGGAGTGGCAGTTCTACTGGTGGGTCGGGCTCAACCTCCTCTGCCTGCTGATCGTGCCGGCGGCGGTCATCCACTTCGCGTGGCGCGAGAAGATCAGCGACTACGGGCTGGGCGTGGGCGATGCGAAGACGTGGCTGCGATATCTGGCGGTGTTCGGCGGAGTCATGCTCGTGGTCATCGTCGCGGCGTCGAGGCTGCCGAGCCTGCAGCAGTTCTACCCGCGGTATCCGTGGGCGCGGAATTCGATCACGGCGCTCGTCCTCTCGGAGGCGGCGTGGTTGCTGTACTTCCTGGCGTGGGAATTCTTCTTCCGCGGCTTCCTGCTCAACTCGATGCTGAAGCGCTTTCCGGCGGGCGTGGCGATCGCGATACAGACCGTGCCCTTCGTGCTGATGCACTTCCCCAAGCCGGAGGTCGAGGCGGCGGCATCGGTGCTGGCGGGGATCGCGCTGGGGATCATGGCGTGGCGCGGGAAATCGATGCTGGGGACGTGGGTGCTGCACTGGGGCTGCGCAGCGCTGCTGGACGTGCTGGTCGTGTGCTGGCCGGCAAGGTAGGGCGACGCGATCGGACTTTCCCCCTATCGCCAATCGTCCCGCCCATCCACACCCGCCTACTTGTTCGCTGGCGGGCGAACATATTCCTCTTTCCGCCCCACTCTCGCGGCGTGAGGAAGAGGTGGTGGCGGCACTCCCGGCGAATCCTTATGTGAGAGGGGCGATCACCATGATCCGTGCGGTTGCCTTCGGACTGCTGGCGGCGCTGGTGTGGCCCGCCGCCTCGACGGACTTCCCCAAGACGGGCGGGCGGGTCGAGTGGGAGGACGCGGCTGCCACGAGTGTTCTCGACTCGGACGGCCAGCCGCCCATCCTCGTCCCGGCCTACCGGGCCGAGCACAAGATGGTCGTATGGGTGTGGCCGCGGAAGGGCATGGCCGATGCCCGGGACAAGACCTTCGGAACCGCCTGGGATGCCATCGGCCCGCATGACCTCATTGTCCTGCTCCGCCACCCGCTGGCCGATCATCCGCCTCATGCCAACACTGGGATACCGTGCGAGACCTATGTCGTGCGATGCGACTGGCGCGGGAAGGGGACGGTCGTCGCGGGGCCGGTTCGCGGCGATCCCGGCGCGGTCGTGTGGGTTCCCTCGCGCCACTGCGGAGTCGTCGCCATCACTGACACTACCGGTTACTACAGGCACCTTGACCCGGTCAACGAGGCGCCCGGAGGGATGGCGTGCGACCTCTACCTCCTGCGCGAGGGCGGCGGACTCACGAAGATCGGTCACTCCGACGGCATGAACCTCCTCGCCGACGCCGGGGACGGGCGGCATGTCTTCGCGCTCGAGAACGTCATCTACAAGAACGGGCCGAGGGCCTACATCGACTGGGTCTTCTGGCCGTGCCTGACGTCGATCGATGTGAGGAGCGGGGAGCGGCGGGTGCTCGTGAAGGACGTCGACCTCAAATTCCTGTCCGTGCGCGACCGGCACGCCTTCGTCCTCCAGCCGCACCACATCAGCGGCGATCCCAATAAGGACCCCGGGACCTTCGTCGGCCCAAATCTCACGGACGTGGCCGCCCCGGTGCTGAGGGCGTCGCTCGACGGGCGCAGCGAGGTCTTCCTCAGCGCCACCCCGCCGAGGGCGGTGATGTCTGTCGTCATGAGCGACCGGGGCACCTTCTCCGTCGTCTGCCCGCGCAGCAAGAACGGTGACTTTTTCGATGATCGGCTGATCACCCTCGGGTGCGGAACGTCGTCGCCGACGTCGTGGGCCCTTGCAGGCGTGGGGATGAACTGGCCGGCCCCCTGCGCGGGGTTCCTGCCCGATGGCAAGCTGGTGACGGCGGACCTGGACGACAGTGGGAAATCCGGCGTCGTATCGCTGTTCCAGGGACGGCCTCCCAGTCCGACTCAACTCCTTCGGACCGATGACCCGCTCGCCAGCGGCGCGCCCTTCGATCTGAACGTGATCAAGCTGGGGAAGGTGAAGGTGCGGTATGCCGGGCACATCCCAGCCGAGGGCTTGCGTCCGTGGATGATCGTCGCCGCGCAGGACCAGGGCCCCGGCTACGCACACGCGGAGGACTGGTCGGCGGGCAAGTCCATCACCGGCGCGGTCGTCTATCCGATGCAGGTCGGCACGCGCAGCTACCTCTACGTCAACGGCCTCACCGTCAGGGCCGGCGCCGAGCCCGCGGGTGGAGGCGACTGGGCCGCTGCCCACAAGACGGTCATGGTCTTCCAACCCCTGGGCGATATCGACCTGCTGAAGCCCCAGCCGTAAAGCGTTCCCGGGAGGCCGACTTATGAGCCAAGCTTGCCGATGCCTGACCACCGCCTGCTGCCTCACCCTCGTCGCCCTCGCTCTCGGCGATGGGGTCATGATGCCACCGCGCCTCGACATCCCTGCCATGGAGGCCGGGCAGCGCGCCGTCATCATCGACGAGGGCGCCACGGAATCCATTGTCTTCCAGGTCACGTTCCGCGGGGCGCGGAGCAACTTCGCGTGGGTCATCCCAGTGCCCGGCAAGCCCGGTCCCGACGACGTCGATCAGGGCTCGCAGTACTTCCTCGACTCGGTCGGGGCGATGACGTCGCCGACGGTCGTGACGGAGGCGCCCGGGCAATTCCATGGCCTCGGGTTGATGGCCGCCAAGAGGGCCGAGGGTTCGATGTCGGGGGCCATGAAAGCGGGAGGCCCCGGTGGTGAGGCTCCGACCGTCGTCGAACTCGAGCGCCTCCACGCCGGGCCGTACCAGGTCTCGGTCCTCGCCGCCACGGGGAAGGGCGTCCTCGGCGACTGGCTGCGGGCGCGAGGGTACCCGATGCCGCAGGCGGTCGATCGCGATCTCGACGGGTACGTAGGGCGCGGGTGGTACTTCCTCGCCACGCGCGTTGATCCGGCGCAGGCCGGGGGCGAGGCGTCGGCACCGATCTGGCAGGGCGACCTGCCGCCTCTCGCTGTGCGCTTCCCGAGGCCGGCGAAGCTCGTGTACCCGCTGGCGATCTCACGGGCGGGTGTGCCCGACCGGTGCGTCCTCGATCTGCTCATCCTCGCCCCGAAGCCGGTGGATTGCGATGAGGCGCCGGCGAAGAAGTTGCCGGCCGGGACGGTCGGGCATGGGAGCCTTTGGGACGTCCTCAACCGGGCGAGCCGGGATGGGCAGGCGTCGGTCCTCCTGGCCTCGCTGCAGAACCTGCCGCTGAACCCCGCCTCGTCGTTCATGGTCAACAGCCTCAGGCCGAAGGGGCTGGACTGGAGCCACCTGTGGGCGACGCGGCTGTGGCTACGCCCGTCGAAGGAGCGGATGGTCGACCTGCACTTCACCCTGAACGACTTCGCGCCAGGGACCGTGCCCGCGCGGCTGATGCTCCATCGTGTGGCGCCGGTCGCCCTCGGGACGATAATCGCGTGGGTCATCGCGCTCCTGGTGATTGGCGCGGCCGTCTGGCTATTCGCCACGAACAGGAAGGCGTGTTGCGGGATCAACGTGCTGGCGATCGTGGCGACCATCGGGCTGGCGTGGGCGGGGTTCTCGTCGGGCGGGAGCTTCTACAAGTACGACAAGGCCGCCGCAGATATCACCTCCGCGATCAAGCGCTTCCACGACATCACGGGCGCCTTCCCGGANNGGCAATGAGGTGCCCTTCACCGCGCCGGTGGGATGGCGGCCGCTGCTCGATGAACTGCCGGACGACCCGGTCACGCGGTGGGGAGAGGCGTGGATCGTCGACCTCGCCGCGCCGGGGTATGTGTCGTCGGGGGCCTTCAAGCTGGTGGTCGAGTGGGTGACAAGCGCGGCCATCGATCCCAACCAGGATCCGCGGCGACGCTTCGGCCCTCCGCTCGGACCGGGCGCGGGCCTGGTTCCGAAGTCCGTCGCTCCCGCTCATGCCGTCGTCCTCGCCCATGATCGCACCGGCGAAGTCGTGCCGGTTTGGTTAGGGCAAGACGCGCTGACCGCGGAGTACAGGAGGGGCTACGGTTACGCAGGCACCTTCGGGCCTGGGCCTGATGAGGCGACCCTCTTGGCCCTCGTGTCGTCCGCCGACGCGCCGCCGGGTCAAGAAGGCCGGTGGTCGTCGCCGGTGCTTGTCCATGGTGACGGCAAGGCCGAGGTCATCGGCACCGAGCCCTTCGACGGCCGACCGGTCGCCATCACAGCGATAGCTGGCACCTCGGTTATAGTGGCGGGCACGACCGTTCCTGACGACAGCTCTGGGTCGCGGCCTCGGGGTGGTCCACAGATTCCGCGACCGCCCTCGGGCCCCTGCACAATCTATCGGGTCGAGCAGGGGCACGGTCCGCGCAAGCTCGTCGAGGTCCCCGCTGTTCGCGGCCTCGCCGACGCCGGGGACGGCAAGCATGCTCTCGTCGCCTACGAGAAGGGCTCCACCGGCGGACGGCCAAAGGCGTGCGTGCTCGGCGTGCTAGACATCGCCTCGGGCCATCTCTCCGACTTGCCCGGAGCCGGTGATCTCTTCGACGGACCCGCTGGCCCGGGTCTTGTCGCGCGCGAGGGGTACGCATGGTTCGCGACTGGCGGAACTGCGGGCCACGCCCCCACCCTCCGGCGCCGCTCACCCGACGGGAAGGTCGAGACGATATCCACGCCCTCGCTGACCGGACGGTACTCGCCCGAGGATGTGCCCCTCGCCCTCTCACCCGGGCCTCACGGCGAGGCCGTCGTCCTGGCTCCTGAAGGCGACGGCGGGAATGCGGTCGTGCGGGTGGGCGCATCGTCCCCGCGGGTCGTCGCGCACCTTCACGAAGCGACTCGGCGGCAGCCGGGGCCACGCCCGTCGAGGGATGAGGATATGCTGGGCGTCGCGTGGGCTCCGGAGGGCATCGCCGATACTGATGCTCTCGTGACCTTCGCCCGCGATAGCCAGCCCTACGTGCTTGCCCTCCGCCGCGCTGATCCACGCCTCCGCCTAGGCACGACCGTCGGGGAGAACGCACCCTCCGGCCCGGGTATCGTCGGAGGTGAAGTGCGTGTGACGCTGCAAGGCAGTTCGCCGCAGGAGGGGTTCTGGGCGGTGCGGCGGGGCATCCTCAGGCCGTGCGACGCCAAGCCGGGATGGCTCGCGGCGGTCAGACCCTCGAGCCAGTTCGAGCTGTCCCTGACGGACACCTGCGTTCTCGGGATCACGCGGGTGGAGCGCAAGGGCCGCCCCGTCTACCTCGTGGGCGACCACGCCTATCCCGCGCTGGCGCCGCAAGCCGTGCCTGATATCGACCTCGGCCTCGACGGCTTCGCGCTGGTGTATGAGCCGCTGCGCCCGGCGAAGTGAGGGCATGCCCCGGGGCTACTTCAGCAGGTGGACCTCCCACGGTTGAAGGTTGAGCGACTGGCGTTTGTTGTGCCAGGTGAGCCGCACCGATTGCGGCGCGTCCGTCGCGTTCACCAGCACCACCGCCTCGCTCCCATCCGCCGCGCGGAAGGCGTTGTGCAAGACCGCCGGCATCCCATCCTCCGGTCCCGCCGCGCCGGTGACCTCAAGCTTCGGCGGATGCAGCATCCGGCCGTGCTCCAGGTAGGCGCGGCCCTCCCCGGCGTAAAGCTCCACCCAGCGGTGCATCAGCGCGTGATCGGGCGGGACCTCAGGGCGCGCGATCTCGACCGCCCTGCCGTCGGGCATCACCTGCTCGAGCTTCACGTCGTCGATCCACGCCGTCCCCTGCCCGGCGAGGTGGAGCATGATGCGCAGCAGTGCCGCGCCAGGTTCGAGGTCGAAGGTGCTCTCCACGCGCGTCCACCCCTCCTGCTCGGCCGGCATGCGCAGGCCGCTCGTCTGGCCCACTCCCTTCCACTCGGCCGTGAACACGCCGAGCATGATGCTGTTCGGCTTCGCGACGCCGCGCGTCCTGATCCACGCACTGAAGCGGTAGGTGCCGCCGGGGGCGAAGCTGCCGCCGACGTTGAGATTGCGCGAGACCTGCACTGTCTCGCCGTCCTTCAGCGGTCCGAGGCACAGGCTGGCCTTGCCCCCGTGCGCCTCGGTCTCGTCACGCGCGCAGGACCCGCTCCACACCTCTCCCTGCCACCCGCCGACCTTATCCCACCCGGCCGGCACGTCCCCGCTCCACTGTTCGAAGTCGCCGTTGGACAGCAGCGGCCCGGGCCCGGCGACCGCGTCCGGCACGAGGTGCGGGATCTCGCCGTTGACCAGGCAGTAAGCCTCGCCGCGTTTATCGCCGGCGCGAGGGTTGCTCTGGAAGGTCGGGACGAACTCGTGGTAGAGGTAGTTGAAAACTGAGGCGCGCTCGGGCGGCGGGCCTCCCCACGGCGACTCGAGGTCGCGGTAATCCTGCACGGCGATCTGCTGGAGGAAGTGCTCGTTGGGCTCCTCGAAGCACACGACGGCGCCGGGGTCGATCTTGCGGCAGCGGGCGAGCATGGTCGAAAGCTGCTGGTGGAAGGTGTCGGCCTGCCAGAGCCCAGGGCCGAGGGGATGGCCGTGGGTAGTCGACCAGCACGGGAGGAAGCCTCCGCCGACGACCTGATCGATCTGCACGATCTCCGCGCCGCGGCGGACGCAATTCTCGGCGGTGCGATCGAGCCAGTCGATGGTCCAGGGATCGCCGGGGCACATCGCCGCCATCTCGCCGCCGTCGAGCCAGGAGGGCTTGACCCGCCAGGTCGTGCCATCGCGCTGAACCGCGGCGTGGCTCTCGGCGTCGCGGGCGAAGCGGGCGCGGTCATCCCACGCGAAAGTGCCGTCGGCGCGAGCGCCGTAGGTGAGGGTGTAATGATAGCCGGAGGGCCAGAGGAAGACGTGGCCGCCGGCGGCACGGTTCTCCTTGACCACTCGCCGGAAGACCTCATCCGACGGGTAGGCCGGGAAGTAGTCGGGCGTGACCCACGACTCGACCTTCTCCCACCCCCAGTACGCGACGATCAGCGGCATGTGGGCGGGGAAGCGGCGGAGCCAGTAGTCGCGCGTCCACCGCTCGATCATTTCGGGCTGCGCCAGCCAGTTCCGGTAGAAGCGGACCATCGCAGGCCCGGCCTTGAGCCAGGCGGGGATGTCCTTGCGGTCGAGGCATCGCCTGGCGCACCACGGCTGCTTGAGCGCCCAGGCCTTGTAGATGTCCGCCGCATCGCGCCAGTCGGCCGGGGTCGCGGGATCGGCGGAGGCGAAGGTCGTCATCGCGACGGGATAGTCCATCGCGAAGCTGTCGGTGGCGAAACAGCTCTGCGACCAGGCGATTTCGAGGCCGTCGGACGTGCGCCGCATCCAGGTGGACTTCGGGTAGCCGCGGGGGTCCTCGCAGGCGGAGTACATCCCGCCGCGGGGGTCGTAATAGCAAGCGAACTGGGCGGCCAGCTGACCGGGCTGGGCGGAACTGATCGAGACGTCGGGCTTCCACGCGCTGGGCTTGCGGTACACGCCGCCCTTGGTCTGACCGAGGACCGCCGCGTCGTCGGTGTCGCCCAGCGGCGCGCGGAGGAGGACGATGGGGAACTGCGCCGCCTCGAGGACGAGCGTGGGCGGCAGGTGAACGCTCGTCATGCGCCAGCGGAGGCAGGGGTCGGACGGGCGGGCAGTGACTTCGATGGCGCAGTCGATGCCGCGGCCGGCGAGATCGTGGAAGGTGGCGGTCAGGGTCGTGAGGCCGGCGGTCGTGCGCTTGGCGAAGTCGGCGTGGATTGCGTCGGTGTTGTTGACGTAGAGCTGGTGGCCGCTATGGTCGGCGCGCTCGCTGAGCACGAGGGTAAAGAGGCGGCGCTGACCCGTGGGCGCGGACAGATCGCGGCCCGTGCGCTTGTCGACGAGGGAGACGACGTTGCCCTTCTCGGCACGGCTGAAAGTAACGGAGAGGCGATCGTTTTCGACGACGACGCGATCGGCCGCGAGCGAGAGGGGCTGCGCCACCGCGCAACCGGTGAGGACGACAACCGCCAGGCACTGAACCATAGGAAGACCTCCACTGATACGCTACGGACAGCTTCGCCGACGCGCAGCCGAGACCTGTAGCGAGGGCGGACCTGCTAGCTGCACGGCAATGGTAAAGGCCCACCACGCACCCACCCCCGCACCCTGAAGGGTGCGACTACTGTTCTCCGGAGCCCCGCGGTTGATGGGGGTGGTGGATTCTGCGGATGGTTGTGGTTGGCGAAAACTAGATCCTTCGGTCGGCAGGAACCGCCTCCCGGCGATGCTAGGCATCGCAAGGATGACAACGCAGCAGGGCGCGATCCTGGGGGAAAGGTGAGGCCCCCTAGCGTGGGGCGAATTTCGGGATGATGAGATGCGCGCGGCTCGTGATCGTCTGCTACGCCGCCCGTTGCATCTCATCCGGGTTCGACACGATCAACGGCCGAGGCACATGCTGCGCTGGCCTGAAGGTCACGCCCAACCGCGCGCTGGGGTACAACGACGCCGTGTGCTTATCCACCCGCGAGACCGACCGCACTGTGTGATCCGTGCGGATGGCGTCGGCGACGTGGATCACCGTCTCCTCCTCGGTGTGCGAGGCGCGGTAGAGGCCGAAGTCGCGCTGCCAGACGTCGCGCTTCTGGATCGCCCACGGGGGCAGGCCCGCCACCTCGTCGTTCGACATCGCGCCGAGGTGCATGAGGCCCGGGATCGCCCCGCACACAAGGACGATCGCAACGGCGAGCAGGCCAAGCAGGAAGATCTTGCGCAGAAAGTCCACCCGGCGTCCCTTCCAGAATCGACGGCGGAAAAGCTCGGCGGGGGAGAGGCCGGACCTGCCGGGGTGGAGCTACTTCGCCGGGAAGCTGATCGTGCGGTCGCTTGGTCCGCCGGCGACCATGATGTAGCTGAGCTTCGTTGTGCCCACCACCGACTTCACGATCGGATCGTGCTTGATGAGGTCGACCATGTGGGTGATGGAATCCTTCTGGCTGTGGGTCTTGCGGTAGGCGAGGTACTGCCCCTGCCAGATCATCTTCTTGTCCTCGAGGAGCGGGGCCGGCTCCGGCGGGGCCTTCGCAGCGGGCGAAGGCGCGGAAGCGGCGGAAGGTTGGGGCGGGGGTGTGACCTCGGACGGCGCAGGCTTCGCGCATCCCACGAAGGCGAGCAGGGCTAACACTGCGAGGCTACGAAGGCAGACATTCATCGAATGTCCCTCCAGGCGCAAGGGTAAGTGGCCCTCAGAGGAGACGTCAAGGTCGACGCGCATGGCATGGAAAGCGGCCCCAACCGCGAAGGCCGGGGCCGCTGAACTAGAGAGCAGGTCAAGGGGTTAGAGAAACCTAGGGGCCGTCCATGGCCGGAGTCCAGTGGTAGGGTGCGAGGCCGGGGCCCTTCCAGCCGTTCCACGAGACGTTCGTGCCGTCAACCGTTAGCCACTTGGCGTGCCCGTCCGCGAAGGCGATGTTCCAGCCGTCATTGTGGTTGGCCTGGCTGAGGTAACTGCCGGGATCGCCGCAGTCCGCCCGGCTGTTGAGTCCGGCCTCGATGAAGTGGATGGTGCCCGACGGGTCTTTGACGGCTGAGTCCTTGAGGCCGAGCATCTCGGTATTGGGTTCGTACGAGTGATCCGGAAAGCCGACGCAGTTGTGTGGCCCATTGTCACTCGGGCACATCCAGATCTGGCTGTTCTTGATGTACGGGTTCAGGATGTCGACGTACCAGTAGTTGGGGCCGCACCCACTGGCGTACGGCCCGCCGGGCGCCGGCGGGTTGGTGGTTTTCATCCGGTCCCAGACGTTGATCTCGTCGTAATCGCCCTTGTACATCAGCGCTGCCAACTCGATTTCCTTGAGGTTGCTCAGACAGCTCGTCTGCCGGGCCTTTTCTCTGGCTTTGGCGAAGACGGGGAACAGGATTGCAGCGAGGATCGCGATAATCGCGATGACTACTAGCAGTTCGATAAGAGTGAAGCCACGGCGCATGCAGAACACCTCCGCCAAGCGGGATGACTGCGACTGCTCGATTGACAAAAAGATTACCGTGAGTGGGGCGTTTTGTCAAACGCGAAAGCTCAGGAAAGAGAGGCGGCCCCGGCAAGGATACCGGGGCCGCTGAACCAGCGCGAAGCCACCGCCAAGGCTAGAAGGGCACGAACATGGACATCGGGAGCGCCATATACGTCGACCCGGTAACGCCCACTGAGCCGCGCTGCCACTTGGCATGCCCGTCGGCATAGCCAACGTTCCAGCCGTCGTTGTGGCGGGGGTCGTCGTAATAGCAGCCTAAGTCGTCCCCATTGGCATCGACGTTGCGGCAGTTGTCCATGATCTGCAGTATCTCGGCAGGGCGCTGGACCTTGGCGTCTTTTTGGCCGCTGAACCNNGTTATAGCCGTAGGACTGGTCGGGGTTGCCGCCGGTCGGATTCGTCACCGTCACGCATCCCTTCCACGTGCAAAGCCCGTGGCTGTCGCTCGGGCACTGGAGAATCTGCATGTTCTTGACGTAGGGCATGACTGCCTGGAACCACGGAACGAAGTAACCGGTGACGCACCCAGGGTAACGAGCGACTCCTCCGGTCATTCCCCCCGACCACCCGTCCAGATTGATGCGCATATACGGGTTGACCTCGTCGTAGTCCTGGACGTACATCTTGATGCCCAACATGAGCTGCTTGACGTTGCTCAAGCAGGCGGTCTGGCGAGCCTTTTCCCGGGCTTTCGCGAAGACGGGGAACAGGATAGCGGCAAGAATCGCGATAATCGCGATGACTACTAGCAGTTCGATAAGAGTGAAGCCACGTCTCATGCAGAACACCTCCGCCAAGCGGGATGACTGCGACTCCTTGGTTAACTAACACGATACATTATTGAGGAACATTTCGTCAAAGGCCGAGCAGGCGGGCGGCGGTCGCGCCGAGGATCTGGCACTTTGCGTCCGTGGGGATCTCGGCGACCTCGATTTTCGCCAGCGTGATCGCGTAATCGCAGCCGAGGGCGTCGCCGCCGTAGAGAACGCGGTCGGGACCGAGGAGACTGACCGCGTGCTCGATCATGCCCATCTCGATGCGCGAGCCCGAGGTGTCGGCGAGGACGTTCGGGACGTCACGGATGGCCTTGATACCCCACTCCCAACTCCCGCCGAGGTGGGCCATGACGAGGGTGAGGTCGGGGAAAGTCCGCCCAAGATTTGCCACATTCACTGGGTCGGACTCATGCGGGAGATTGCCATTGTACTTGTGCCACGCGTGCTGGAGGACGGGGAGGCCGAGCTTGATCGCACGCTCGGCGATGGGCCACACGCAGCGCTGATCGGCGTGGACCGCGACCCACAGCTTGATCCCCCGCGCGCCGCGGGCGTGGCCGTCGTCGAGCATCGCCAGGGCGTCGGGGCCGTGCATCGGGTTGAGGTAGACGAAGGGGACGAGGAGGTCGGGATGGGCCTCGGCGGCGGCGAAGGTCGCGTCGTTGAGGGCAGCCACCTCGCGGCGATCGGGGACGAAGCTGGCGAGGGCTGAGACGCAGACGCGGTCGATGCCGTGCCGACGGGCCTGCTCGGCGAGGAGGTCGGTGTCGTCAGGCGATCCCCAGATGTGAGCGTGGAAGTCGATGATCAGCGGGCATCGCCCCAGGTCAGTCGGCGAACATGCCCGTGCGGATGAGGCGGACCCAGCGAAGGGTCGACGGCGTCGGCAGGAGGCGCGCGAGGGCTTGCAGGCAGCGGTCCGCCCCGAGGTAGCTGTCGCCGGCGATGCTCAAGTTCATGGTCAGCGTGAGCGGCGCCACGGACGTGACCGCGAGATCGAAGATGCGCGGGCGGATGTCGGAGGACGGCTTGTTGGGAGCTGACGCCGGGGCCTCGAGATGCTCCGCCGCGAGAGCCTGATCGATGGCCGACGACAGATCGGCGCCACTGATCGGCGGGTCGGACGCGACGGTAAGGTCGTAGGTCGCCCGGCGCAAAGACTTGAGGATCAGCGGCGCGCTCTCCGGCTCGACGACGGCTGAGACGATGCCGAGGTCGTCGGGGAACTGGCGCACGAGGCGGCGGAGGAGGTGCGTGCCGTCGAGGGGCTCCGCGAGCGTCGCGACGAAGATCTCGCCGAGGCCCTCGCCGCCGACGGGGAGGGCCGGTCCGTGGGCGATGCGCATGCGCTCGTGAAAGCCCTGCGTGTAGGCGATGGGCAAGGCGGCCCGGCGCATGGCCCGCTCAATCCCGCGGCAGAGGTCGAGGTGGCCGATGAAACGCAGGCGGCCGGTCTTGCGATAGGTCACGACAAGGCGGGTGAGATCGCTCATGACGCGACCTCCGGAACGTCCCGAGCCTGTCGAGGGGCAGGAAGGACGCCGTGGCAGCCTTCCTGTCCCGCGCCGCAGGACGCGCAGCCTGCCTCGCGGCAGTCCGGTGTCGCGGTCGCCGAAAGGGCGTGCTCATACTCGCGGCAGAGGAAGGACTTGGTGATCCCCGGGTTGATGACGTCCCAGGGGAGCGGGGCGTCGGTGGGGATCTCGCGCTGCGCCCACTCGGCGATGGGGCGGCCGGTTGCCGTGAAGGCCTCCTCCCAGCGGGCGAAGTCGAAGAACTCGCTCCACGGGTCGAGGTAGCATCCGGCGAGGAAGGCCGCCTCGATCGCATCGCCTACCGAGCGGTCGCCGCGGCTGATCGCCGCCTCGACGATCGCCTGGCGCGGGTCGTGGTAGGAGATGCGGACCGTGCGGTCGCGGACTAGGCTGAAGAGGAGGTCGCGGGCGGCGTCGATGTACTCGGTCGTCGCCTGGCCGCACCACTGGAAGGGCGTGTGCGGCTTCGGGTTGAACATGGCGAGCGAGACGTTCACCGCGAGGCGGTTGCGGCGATTGCCCAGCACGCGCCGGCCCGTGGCGAGGACGCGGTTGATGAGGTCGGCGATGCCGCGGATGTCGTCGTCGGTCTCGGTTGGCAGGCCGATCATGAAGTAGAGCTTCACCGTCAGCCAGCCGGCGCCGAAGGCAGCCTCGGCGGCGTTGAGGAGGTCGTCGTCGGAGACGCCCTTGTTGATCACATCGCGGAGGCGCTGGGTGCCGGCCTCGGGGGCGAAGGTCATCCCGCCCTTGCGCACCTTAGCGACCTTGCGGGCGAGTTCGACGCTGAAGGAGTCCACCCGCAGCGAGGGCAGGCCGAGGCTCACACCGCGTCCCTCGACCGCCGCCTGAACCGCGTCGACAACCTCTAGTACGTGGCGATGATCCGGGCAATTCAGAGAGACGAGGGAGAGCTGATCGTAGCCGGTCGAGTCGATGAGCGCGGCGGCCTGGAGGGCGAGCGTCTCGGGGCTGCGCTCGCGGACCGGGCGGTAGACCATCCCCGCGTGGCAGAAGCGGCAGCCTCGCGTGCAGCCGCGGGCGATCTCAAGCTGGCCGCGGTCATGCGCCGTCTCAACCCACGACACCGGCGGCGCCGTCGGGAAGGCCGCGCCGTCGAGATCAGCCAACAGGCGCGAGCGGATCTGCACCGGCGCCCCCGCCCGCGGATGGGGGAGAAGATGCCCCTCCACGGGCGCGACGTCGTAATCCGCCGGCCAGTAGACCCCATGCACCGAGGCCAGCGTGCGGAGGGCGAAGTCACGCTTCGGCGCATCCCACTCGGCGCGCGGGCCGACCTCATCGAGAACTCTCAGGTACGCGCGGAGGAGGTCATCCAGCAACTCCTCACCATCGCCGAGGCAGAAGAGATCAATGAAGGGGGCGAGGGGTTCGGGGTTCGTCGCGCCGGGTCCGCCGGCAAGGACGATCGGTGCTGATGGCGGGCGAGCAACACTCCGGAGGGCCACGCCGCCGAGGTCCATCATCGCCAGCATCGTCGCGTAGGTCAGCTCATACTGCAGCGTGAAGCCAACGAGGTCGCAATCGCGGAGAGGCGTCGCCGACTCGATCGTCGTCAGCGGCAAACCCTCGGCGCGGAGGGCCGCCATCGCATCGGGCCAGGGCGCGTAACACCGCTCGACCGCGACGCCGGCGATCGAGTTGCCCACGTGATAGAGGATGAGCGAGCCGAGATGATCCATCCCGACGTTGTAGACATCCGGATAGCAGAGGGCCATGCGGACGCGGGCGTCCGGGCGGTGCGCGGCGTTGACCTCGTGGTCAACGTAACGCGCGGGTGCAACAACCGAAAGCAGAACGTCATCGGAAAGCATGGACGAAAGGATAGCACGGCAGCGGAGAAAGACGAAGGCCCACCCCGCTATCGCCGCGACGCTAGCCCGGTCTATTCATGAAGGTGGTGGGTGGGGGTTGGATAGGTGAAGGAAGGGACGCTCGGAGGGTCGGGTGTCGGCCTGAAGGCCCCAGAAGTGGTCGAGGGGGCACGACGAGGGCGGTTTTCATGCCTCGGCGTGGCTTGTGGAGGGCGTCGGGCCACGGCGAGGC
>PMZA01000121.1 GCA_003170595.1 Armatimonadota bacterium
GGGCACGGCGGACGATGGGCGAGGAGGCGAGGTCGGGGACTTCGAGATCCTCCATGCGGGCGCGGGCGTCGGGCAGGACGAGGGCGGCCGGGGCCTGGCCGTCCTGGTAGACGATCTCGCAACCCCAGAAGGCGGCCATGAAGCGGTCGCCGTATTCGACGCCGACGACGGGCGCGGGCGGGGCCGGGTTCTCCTCGCCGAGGCCCACGTCGCCGAAGCGGTCGAAGAGGAGGCGCGGGCGATCGGCGGCCGGAACGCCGGGGCCGTAGTGGGTGAACCACCAGGCTTCGGAGAAGTAGAGGTTGAGGGCGGGGAAAGGCGTGGTGTCGGACATGGGAAGGGCTCCTTGATCGAAAAGCGCGGCGGGGAGTAAANNAATCCCCGCCCTACAGCAAGCGAGAAGCAAAAGGCAAAAGGCCAAGAGCCGGTCAGTGGCGAAGGAGGGCTTTGAGGTAGGCGAGGTCGGCGGCCAGGCTGTTCATCTTGCCGTCGCCCTCGATCGGCGCGGCCGCTACCGCGATCCAGCCGCGGTAGTTCTTCGCGACGAGCAAGTCGACCAGAGCCTCGAAGTTCACCAGGCCGCCGGTAAGCGTTGCGCGGCGCGGACCCTCACCGTTGGGACCCGCCAGGGCCGCGTAGTTCTGCGCGTGAACGTGGACGACGTAGTCCATCACCTTGCTCAGGCGCTCGAGAGGATCATCGAGACCGTTGCGGCCCGCGGGCTGATAGTTGAGGCGGAGGTTGTCGCACTCGCACTCGTCGACGAAGCGACGGGCGGAGTCGGCGGTGTCGGCGAGGGTGTCGTCGTGCATCTCGACGGCGATCGTGATGCCAAGCTTGCGGCTGCGGGCGGCTGCGTCACGGGCCTCGACGATCGCCGCATGCCAGAGCTTGCTGTCGGCGGCGGCTGAAGGGATGTCGGAGGCCCAGACGCGGACGATGGGCGCGCGGAGGGCGTGCGCGGTCTGAAGGGTCTCGAGGAGGTCGACGCCGTCCTGCACCTTGCGCGTCGCGCCGAAGCGAAGGTAGGAGCCGAAGGCGACGATCTCGAGGCTCCGCTCCTCGCAGAGGCGCTTGCACTGGCGGGAGCGGTTGTAATCGTAGACCTCGCCGACGTGGGGCTCGCGGCCCCAGACCTCGACGCCGGGGAAGCCCAGCTTCGCGGCGGCGACGAGGGCGTCCTCGAGGAGTTTCTCACGAAGCGCTGAGGTACACAGAGCGACCCGTGGGTGCTCCGCCTGCCCCTTATCCGTACCCTGTACCTTAACCTGAGCCATGCTCGCCTGCCTTGTTAGGGGGAGGATAGCAAGAACTTCACTTCAGGTCGACGGGGAGGCCGGTGCGGGCGGATTCGTGGACCGCCACCAGCACGCGGGTGTTCTCGACACCGTCGCGAGGGGAGACAGGAAGAGGCGCGCCCTCTACGACGGCGCGGATGAAGCTGCGGATGCTCTCGACGCCGAAACCGGCCGGGCGGCCGTGGACGTCGTAGCGGACGGCGAGGTCAGGATAAGCAGCCTCATCGGCGGAGTAGGTCTGGAGGGTGCGATGAGTGCTGAGGTCGGCGAAGATGGTGCCGCGGTCGCCGACGAGTTCGAACTTGAAGTCGAAGATCGTCGGCATGTTGTCGGAGAGGATCCAGCAGTTCTCGATGTGGGCCACGCCGCCGCGGGAAAGCTCGACGATGTAGTGAAAGAAATCGGGAGTGTCGACGCCTGCCGCGGTCAGGACCTTCGAGCGCGAGACGGCGTAGACGCGAACGACCTCGTCATCGAAGAGCCAGCGGACGAGATCGACGGAATGCGCGCCGAGGAACCAGACGACCGTCGAGCGGCCGGCCCAGGAGAGCATCTTCGTCGGGACGAAGAAGGCGTCGTTGAGCTTGAGGCTGATCATCTGCGGCTCGCCGATCTGGCCATCGAGGATGGCCTGCTTTGTCTTGGTGAAGGCAGGGTTCCAGCGGTTGTGGAAATCGACCATGAGGAGGACGCCCGCGTCGTCGGCGGCCTTGGCGATGGCCTCCGCGTCCTCGACGGTGGTGGCCATCGGCTTCTCGAGGAGGATGTGCTTGCCTGCCTTGGCTGCGGCGACGGCGATCTCGCGGTGGAGGAAGTCGGGAGTGACGATGGAGACGGCGGAGATGTCATCGCGAGCGAGAAGCTCGTGGTAGTCGGTCGTGACGAAGGGGCAGTTGTACTGATCGGCGCGACCGCGCGCCAGAGTCTCGTTAAGATCGCAGATGCCAGCGAGGCGGGACAAGGGGTCGGCGGTGTACGCCATCAAGTGGGTCTCGCCCCAAACGCCTAGTCCGATCACACCGAAGCCGATGGGTTCAGGCAAGAGAACGACCTCCTACTGGAGCACGGGCATTATAGGGGCGGGTTTCGCGGCGCGTCAACAAAGCCTCAAACCAATAGCAACAAGGGAAGGGGCATAATGCGGAACGGGGAAGGAGACCCTGTTGTCCGTGAATCGGTCGGGCTTGCCACGTTAGCCAACCACCCCCGCGCTTGTCATCCTGAGGAAGGCGGGTTGTGCCGGCCGAAGGATCTTCTTTTGTCGATGTTGAAGGACGACTGCCGCGCGATCCGACAAGCCAGAAGGAGATCCTTCGTCGGCAACAGAAAGCGTTGCCTCCTGGCGATGCTCCGCATCGCAAGGATGACANNGGGGATCCTTCGTCCGACAGAAGGCGTCGTCCTGGCGATGCTGTGCATCGCCAGGATGACACCCTACGGCGAAAAGGCAAAGGCCCACCACGCAGCCACCGCCGCACCCTAAAGGGTGCGACTACGGTTCTACGCCAGGTGGATGGCATCGGGGCGCGGATGCTTCCCGGAACGCCGAGGTGGGCGAAGACTAGATCCTTCGGTCGGCACAAAGCGCCTTCCTCAGGATGACAAGCTTTGTGGGCAGATGCCTTGCGGGGGGCTGGCCATGAACGGTGCGAGGAAGGAAGGAGGGTAGGCCGCGGCGGCGAAGGGCGGGCGTCGCAGGGGGAGTGGGATACCTCTAGAGCAGCGCAATCAACCCGGGAGGGATAAGCATGGCATCAGTCCGACCTACCGTTGGCGATAGCAGTTGGTTCACCCACGACCGCTTCGGCATGTTCATCCACTGGGGCACTTATGCCCTCGCCGCGCGGCATGAATGGGTCAAGCACGTCGAGCAGATCCCCGACAAGGAATACCAGAAGTACTTCAAGCACTTTGACCCCGACCTGTATGACCCGAAGCTCTGGGCCGAGCTTGCCGACGAGGCGGGCATGAAGTACTTCGTCATCACCACGAAGCACCACGAAGGCTTCGCCCTCTGGGACAGCAAGCTCACCGACTACAAGGCGACGAACACCCCCGCCGGGCGCGACCTCATCCGGCCGATGGTCGACGCCTACCGCGAGCGGGACCTGCACGTGGGGCTCTACCATTCACTCATCGACTGGCATCACCCCGACTTCCTCATCGATGACGTTCACTCGATGCGGGGCGTGCCAGAGCGCGAGAAGCTCAACGCCTCGCGCGATCAGAGCAAGTACTGGCAGTACCTGCACGGGCAGGTGCGCGAACTGCTGACCGGGTACGGCAAGGTCGACCTCATGTTCTACGACTTCAGCTACCCGCCGCAAAAGGGGCACCTCGACTGGAACAGCGAGGAACTCATCAAGCTCACGCGCGAGCTTCAGCCGCACATCCTCGTCAACGACCGCCTCGATCTCATGGACACGAAGGGCGGCTGGGACTACCGGACGCCCGAGCAGTTCATGCTGCGCGAGTGGTACAAGGTCAACGGGCGGCCGGTCGTGTGGGAGACGTGCCAGACGTTCTCGGGATCGTGGGGCTATCACCGCGACGAGCAGACGTGGAAGAGCATCGAGCAGCTCCTGACGATGCTCATCGACACCGTGAGCAAGGGCGGCAACCTCCTCCTCAACGTCGGCCCGACCGGACGCGGGGAGTTCGACTATCGCGCCGTCGAGCGGCTGAAGGGGATGGGCGAATGGATGCGGCGGCACGGGCGGTCAATCTACGGATGCACCGAGGCGCCGTCCAAGTATCCGACGCCGCAGGACTGCCGGCTGACCTGGAACCCGGAGAAGAAGCGAATGTACGTGCACGTGCTCAACTGGCCGATCGTGCAGCTTCACCTCGACGGGTTCGGCGGGAAGGTCGAGTACGCGCAGCTTCTCCACGACGCGTCGGAGGTGCGGTTCTCGCAGCCGTCGGTGCATGAACTCGAGGCGCTCGGGCCGGCTGCGGCGGAGAGGAATACGCTGATGCTCAACCTGCCGGTGATCAAGCCGAACGTGGCGATACCGGTGATTGAGCTGTTCATGAAGTGAGAAAAGCGCGGGCCGGATGGGTCCCGTAGCGCTGCGCGCGCCACCCATTCGGCCCCTCCACAAGCCAGACCGGAGAGCCAAGCAAAGGGAAACGCGGCGGGCTGAGGACAGCCCGCCGCGTTTGTGTTAGGAAAAACACCGACAACTACATGTGCTCGGCGGCGCCGTTCTTCGCGCGCTGGTGGAGCACCATCAGCCGGTTGATGGCGTTGATGTACGCCTTCGCCGATGCCTCCAGCACGTCCGTGCTCGCCGCCTTGCCCCAGGTCTCGATCTCGCCATCGGAGATGCGCACGATGGCTTCACCGATGGCATCCTCGCCCACGCTCACGCTGCGGAGTTGGTAGTCCACGAGCCGCAGCTTCTTCCCCTTCACGATGTGGTCGATCGCCGTGTAGATCGCGTGCACCGGACCGTTGCCCGTGGACGCGTAGGTCATCGGCTTCTCGCCGCGCTTGAGTTCGACCGCCGCGACGGGGATCGTGACCGCACCGCCCTCGGCTTCAACGCTGCCGCTCGTGACCTGGAAGCGCTGGAGGCTCCACATGCCCGCCTGCGCGCCGATCATGTCGCGCATGAGCAGCTCGAGGTCCTCGTCGTAGACTTCCTTCTTGCGATCGGCGATCGTCACGAAGCGCTTGTAGGCCTCGTCAAGCTGGGCGTCGGTCAGGTCGTAGCCGAGATCGGTCAGGCGCTGGCGGAGGCCGTGGCGGCCCGATCGGCGTCCGAGGGTCAAGACGCTCTCGGTGAGGCCGATGTCCTCGGGCTTCATGATCTCGTAGGTCTGGCGATCCATGATCATGCCGTGCTGGTGGATGCCGGCCTCATGCGCGAAGGCGTTGGCGCCGACGATGGCCTTGTTGGGCTGCACGGAATGCCCCGTGAAGTTCGAGACCATGCGCGAGGCTTTCATGATCTGCGGCGTGTTGATGCCGGTCTCGATGTCGAAGTAGTCCTGGCGGGTGCGGAGGGTCATGACGACCTCCTCGAGCGAGCAGTTGCCCGCCCGCTCGCCGATGCCGTTGATCGTGCACTCGACCTGCCCCGCGCCGCCGCGGACGGCAGCCAGCGAGTTCGCCGAGGCGAGGCCGAGATCGTTGTGGCAGTGGGTCGAGATGACCGCGCGGTCGATGTTGGGGACGAGTTCGAAGAGCTGGGCGATCGTCCGCTCCATCTCCCACGGCGTCGTGTAGCCGACGGTGTCGGGGATGTTGACGGTCGTGGCGCCGGCGGCGATGACCGCCTCGACGACGCGGCAGAGATAGTCGAAGTCCGCGCGCAGGGCGTCCTCGGCCGAGAACTCGACGTCGTCGCAGAGGGAGCGCGCGAACCTGACGGCCTCGACCGCCATCTCGAAGACCTGGTCCTTTGTCTTGCGCAGCTTCTTCTCGATGTGGATGTTGGAGGTGCCGACGAAGGTGTGGATGCGATGGCGTTCGGCGTGCTTCACCGCGTCGTAGCAGGACTGGATGTCCTCCTTCCGTGTGCGCGAGAGGCCGGCGATGACCGGGCCGTGGACCTCCTGAGCCACACGGGTGACCGCGCGGAAGTCCTCGGGCGACGAGATCGGGAAGCCGGCCTCGATGATGTCGACGCCGAGGGCGGCCAACTGATGCGCGATGGCCAGCTTCTGATCCTCGCTCAAGGACGCGCCGGGCGACTGCTCGCCGTCGCGGAGGGTCGTATCGAAAATGACTATGCGTCGGGACATGGTTTTCTCTCCTCAGTGCTGCTCCCGGGAAGGGAGGTGGTGTGGCCCGCGATGGGGCGCAAGCTAAGGTCACTCAGGTCAGCCTCGTCGCCTAGAGCGAGCATGTTCACCACCTCCGTTGGCACGGCTGTTCATCATGAGAGTCTCCCTACAAACACAAAACCCCCCGTCTCAACGAAGAGACGGAGGGCGCTAGGCCGCTGCCGTGGTACCACTCTTCTTGGCCGCCAACGAGGGCGGCCCGCTTTGACCGGTGCGGCCGACGGCGATAACCGAGGGCGATACCGGCTCCCTTGTAACGGTGGGAGATCCGTCGCCACCTAGCGGGCGGAGCCCCGTTCAGCGCGCGGCTCAGGGGCGAGTTCAGCGGGCGGCGGTGCCGGTCTTCCAGCCTGGGACCGGCTCTCTGCAACCACCGTGGACCACCTACTACTCCCCTTCAAAGCCTTTGACAGCGTAAGTTGTGCAAAAAGCATACCCACGAATCCGACCCCGCGTCAACCCCCCGGCCGATCCTGGCTAGGGGGCTGCCCTTGCCCACGTGCGTCGTCCATGTTCCGCTGCACGGTAGCTAGGCGCTCGGCGAAGACGGCAGGCCAAGTGACCGCAAGGGGCCCGTACAACGCAGCGGCCTCCTCGTAGGCAGCCATGGCGCCCTGCCAGTCGGATAGATCGCTCAGCACCGCCCCTATGTTGTTTAGTGTCATTGCTACGCGCGGCACGAAGGCCTCTGGGTAGCGCTCGGCCAGACGTCGGCGAATATCAAGGGCCTCTTGGAAAGCGGTGATGGCCTTCTGCGACTGGCCGAGCTCACGCAGAGTATTCCCGATGTTGTTAAGGGCCATGGCCAGGTCCGGATCGGGGGCGTCCGGCTCCCTGTCGGCCACGGCGCGGCGGAGCGCCAAGGCCTCCTCGTGTGCGGCGAGCGCCTCCTTCAGCCGGTCAAGTTCGACAAGAAGGTTGCCAAGATTGCCAAGGGTCATGGCCACATCGGGTTGGTACGCGTCCGGTTCCCGGCTGGCGAGGGCGCGGTACAGGAGAAGCGCCTCCTCGTAAGCCCCGAGTGCCTCGCTGGGTCTGCCAAGGTCCTTGAGCAGTCCGCCGAGATTGTTGAGCACCGTCGCGACGTTTCCGCTGTAAGCGCCTGGGTCCCGCTCAGCTGAGGCTCGGTACAGCATGAGCGCCTCGTCGTACGCAACCAGAGCCTCGCTTCGCCGACCGAGGTCGGTAAGCAGCGTCCCAAGGTTGCCCACAACCATGGCGAGGTCCTCAGGGGAGGCCCCCGGCTGCGTTGCCGCCGGTGCCCGGTATAATGCTATCGCCTCTTCGTACGCCGCAAGGGCTTCGTCCCGCCTTCCCAAGTCTGCCAGCGCATTCCCGAGGTTGCTCAGGGTTCCGGCGATCTCGGGCCGAAAGAAGTTGGGGTTGGCCTGCTCCAACTCTCGGTACAGCCCCGCTGCCTCCTTGTAAGCGGCCAGGGCCTCGTCCAGGTGGCCGAGGTCGCTGAGCGCGTTCCCCATGTTTAGAACCGCCACAGCCAGGTACGGGAAAACCAAGGGGTCTTCAGCGGACGGCCCCCGATACCCTGACACGGCCTGCTCGAAGGCCGCAGAAGCCTCGCGGTGGCGTCCCATGGCGCGCAGGGCGAGGCCACGCTCCAGGTTGGCGGACGCTAAGCGCACCTCGGCGGACTCTGCGAGGGAGGGCGCACCTTGCGCACTGCCCGCCCGCCTATCGTAAGAGCTACTCGGTGCCGTCATGGTGGCACACCTCCTCGGGCTCGCCCCGCTGCTCCGGACCAAGGACCCGCGCCAAGCGGACGCGCGAGTCGTGCAGGCGGCACGCGGCCTCGGGGTCGTCGCTCTGAATGAGCGCCGCCACGCCAGCGATCTCTGCGTCCACCTTGGCCAACTCCTCGCGGTCCTCGGGTCGGAGAGCGATGGCGCCCGGAGGTGGCAACCGTTGCTCCAACAGCTCGCGTATTCGCTTCGATTCGTTCATGCTTGCCGCCCTAAAAGCAGTGTCGTCGTCGCGGCCGGCCTCGATGAGCGCGTCCTGGAGGCGCCCGCTGAGCGCCTCCAGGACGGTCTCGGCCATGCTCTCGTTCACGCCCTCGGCTAGGAGGAGACCTCGGAACGTTCCCAAGTCGACGACCTTGCCCTTAGCGAAGGCGCCTCGGATGCGGGCTACGCGAACGAGTCTCAGCGCGGGCCAGTCCGCGCCGACCTCGCTGACCGTGTGTTTCCAGAGCGCGTCGAATAAGTTGTCCTGAGGGCGGCCGCGCCAGATTGTGGTTAGGGCGCGTTTGGCAGCCCCCGCGAGCACCTGCGCCGTAAGCGAGCCCCCAACGGGGTGGTTGGCGGCGAACTGCGTCAGCAACTGGAAGAAGTCGGGCGGCAGGATCATCAAATGCCTCGGGCGCGGCGGGGATAAATCCCCGCCCTACAGAAAGCAGAAAGGCGAAGGACGCTAGCGCGATTGCTCGTAGGCGTAGGCCGTGCGGAGAAGGAGGGATTCCTCGAAGGGGCGGCCCATGATCTGCAACCCGACCGGCAGCCCCTCAGCCTCGCCACACGGGATCGACATCGCGGGGATCCCCGCCAGGTTCACCGGCAAGGTGCAGATGTCCGCCAGCTTCATCTGCAAGGGGTCGCCCGCCTTCTCCCCGATCTTGAAGGCCACGCTCGGCGAGGTCGGCGAGAGGATCATGTCGTACTTCGCGAAGGCCCTGTCGAAGTCGGACTTGATCAGGCTGCGGACCTTGAGCGCCTTCAAATAGTAGGCGTCGTAATAGCCCGCCGAGAGGGCGTAGGTGCCGAGCATGATGCGCAGGCGGACCTCCGGACCGAAGCCCTCGGCGCGGGTCTTCGAGAAGAGGTCGTTGATGTCCTCGGCGGGCTCATGCGTGCGATGGCCGTAGCGGACGCCGTCGTAGCGGGCGAGGTTGGAGGCGGCCTCGGCCGGGGCGATGATGTAGTAGACCGGGAGGCTGTAGTCGATGTTGGGCATGTCGACTTCCTCGACCTCGACGCCGAGGGCGGTCAGCGCGTCCACGGCGGCGTGGACGACGGCGCGGACCTCGGGCTCGATGCCCTCACCGAAAAGCTGGCGCGGCAGGCCTGCCTTCAGCCCGGTGACGCCGCGGTCGAGTTCGGCGACATAATTCGGCACGGGGAGGTCGGCGGAGGTGTTGTCGCGATCGTCGCGGCCGGAGATGACCTGCATGATCATGGCGCAGTCGCGGACGTCCTTCGTGAGCGGGCCGATCTGGTCGAGCGACGACGCGTAGGCGATGAGGCCGTAGCGAGAGACGCGGCCGTAGGTGGGCTTCATGCCGACCAATCCGCAGAGCGAGGCGGGCTGACGGATGGAGCCGCCGGTGTCCGAGCCGAGGGCCCAGAAGGCTTCGTTGGAGGCGACGGCGGCGGCTGATCCGCCCGAGCTTCCGCCCGGGACGCGGGAGGTGTCGCGTGGGTTGCGCGTGATCTGGAGGGCGGAGTTCTCGGTCGAGCTGCCCATCGCGAACTCGTCCATGTTCGTCTTGCCGAGGATCGGCAGGCCGGCCTCGCGGCAGCGGACGACGGCGGTCGCATCATAGGGCGGAATGAAGGCGGTGAGCATGCGCGACGAGCAGGTGGTGCGGACGCCGCGAGTGCACATCACGTCCTTGATGGCGATGGGGATGCCGGCCGTGGCGGGAAGGGCTTCGCCGGCGGCGCGGCGGTCGTCGATCTCCCGGGCCTGAGCGAGGGCGGCGTCGGCGGTGACGGTGACGAAGGCGTTAAGC
>PMZA01000469.1 GCA_003170595.1 Armatimonadota bacterium
GGCGAGGGCGCGCAGGTCGGCGACGATATCAGGGCGGTCAATGGCAAGGTTGCGCAGTTCGTTCGGGTCGTCGGCGAGGTTGAAAAGCTGCTCGCGCCCACCGTTGGCCATGAAGATGTACTTCCACTCGCCGGCGCGGACCATGAACTTGAAGAGGGGCGAGCCGGGCGTCTCATACATGCCGAGGAAGTGGTCGCGCGGCTTCTGGCAGCCGTCGAGCATGCCGAGAACATCGATCCCCTCACGAGGCTCGACCTGACCGGCCGCGCCAGTGGCTATCCCGAAGAGGTCGGTCAGGCAGACCAGTTCGTCGCGTCGCGCTTCGGCCGGAAGGCGGGCGGGCCAGCTCAGCAGGAAGGGGATGTGGGCCGCAGCCTCAAAGTAGCATTCCTTCTGCCAGGCGTGGTGATCGCCGAGCATCTCGCCGTGGTCGGTGAAAAAGCAGATGAGCGTGTTGTCGGCGTCGTGGCGCGACTCAAGGGCGTCGAGGATGCGGCCCAGGCAGGCGTCGATGTAAGTGATGTCCCCGTAGTAGCGGGCCTTCAACGAGCGAGCGCGCGCGTTGCCGATGTCGTCGCCCCAGATGGCGTAGTTCATCCACGTGATCTGCTCGTCCATGTGGTCGGTCGTGAGGTCGCCGCGGACGGGGTTCGGCATGCGATCGGGGTCGTACATGCGGTTGTAGGGGATGGGCGGGGCGAAGGGCGGGTGCGGGCCGATGAAGGAGAGGAAGCCGAACCAGGGGCGGGCGTCGCCGACTGAGTCACCGGCGGCGATCTGTTCAACGGCGCGG
This sequence comes from Armatimonadota bacterium, assembly GCA_003170595.1. Classification (GTDB taxonomy): domain Bacteria; phylum Armatimonadota; class Zipacnadia; order Zipacnadales; family FEN-943; genus FEN-943. Next base: position 794 of record PMZA01000469.1, read on the forward strand.
TCTGCCGCCCAGGCTTCGTAAGTCAGCCCGGCCGGTAGAGGGCTGGCCTGGGGCATGTAGTACATCTCGGTCCGCTCGCCATGAAGCTGCTCGACGAAGTTGAATTCGGGATGCTCGCGACGGATCCACGAGGCGAAGGCGTCGGACTCGCCTTCCTCCGGTCCCCACATCTCCTCGGCGCGGAGGAGCGTCTCGTAGCCGAGGTCGCTCTCGAAGCTGTGGAACTTGCCGATGCCGAAGGTGCGATAGCCAAGCTGGCTCATCCGCCGTCCGAGGAAGGGTCCGCAGCGCTCCTCCATGTCCTCGGGCTGGCCAGGGGCGAGGGCCGGCATCGCGTTGGCGAAGACCGCGGTCGTGGGCGGCTCGCAGCCGGTGCGAAGGTTGTACCTGGCCGGCACGCACACCGGGCAGGAGGAGTAGGCGTTCGTGAAGCTGACCCCGCGGCGGACGAGGCGGTCGTAGTTCGGCGTCCACACGAGAGGATTGCTCAGCGCCGCGATGGTGTCGTAGCGCTGCTGGTCGGTCATGACGAACAAGATGTTCGGACGATCCACGGGCTCAGGGCTACTCCTCTTCGAAGACCACCATCGCGTAGCCGGGCACGACCGGGATCGTCGTGCGGACGTAGCCGTCCTCCACCGTGAAGGGCAGCTCCTGCTCGGTCGGGGCGAGGTACACGCGGTCGACCACGCGGTCGTCGATGCGCAAGGCTAGCGGGATCTTGCGCAGCTCGATGGGCTCCTCGATCATCTCCATCATCGGCCCGCGACGCTCCGGCACGTAGGAGAGGATGTGGACCATGCGGCGGCCGGGCTGGGCCGTGATCGTCACCCGCGCGAAGGACGGCAGGCCCTCGGCCTTGACCATCGGCGCGGGGAGGAGCTTCGCCAGCAGGTTCGCCAGGACTTGCCGCATCGGCACCTGGGCGTCGTGATAGTACGAGGCGAAGATCGGGTGGCTGAAGTGGGCGACGCGGCCCTTCATCGTCACGGCGGGCTGGCCGGTGCCCTTGTCGGGCGGAAGGTAGAGGAAGCCGTGCTCGCCGTCCCAGTGACGGTTGTAGTAGGGCGCGGTGATCTCGGCGAGGACGTCGGTGCCGTCGAGGGCGGAGATCTGCGTGCCCGGCTGGTAGAGGGTGATGGGCATGTCGGGCGTATCGGCGGCGAGAGCCGGGCCGACGACGATGTAGGCTGGGTCGAAGGGGCTTGGGCCGTCGAGTTTCACGCCCCATTCGTCGAGGACGAACTTCGCCTTGTCGGGATCGGTTCCGGACCACGCGCTGGAGATGATGGCCCCGCCGGCGGCGAGGTGCTTGCGGACCTTGTCGGCGTTGGCGTCGTCGAAGAGGATGTTGTCCGGCAGGACGAGCAAGCTGTAGCCCTGCCAGTCGGCCTTCGGCGAGAGGATGTCGAACTGCTGGCGCAGTTCGCAGAGGATCCGCGAGGCGCCCTTGGCCGTCGCATCCACCGCGCTATAGCCCGTCCAGTGGGTGTAGCTGTAACCCGGCTCCGGCAAGGCGACGCCGATCTCGGTGACGGGCTTCGCTTTGTCGAGCCACGGCTCGAGCTTCTGCGCGCGGGTGTAGATGCGCTCGATGAGATCGAAGACGGGATGGTTGATGTCGCCGCGCGGGTGGAAGTGGTCGCCGATGGTCGGGCGCATGGCAAGGGACAGGCCGCTGAGGACGTCATACTCGAGGCTGGCCTCGGTGCGGATGCCGCCGAAGTCGCCCCACGACTTGTGGAAGCGGCCGGTCATGTTGAGCAGCGGCTTGCCGAGAGTGCGCATGTACCGGCCCATCGTCGGGAGGGCGTCGTAACCCCAGCCCCCCGTGGGCAGACATTCGAACTCGAGGTAGGTGCCGATGTTCGCCTGGTCCTCGTAGGAGACGCCGTTGAAGTAAAGGAGGAGGTCGGGGTTGATCGCATGGGCGGCGTCAGCGATGCGCTGGGCCATGCGCACGCGCGAGATATTGGCGAACTCCTCGAGCTGGTACTGGTCCTGCCAGTCCATGCCCAGCTCCTTCATCTCGCGCACGCACTCGACGCCGACGCAGGGGTGGTTGACCATGCAGTCGAGGAAGAGGCCGGCCACAGGGTAGCCCGAGACGACCTCGCGCACCTGCTCGAGGACGTGGTCGGAGTAGCCGGTGTTGTAGCACATCATCCGCATGAAGTGGTCCATGCGCTCGGGCTTGTAGGTGTAGCCCTCGGGCGTCAGGACGAGCCAGCCGCGATTGAGCAGGCCCTCCTCGTGGCTGAGGCCGATGTTGATATAGGCGGTGAGGGCGATGTCGCGCGCCTTTAGGGCCTCCGCCAGCGCGCCGAAAAGATCGTACTTCAGCGAGTAGTGTCGAAGGCCGACCTTCGTGTTGTAGTACGCCATGCCGAGGTTGCAGCGGGCGTGGAAGACGACGTAGTCGACCCCGCAGGCCTTGATGCGATCGGCGTAGGCTTCGGCATCGAAACCGACGCCCACGTCCGGGCAGGCGGGCATGGTGTGGACGTCGTAGAAGATGCACCACTTCGGCTCGTGCATGAGGGCTCCCCCTTGGTGCTAGCGGCGCCGGCGAAACTAGTCGGCGGGATAACCGAGGATCGTGTAGTACGACAGGTTCGGCTGGCGCACATCGGCGCGGCCGATCTGCGCGATGACGGGCGCATCCGAGTGAAGCCGCAGGGCATACTGGCCGAAGGGAATCTGGTACTGGCGATCGCCCAGAGGCTTGTCGAGCCGGAAGCATTGCACGCGCCGCGATGGGACCGACACCTTGATGCCGACCTCGGGTTCGCGGTCGGGGAAGAAGATGTCGATCTGGATACTCGCGTCCATGCTCCCCACGTTGAGGACGATGAGGGACTCATGGCCCTCCAACGGCAGGTCGGGGTCGCCCGGCGGCGGCAAGTCGCCATCGGGGAAGATCCACGTGCGTCGTCCTTCGCTCATGAGAAACCCTCCTGGGCGGACGCCAGTCTAGTAGCCCAACCGGCGCAGGTACTCGCGGTTATACTTGGCGGCCTCGGCCATGTCCATCGAGGCGCGGTCGAGTTCGACCGAGACCCAGCCGTCGTAGCCGATCTCCTCGAGAGCCTTGAGAACGCCGGGGACGTCGAGGCCCATGTTGCCGTCGCCGAGTTCCTTGAAGCGACCCTCTTCCCAGAACTTGCTCTCGGGCCAACTCCACGTTGTCGGGTCGTCGGCGAAGAAGTCCTTGAGGTGGACGTGGCCGATGCGATCCTTGTGCGCCCAGAGGACTTCGAGCGCGTCCGAGCCGGCGCAGGTCAGGTGGCCCGTGTCGAGGAGGAGGTAGAGGCCGGGCGTCGCGGCGAGCATGCGGTCGGCGTCCTCCTTGGTCTCAATCATCGTGCCGATATGGGCGTGATGGAAGGGCTTCAGGTGGTACACCTCGGCGAAGGCGATGATCTCAGCGAGCTCCGCGCCGGCGCGGGCGAAGTCCTCGTCGGTCGGATTAGGCCCGCCGAAGTTGGCCTTCCCGGCGGCCGGGACCTCGACGGCGTTGTTATAGAGCGCCACGTTGTAGAGGACCTTGTCCTCATTCGTCGGGCCGGCGATGTTGACGATGTGTAGGCCGTAGCTAGCGGCCAGGGCGGCGATGTCGACAAGCTCGTCGGCGGTCTTCGGGCCGAAGCCCTCGCAGCCCTCGTAGCCTGCTTCGGCAACGGCGTTGAGGACCCATTCCGGCTCGGCTTGCTCGCGGTTCTCAAACTGGATCAGGTGGCAGCAGATCTTGAACTTAGCCATGCTCGAATTCCTCCCTGGCATTGCGGACTGGGCCAGCGATCTTGTCGCCGCGGCGGGTTCGACGCCGGGCGAGGCGTTTCCTGCAAAGAGACGCCAAGGGCCTCCCGATTTATGCAGGGCGCGGGTTTATCCCGCGCCGCGCGCTTCTGGAAAAGCAAAGGCCGGCGGGGCATAAAGCCCCGCCCTACAGCAAGCAAATACACCACAGTGCGCCCTCGACCGCGACTACTTCAGCGGGGCTCGGCGGCCGACGAGAAGGCGGACGGGGCCCATGAGCCCTGAGTCGAGCAGAGGCGAGTCCTTCGACCAGTGCTTCCAGGTGGAGAAGGTCACGCGACCGGTTCTGGGTCGCGCCTTGCCCTCGACGCCATCGGCAAGCCATGCCGGCCAGCCTCGTAGCGAGCCATCGCCGTTGTAGTCGGCGTCGGGCGGTAGCTGCTCATCGCCGATGAGGCGATTGACCCACAGGTTGGTGACGCTGACCTCGAGTTGGTTCGCGCCGGGCTTGGCGATGCCGGTGAGGTCGATGCGGAAGGGCGGCTTCCAGAAGATGCCCAGGTCCCTGCCGTTGAGGCGGACCTGTGCGATCTCGTGGACCGTGCCGAGGTCGAGAACGAGGACATCGCCAGAGGCGAGCATGGCCGGGGTGATGGCGATCTGCTTGATGTAGGTCGCCGTGCCGGAGAAGTACCGGATGCCGGGGTCGGCGTTCTCGCTCCAGGAGGCGAGGTGGTCGAAGGTGGCCTTCTCGGGCGCACCCCAACTCGGCGGGAAGCGGACCTCCCACGGCCCGCCCACGACGGCCGGCGCGGGCACCTGGGAGACCTTCGCCTGCAGGTGCTTGCCGGAAGCGGTCGTGGCGTCGAAGGCGCCGCTATCGAAGGCGATGATCGACGGCCCTCCACGCGCTGCCGAATCCACTTGCGGCGGCGGGACCTCGGTTGTCGCGACCGACTCCTCGGTGCCGTCGGGCAAGGTGAGCGTGTCGTTCTCGCCGACCGTGCGCGTGTAGGGCTTGCCGCCGAGGGTGTACTCGACGCGAAGCTCCTTCACGATCAGGTTCGCCGGGTCGCCGAAGTTGGCGTTAGACGCGGCCACGGTGAGGGCGTCGTTGACGACCATCTTCTGCACCGCTTCAGTCACGTCGGCGACGCCCGCGGGTCCGGGTAGCGCAGCCGCTGGGTCGGGAAGGATGCCATAGAGCGCCTTCGTGATCGCCAAGGCGCCCGCTGGCTGGTCGGCGGCCGGGAGAGTGATCGTCTGGTTTTCGTCCACCGTTACGGAGAAAGGCTTGCCGTCGATGGTGTAGTCCACGCGCATCTGCTTGGGGACGTTGGCGGCCGGGTCGCCGCCGGCGAAGTCGTTGCTCGCCGGGACCGAGAGCTTGTTGTCACCGACGCGCGCTTGGACCTGCTTGGTGAGATCGACGTAGTCCTGCGTCGAGGGCACGTTCGAGGCGCCATACTCGGCTTTGGTGATCACGAGCGGAAGGACCGGGCCGGGCTTGCGCGAGAAGATCGAGGTGCCGTCGCGCTGGACCGTGACGATCGGGTCCGACGCGCCTGACGGCGTACGGAAGACGACGAAGACCGAGCCCGACGGATCGAAGCGGAGAGGCACGATGGTGCGGCCGCCTTCGACGCGATAGATCGGCGCGCGTTCAACCTTGCCGGTGTCCGGATGCCACAGCTCGGGGGTCATCCCGGTGATGCGGAAGCTCGCCTCGATCACCTGCGGGCGCGAGCTGTAGCTGGCGACGAAGTAGGCGTCCGTGCCGTCGACGACGCGATGGATGTAGTTGATCGGCAGCTTCGCGCCCTGGGCGGTGAAGGCGAAGTCCGGGGCGATCTTGCGCGCCGCGAGAAGATCGGGCAGCGGCTGGCCCCAGACGATAGTGCCCTTCCCGTAGGCATGCTCGGTGACCTTCTGGCCGTCGCAGTCGCCCCAGACCTCGTCGGCCAGGGTCTGGACCTCGCGGTCGCAGTCGGGGAAGCCCCCCAGGCTTGGCGAGGCGAGGGGCTTGGGTCCGACGACCGTCGCGCCGTCGCGGACGAGGTCGGCGATCTTGCGGATCAGGGCCGGGGTCATCACGCGCACCTGCGGGAGGATGAGCATGCGGTAGCTCATGCCGTCGGGGAGGACGATCTTGCCGTCGCGGACAGACATGCGCGTGAGGATCACGGTGGCATCGCAGCCGTCGTAGTCATAGCCGGGCGGAGGCGTGGGGTTGAGGCCGCCGCGGCCGGGCAGATCGTTGGGGGAGTTCTCGCCGCAGAAGTAGCAGAGGTCGCCGACGAAGAGGCCCGACTGCAGGAGGTACTGGCCGCGCGCGAGGTACTTCATCCAGGCGGTGCCCTGCTCCCACCACGTGACGTTGCGGGTGACCTCGGTGCCGAAGGGGCCCATGGTCATGCCGGGCTTGAGGTCCTTCCACGGCTGCATCGCGTAGGTGTGGAATATGAAGCGGTTGACCCCGCCGCACCACATGAGGTCGCCGAGGGCCTTGAGCGAGAAGGGATGCTGCTGCCAGCCGGATTTGTCGGGAGCGCCGGTGAAGGACTCGGCGCCGGTGACGACGTGACCGTAGATGTGGGATGCGGAGGACATCAGCTTGGAATTGGTATTGTCATTGCCCCAGCCGGCCCAAAACTCGCACATCGGGATGTCGGCCTTCCCGCCGGAGGTAAGGTTGTCGAAGCCGGCGTTGCCGTAGGTCTCGGCCGAGAGCTTGAGGCCGTGCTGGTGGCAAAGCTCGGCGTAGTGGCCGTAGTAGCAGTCGGCGTAGAGGTCGGCGATGGTACGGCGTATGTCCCAGAGGAAGCGCTCGGAGGCGGCGGAGGTGCCCTGAATGCGGCCGGTCATGACCGGCAGGTAGGGCAGCGGGTCATAGCCGCGGCGCTTCTGGAACTCCTCGCGGAAGCGGGGCGTCCAGTTCTGGGTGTCAACCTCGTAGCTGTCGATGAGGACGTGCTTGAAGGACTTGCCCACAAGAGGGCCGAGGTCGGAGATGATCTTGCCGACCATGCCGGCGAAATGGGCGTCCACGGCTTCCTTGCTCATCTTGTCGCACTCGAGGCCGCGGCCGGAGTCGGTGGCGGGCTCGTTCTGGCTACCCGTAGACGTGGAGCCGAAGCGGAGGATGGTCCAGTCGCCGGCCGGCGCGTCCCAGGTGAGGCGGCCGTCGGCATCCAGCTTCGAGGTGAGGTCGACGACGTCGGCGTGGTTGTATACGCCCTCGGCGGGGGCCTCGGGGGTGTCGGGCTGCAGGCCGTCCGCTCGGACGTAGCCGGCCTTGGGGGCCCAGTTGTTGATGCGATAGCCGGCCTCGAGGTTGAAGTCGGCGAGGCTGACGGCGCCAGTTCTGCCGGTGCGATAGAAGGCGAGGCGGAAGAACTTCGCGGTGACGGGCGCGAAGTTGATGTTCGTCGGCGGGCGCAGGGCGGTCGGCTCCGACGCCCAGACGTCGCTAACCTTCGTGAAGGTGACGCCATCGTCGGAGGACTGGAGTTCCATGTGAGCGTCGCTGCGGCCGGCGGAGAGGATCGTGAGCCCGCGGGCAGTGAAGGGCGCGGCGAACTCGAACTGGATGAACTCCGGCTTGTCCTTCGAGCGAACGGGCACGTTGATGCTCGTGTCGGGGTTGCCATCGAGGAGCTTGGACACGTCCAGGTTGGCGACGCTGGAAGTGACCGTCGGCGCGAGGTCGACCATGCGCGCGACCTCAGCAGGCGGGGTCGGGAACGCGAGGACGGCGATGTCGCGATAGTAGCCGACGCGCATCTGCGGCTGAGGGAGCTTGATGTCCGCGTGTCCCGGTCCTTTGAAGCGCGCCTCGCTGGTCACGAGCATCTGCATGGACTGCTCGGGCTTGATCCACGGCCCGCCGCTGGAGGACCAGCCGGCGCCGTTGTGGATGCACATCTCGAGGCCGAGGCGATCGGCCTCGCTCATGGTGTGCTTGATGAGGCTGCGCCACTCGGGGCTCAGATACTTCACCTTGCCGGCGGGGATGCCGGGATTGACCTCGAAGATCTGCGCGCCACCAACGCCCACTCGGGCCATGGCCTCAAGGTCGGCGGTGATACCCTCGCGGGTGACGTTGCCGTTGCACCAGTGCCACCAGGTGTGGGGCCTGGCGGAGTCTGGAGGACGGACGAAACCGGCCTCGAGCGATGGCGCGGGATCGGCAAGAACCTGGCCGGCCAGAACGACGAACATCGCCACTGCGAGCGTGGCCGCGAGGACTGCTGCTGAGCTTCTTCGGGGCACTGACTTTCCCCTCCCGGGACTAGTACTCAAAGGCGGGCAGCCGCGCCATGTCCTTTGCACGCGGCAAAGAACGGCGCAGCCTCCGTAGGGCAAAGGAAATCACGGCGGGGGTCCTAGCCCCGCCCTGCAGCCACTCGACATGTGTACGCGCCCCGGCTCTACTTGAGCGCGTCGGCCACGGCCGGGAACATCTCTGTCCAGAGGTCCACCAGCCGGGTCAGCGCGTCGTGCACGTACTCGGTCGGCAGGCCCGCCGCCTGGACGTTGACGACCCAGTCCAGCCGGATCTCGCCGTCGGTGTTAATGTACGCCGAGCAGAAGATCTTCTTGCGGTTCCAGTCGTTGAGGACCTCCAGAACCGCGGCGCGCTTGTTGTCCGGCACCTTCACGTTGGTGTGGAGGTGGACGAGGACGCAGCGAGCGGTGATCTTGGTGCCGTCCGGGGTCTTGGCGCTCCAATCGGTATCGATGAGGACCTTGAAGGCCGGCCAGGCTTTGGCCTCGTAAGGGACCTCCAGGTACATATCGCCGGCCTGGGCTTCCTTCTCGGTCATGACCAACTGGTAGGTGTCCTTGAGATAGCTCTCAATCACTTTCTCCATCGAACTCTCATCCTGCACGACCACTAGCTGGTCATTTGCCGCGTAGCTGGTGACGACCGGCACCGCCAGTAACGCTGCCAGGCCGACCGCCAGTGCGATAATATGAAGCCTCATGTGTCCCACCTCTGCTTGATATGAATTCTCCCTGCTTTGAAAAGGTTTTTCGCCGGCCGCCGCAAAGCACCTCCGCCCCGGGGCCCGCTAGCGTTGGTAGATGACCCGCAGGCTCTTCAGCGCGACGGTGGCGCCGTTCCTGCCCGAGGGGCCGAGGATGAGGCGGGCTCTCGTCTTGCCAGCCAGGAACTGGGCGACGTCGGGCTGGAGCAAACGCACGGCCCGGACGAGGTCGGTGGCGAGCTGGCCGGATTCCGTGGTGTCGCTGCGAAGATACCACGGGGCGTGATCCTCAAGCTGAATCTTGAACCACCACGTTGGCTTGGGATCCTGCACTTCGACGAGGACCATCGGGCCGCGGTCGAAGTCGAGGTCGAAGAAGGGGCTCTCGATGGCGCCCCAGGTGCCGTTCTCGACGGTGAGCAGGGCCCGGTCGTCCTTAAGCACAGCGTTCGCCGATTCGCCGGGGTACGGCGACCTCAGCGAGAGGGCTTACGCGTTCGCCCAGATCGCTCCGCCCACGCCGTTCAGGAAGTAGAGCGGGACGGATAGCTCATCGACGGCGCCGGAGACCGACTCGACGCGGACGTTGAGCACGTGCTTGCCGTCGGGGTAGCGCGTGGTGTCTAGAGCAAGATTGCCGGGAACCTGGCCGCCCGAGTAGATCTCTTTGTCGTCCAAGGTGGCGCGGATTCGGGTGATGGAGTCGCCGGCGCACTGGTCGGCTTTCATGACTACCGGTACGCGACCGGAAAGCCAGGCGTCGGCATGGGGCGAACTGATCGTCAGCGCCGGCCAGCAGTAGTTGACCGCGACGTTCTGGATCAGCGTGCGATTGCCGGCGTGCGTGAGCTTGCCCCCGGCGGGGGCGAAGACGATGACGGCGGCGGAGTCGGCTGGGATCGTGACCTGCGCCGTGCCCTTCGCGCCGTGGGCGAGGAAGCTGCCGGAGACGGTCTCATACAGATCGATGGGCTTCGCCCCGATAGCTACGGCGACGGACCTGGGCTTGTCGTAGGGGTTGAAGTAAAGGTACGTCGGATAGGCCGGGCCGTGGAACCAGTCGGTCTTGAGCAGGTCGACGCGGAGGATCTCCGGGACGTTAGTCGCGGCCACGATCCCGCCGAGATAGCCGACGTGGGACGAGCCGTAGAGGCCGAGATCGGTGCCCGAGCTGGTGGGCATGCCGGTGAGGACGTCGCCCATGCCGTAGGGGCTCTTGCCCTCGAACTCGTAGACGACCCAGAGGCCATCGACGCTGAGCCGCGCGGGCTTGTCGGCGCCGGCGGGGCGGTCGGTGCTCTGAACGCGTACATAGCACGTGCCGGAGAAATCGCAGGGGAGGCCGGTGCCATACTGGCGGTCGTCGCCGGCGCCGTCCACGGTGAACAGCGGCGCCCAGGGGCCGTCGGGACTGGTCGCATAGGAGAACCGGAAGGCCCCGCCGTCGGTGTGGGCGCTGGCGCCAATCCATCGCGAGACGGAGGGCTTGAGGGTCACGGTCCAGATGTGGTCGAGGGAGCACTTGCCGTCGACCGGACACTCCTCCAACACCTCGTAGGCTCGGCCGTTGATCTCATTGGCCTTGCGGATCGCGGAGACATCGCCGGAGGCAATTCTACCGCGGGCCGTGCGGAAGTCGGCGTCGGGGACGGCCGTGGCACGACCTCGCCTGCGGCAACCTTCGTAGCCGATGCACGACGCCGGGTCGTACTTGTGCGCCCAGGCAGCCGAAGTCTGGGCGTCGTCGGCGTAGGCGTTGGGGAAGAAGAGGCGGGCGGAGTTGGCGGCGTTGAGAAGATACTTGCCGATCGCGCGAGCGTAGCGGTGGTCATAGCGGACGAGGGGCGCCAGAGCGGCCGCCTCGTTGTAGGTGTTCATGCAGAAGGCGTAGCCGTCGGGGGTGCTGCCGGTGAGGCCGTAGGCGTCGGTCTGCCCCCACTTCTCGGCGATGACGCCCCAGCCGCGCCGGATCTGAGTCGTCGGACCGAAGCACCAATTGACGAGCTTGCGCAGGTCGTAGTGGCGGCCCAACTCGGCGTTCATGCGGGCGGCGAGGTAAGCGCCGTGGGGCAGGAGGGCTTCGTAGTAGGGATCGGTCTCGAACTGGTCGAGGGATCGCATGCACAGGTCGGCCGCCTCCAGGTATTTCGCCTCGCCGGTCCGGACGTAGGTCATGTACTCGAACCACGCGTAGGCGGCCGCGGCGTCGGGCTCGGTCCAGAGGCCGTTGTCGACAGGCTTCATCGTCTCGTAGGAGAAGGCCGTGTGATTGAACTCTGGCAGGCCCTTGTCACCGCCGAGGACGACGATCGCCTCGCGCATACGGTCGGCCGAGGTCCGCATCTGCGCGTCCATCCCGGGCGTGTTCGGGTAGAGGCTGAAGAGCTGGGCGAAGAGAATGGACGGGTAGGTCTCGTACCAGAAGCTGCCGCCCGTGCCACCCGCGCAGTTGTTCAGATAGAGGTTGATGCCGCGCTCCCGGTTGAAGTACTTCTCGCACATGCGGACGAAGTCGTGGCCGTCCTGGTGGCTCTTGTCGATGCCGACGAGGGTGGCGCCGACGACGGCGGCCATGCAGTTGATGGACTCATGCTGGTCGTCGCGGGCCTCGTAGACCGTGCCGACGTAAGATGGCATGCCGAAGCCGGGGAAGTCGTAGTTGTGCCGCGTATTGTCCCACCAGAGGATGGGCAGGTACTCGCCCGTCTTGTTCGGGTCGAAGACGAAGGCGTCGTAGTCGCGGGCGACCCTGGCCCAATCGCGCATGGCGTAGGGCTGCGGATGGTTGGGCATCAGATCGACACGCCCGACCGGGATTTGGTTGGCGCTGGCGATCGATGCAAGGGCGCCCACGATCAGCAAGCTGAGCATGCAACGGTTTGCCATCTATCCCCACCTCACTCTGCCCATGCTATCCCTTCAGGTACACAACGCGCAGGTCGCCGGGCCCAACCTTGAGGCGGACTTCGCCGCCCGACACCGCGAGCGGATGGTCATCCCCGCTTGTCCACTCGACGGCGGTGTGCATGCCCGCGGGCAGAGGGATGCGGACATCGGCCGTCGCGGACGGGTCGACGACGGGCGGAGTCAGGGGCTCCTTCGTCACGCCCTTGTTGTTGATCAGCGTCACCACCCAACCGTCGGGGCGGCGATCGAGGGCGAACTCGATATCGCCATAGACGCGCACCGGCGTGACCTCGACGGCAAGCTCGCGCAGCAGGTCGAAGAGGCAGCTTAGCGCCGACCCGCCGGTGCTGAGCATGTAGGGCGGGAGGGTGAGGACAACGGCGCCCTTGCCGACCGTGTGGCGCGTGACGACCGGATCGCCGCCGGGCGTCGTGTAGAGAGCCTTCGCGCCCGCGAGCTTGGCGACGCGGTAGCGATACTGCGACGACGGGAGGTCGGCGCCCTTGGCGACATGGAAACCTGACGCGGTCCGCATCTCATCGCTCAACCGCACGCCGAGGAAGTCTGCCGGGAACTGGCCGCCGAGGTGTTCGACGTTGAGGACGAGCGTGCCCCCCTGTCGCACGTAATCCATCAGCCTATGCGCGAGGGCTGGCGTCATGTCGAACCCACCGGCCATCACCGCGACAGGATATCGCTTCAAGACCGACAGCGCCGTCACCCCGCTCGGCGGATTGGGCTTGAGGACGTCGACGACGTTGCCGAAGGGGCTGTTGGTCAGGCAGATGCCGTTGTATTCGCGATCCTGCGGCGTGACGTAGGGGAAGAAGGTGCGGAAGGTCTCGTTCATCATGAAGTCTTCGGCTTCGAGCGGCAGCGTATTCCAGGCGGCGTTGACTACTGGTGCGAAGTCGCCGCGCACAAAGTCGAGGAGCACCGCCACCGGCGCGAAGGGCCGTCCGCGGTCGGGATGACGCTTGGTGAAGCGGTAGAAGTCGAAGTAGTCTCGACCGTAAGGTGTGACCTTCTGCGGCCCGTCGGAGGGCTTCATCGTGAACGAGAAGGTCTGCGGCTCATAGAGGTTCGCGCCGCTCATGTAGGTGAGGAAATGCTCGCGGCGGAGGCAGGACAGCGACCGCCCGCCGTCCGGGGAGCCGTCGCTCTTGGCGCCGGGCGCGTGCTCGGTGTAGTCGAGCCAGCCCTGGCCAAGGAAGGTCGATGAGTAGACGCCCCAGGGCTTGCCGTACTGGTGCGCTGCGCCTCGGGCGAAGGCGATCTGCAACTCGCGCAGGTGGTAGCAGCATTCATACTCGGGGTAGGCCATCGTGCCGCCGAGTTCGAGGCCGTAGTGATCCCACATCCGGCTGCAGTTCATGAAGTAGACGTCGCCGCCGAAGAGGTCCGCGATGCGGCGGTACTCGCGCATCACACCCTCGCAGCCTTCGCGGCGAGTGTGGGGCTTGGCGAGCGGCGGATTGGGCACGGAGGCGAAGTCGCGGCCCCAGTACTCGTGGCGCGTCCAGGCGTCACCCCAGTTCTGCATCATCCCGAAAGCATTGCCCCACTCGCCGATCTGGATGCCCAGGAAGCGGTCCTTGTAGAAGCGGTGGAGGTCGGCCATCTTCTCGGCGATAGGCCGCATATCGGGATTGGCGAGATCGCCGTCCTGGGTCGACTGGGCCGTGGCGGCAACGATGGGCGCCTTCTTATCCGCCTCGTCGAGAACCTCGATCTCGGCGATGTGGGCGCTGAGGTTGGCCGAGTTGCGGAGGATCGTGACCTTGATGAAGCGCGCGAGGATGGGGGCGAAGGTGTCGGTGAGGCCCTGCGGCGCGGCCGGGCGAGTGTTGGCGCTCTCGTCGGCGACCGGGGTCCACGTCTTGCCGTCGGCGGAGGCGTCGATGCGGTACTGATAGTAGCGGCCGTCGCCGTACCAGGTGACGACGTGGACCCTGGCGATGCGCGTGGGATCCCTCAGCTCGACGGTCAGCCACTGCGGGCAGTCGCCGCCCGACCACCACGCGCTCGACGCGCTCGGGTCGCCGTCGAAGACGCGCTCGGGGCCGTGGGCGTTGAGACCGCCACCCTTGCCCAGCATCGCCGGCGGCACGCCCGTGCGGCAGAAGTCGGGGTCGAAGAAGGCGCCGTGCACTAGCTCGACGCCGACGCACTGGCCGAGGACCGGGCCCTTACCGGTCGCCGGCACGCGGTCGAACTCGGCCTTGAGCGGGCGCCAGAAGGTGAAGTGGGTGAGGCGGTGGGCGCTGTCGCCGATCACGGGTATGAGCGGTGCGGCCGCGGGCTGAATCTGGCTGTCGTAGAGGACGTGCCAGAAGTCGCGGCCCTGGATCATCGGTGGCGCGACCAGGTCGGCGTACGCAAGCTTCGGATTGGCGACAAGGCCCAGGCCTCGCGGATGCTCGAAGGATCGGCGGCCCTCGTCGGTGAACTCGGCGAAGCCTACCTCGCCCGGCGAGACCTCCTCCAGCGCGGGCGCGGCCAGCCAGAGCGTGTCGCCGCTGAAGCCTGTCATCGTGAGGCCGATGGCGAGGTCATCCTCATCTCCGCGCCAGAGGGTTGGGTGCACGACTAGCTCAACGTAGGTGAAGTCGCGGGGCCACACCTCGCCGCTGGTGACGGCCGCCCGGAAGACCTGGCTGTGCACGCCGGTGAGGTTGAGACGGGCCGTGCCCTTGCCCTCGGCCTTGAGCCACGCAGAGAAGCGATAGTACTTCGTCGGGTCGGGCTTCGCGCCGAGGAGGAGGTTGGCATAGACGCTGCGGACCGGCTCCACGCCCGGGCCGGGGAGCGTGTAGGTGATGCTGATCTGCTGCCACTCGGCGGTGATGTTGAAGCCGTGGAAGGTGCCATCGGTGCCGTCGGCAAGCTGGACGGCGACTGTGCCGTTGCCCTTGGGGCAGCGGACCCAAGCGGTGAGGGTGACCTTTTTGCCGCGCCACTCATCGCGCCAGGGGGTGCCCTGGGTCACGTAGGTCTGTCCCTCCGGGTCGTCGTCGAGGACATACAGGCAGGTCTTCATCCGGCCATCGTGGGCGGCGGTCTGACGCGCGGTTTGGCAGGGCTTGCCCGAGACCGGCCAGGCGGTGACGGCGCCGCCGTTCTGCTCGGTCATGTCACTGTTGCGAAGGAGGTCGACGTCAGGCTGGCCCTCGATCGTGAGGCGGACATCGTCGAAGATCGCCTCGCCCGTGCCTTCGACCTCGCGGTTGACGGGAAACAGATAGACGACGAGGCCCCTCGCGGTGAAGGGCTGCATCTTGAAGCGGAGGGCGGGATGGCCGGCGTAGGGATGATCGGCGTCGGTGGCCAGGTCGAGTTGATACGGCGCCCAGCCAGTGGGCGCGCCGTCGGCGTTGGCCGCCGGCACAAGGTTGGGCGCGGCTGCGCCGGACTGCGCCGCGAGGGCCAGGCTGAGTAGGGCGATGGCCAGAGAGCAACGGTTCATGGCGGGATGCTTCGCCGAAGTGGCCGCCCTTCCCTCCGGCGGCTGACAGGAAGGGGGGATCTAGTCGCGAAGAAGCGGTCGCGAAACGAGGTGACACCCAATGCGCACGGCTATCCACTGCATATGCCTTGTCATCTGCCTGGCAGCGGTCGCGAACGTCCGCGCCGAGGTGTGGCTCAACGGCGCCGTCGCCTCCGCGGGCGGACGCCAGCTTATCGTCAACCCATCGCTCGAGGATGGACCCGGCGATCAGGCCGAAGGCTGGGTCGCGTGGCCGAGGGGCGGCTACCAGAGGGATGACAGGATCGTTCACTCCGGCAAGCGGTCGGCCAGGTGCACCTATGCGACGGCTGACATCGAGTCGGGCGTCTACCAGCATGTGGACCTCAGCCAGACCGAGCCGACGGCGATCCTCGCGAGGCTGTGGAGCCGCGCGGAGAAGGTCGGCGGCGATTCCGACAACGACTATTCGCTCTACCTCGACCTCGAGTACACCGACGGCACGTCGCTGTGGGGGCAGACCCATCCCTTCGACACCGGCACGCACGACTGGCAGCAGGGCACGGTGCTCGTCATGCCGGCCAAGCCGGTCAAGGGCCTGACGATCTACGGTATCTTCCGCCACCATGAAGGCATCGCCTGGTTCGACGACTTCGAGCTATACCAGGTGCCCGGCGTGGGCATGTTCGACCTGCAACCGGCGGCGGGAGAGGTGCCGAAGGCGAAGGGACGGTGGGCGAAGGTCAGGCTGGGCACAACTCACGACCTGCTCCTGGACCCGGCGTCGGGCGCGATGACCTTCGACCCGGCGCGGGTTGGCGGCATCCTTCTTCGCGACGCGGCGGCGGGAAGCTCCTTCGTGCGGCCGAGGCTGAAGGTCTTGCCGGGGAAAGACGGCTGGGAACTGACCGGCGAGGCGCCCGAGTTGAAGCTGGCGGTCGATGCAGCGCTGGCCCGCGAGGGCAACGCACTGAGGCTGAACGTGGTGGTGCGCGACCTAACTGGCAAGGACCGCGCGGTGACGGCGTACTGGGCGCTGCCTCTGCCGACGGGTGCATGGACCTGGCAGCAAGATGTGCGCACGAGCTATGAGGTCGACACTGAGCGGTCGGGGTCTTACTTCACCAACGTCGGCTGCGGGTCCAACGGGCAGGCGAGCAAGTACCCCCTCGGCGCGGTCACGAGCAGCACGATGGGCCTCGGCCTCGGCACACCGATCACTGAGCCGCGCCTGGTCAGGTTCGCTGTCGACGGGCCGCGGCGAACGCTCTACGCGGCGTGCGACATGGGCCTCTCCCCCATCGTNNCGTCGGCCGCGAGCTTCAGCTTCCAACTCTTCGACTTCGCCCCGGAGTGGGGCTTCCGCGCCGCCCTCAAGCGCTACTACCAACTCAACGCCGCGGGCTTCAAGCCGCGTGCCGAGAAGCAGGGCCTATGGATGCCCTTCGTCGATGTGAGCACGGTGCAGGGGTGGGAGGACTTCGGCTTCCAGTTCCAGGAGGGCGCGCCCAACCCGGCCTACGACAACGCTCACGGCATCTACGACTTCCCCTACATCGAGCCGCTCAGCTACTGGATGGCCATGCCGAAGGACGTCCCTCGCACCGACGTGGCGGCCCTCAAGCAGCTTGACGACCTCGCCGCCAAGGGCGACCGGCAGGCGATCGCCACGAAGAACAGCGCCTTCTGCGGGCCCGACGGGCGCATCAGGATGTCGATCCAGAACGCGCCGTGGTGCGATGGTGCGCTCTTCATCAACAACGCCTCGCCCGGCGTGAGCGCCCCGCCCGGTTTGCCGTGGACCCAGTACAAGATCCAGGAAGAGGCGGTCAAGC
This sequence comes from Armatimonadota bacterium, assembly GCA_003170595.1. GTDB lineage: Bacteria > Armatimonadota > Zipacnadia > Zipacnadales > FEN-943 > FEN-943. Next base: position 17,752 of record PMZA01000469.1, read on the forward strand.
ACGTCCTTGGCGGCCAGACCTCGACCGCCGAGTGGCAAGGCTACGGCGAAGGCTTCGCACGCGTCGAGGGCGCGGGACACAACGGCTCGGCGGCGGCTTTCTGCGTCCGCCCCGCCGGCGCGGCCGAAATGGGCGCGAGCCAGAGCGTCAACCCCGCCCAGAAGGAGCCTCATCCCATCATCGCCACCGCATGGAGCAAGGCCGAGGGCGTCTCCGGCGATCCTGACAACGACTACAGCCTCTACCTCGATCTCACGTACAACGACGACACGACTCTCTACGGTCAGATCACGCCCTTCGCAGTCGGCACGCATGACTGGCAGCAGGTGACCGTGCGCATCGTGCCGCAGAAGCCGGTACGGTCCATCGCGGTCAACCTTCTCCTGCGCGGCAATCACACCGGCAAGGTCTGGTTCGACGATGTCTCTGTCCGCGAGGAGGGCAGCGATGTCGAACTCGCGCGCGACGGAGGCTTCGAGGGCCAGCAGAAGGCCGTGCGCTTCGATGGCCTGTACCTCGACTCTTTCGAGATGGCGGCCACGGACATCGACTATAGCCGCGATCACCTCGCCGGGTCGGAGATCCCGCCGGTCTATGATCGGGCGGGGCGGCTCTGCCAGATGGGGTACTTCATCTCGATGGAGATGATGATGCCCTTCGCCAAACAGATCCACGACTCGGGGCGGATGATGTTCGCCAACGCCGCGCTGTGGAACTTTCCGTGGTGCGCCGGCTACCTCGACGTGATGGGGACCGAGACCAACTGGGAAGGAGAAGGAGGCGCCTACACGCCGGTCAACGATGAGCAGATGCTGTACTGGCGGGCGATGTGCTACAAGCGCCCCTACCTCACGCTGCAGAACACGGTCTTCGAGAAGTTCCCGCACGAGTGGGTCGAGAAATATTTCGCCCGATGCTGCTACTATGGCGTGCTGCCAAGCTTCTTCAGCCACAACGCGGCCGACGCCGTCTACTGGAACCGGCCCGAGTTGTACAACCGCGACCGCGATCTCTTCCGCAAGTACATTCCGGTCATCCGCGCGGCGTCGGAGGCGGGCTGGGAACCGGTGACGATGGCGACGACCGATAGCCCCGACGTGTGGGTCGAGCGGTATGGCACTGGCAAGACCGTATACTTCACCGTCTTCAACGCGGGCAAGGTGGCGGCTGATGCGAAGCTGCGGGTCGACCTGAAGGCGCTGGGCGCGGGTCCTGGGGCGAAGGCTGAGATGCTTCTGCCAACTGCGCACGACCTGGGCACGGCGGCGGGCGATGCATGGACGCCGGCCGTGACTTTGCAGCCGGAGCAGGTGGCAGTAGTGAAGCTGTCCTGGTAACTAGGAAAGGGAGGCTTACATGTCGATCAACGCAACTGAGAACGAAAGGGCGCAGGCGCAGCAGTTCTTCAACGAAGTGTTCGGCGAGGGGAGCGAGGTCGGGATACCGATGCTCTCTCTGCGATATGGGGAGGCCTGCCTGGCCGACCTCCTGCCCGGGTGGGAGTGGTCGGTGACAGAGACGCAGGGTGACGACCGCGATGTGCGTGTCGTCCGCTACACCGACCCCGCGACCGGGCTGGAGCTGCGCCTGGAGGCCGAGCGCTTCCACGACTTCCCGGCGGTCGAGTGGGTCATGTACCTGCGCAACGGCGAAGAGGCCGACACGCCGATCCTTGCCGACATCCTGCCGCTCGATGCGGACCTCGAGCTTGCGGACGAGAAGTGGTGCCGCGTGCACCACTCGAAGGGCAGCGAGTGCCGGCAGGACGACTTCGAGCCGCTGCTGACGCGGCTGGGCCCCGACATGACCAACCCGCAGGCGCCGTGGATCGGTGCCGGGAATCCGCTGACCTTCGGCAGCCTCGGCGGACGGTCGTCGTGCCACGCGCTCCCGTTCTTCAACCTCGAGCGCGAGGACGGCGGCCTCATCGTCGGAGTGGGGTGGACCGGCGACTGGAGCGCGAAGATCTGGCGCGAGGGCGGGAAGGTCCGTGTGCAGGCGGGCATGCAGCGGACGCACTTCAAGCTCCTGCCGGGCGAGGAGGTCCGCTCGCCGCGGATGATGCTGCTCCACTGGGACGGCGACGATCGCCTGCGCGGGCACAACCTGCTGCGGCGTTTCTCCCTCGCGCATCACCGTCCGCAGCGCAACGGCGAGCCGGCCCACGCGCCGATCTCCTTCGCGATGTGGGGCGAGAACCGCGCCGAGAGACAAATCGGCAAGGTCCGCTGGTTCGTCGACAACGACATCCCCGTCGACAACTTCTGGATCGACGCGGGCTGGCACGGCGAGGGCGAGTACACGGACAACTCCAACGTGTTCAACAGCCAGTGGGGCGCGCACGTGGGCAACTGGTACCCGAACAAGACCGCCTATCCGGACGGCCTAAAGCCCATCGGCGAGGCCGCGAAGGCAGCGGGCATGGACTTCACGATCTGGTTCGAGCCCGAGCGCGTGGTCGACGGCACAGAGTTCGCCCGTGAGCATCCCGAGTGGATGATGGGGGCGCCGGGCGGAAGCTTCCTCTTCAACCTCGGCATGCCCGAGGCCTGCGAGGCGCTGACCGACGTGATCTCGTCGGTGATCGAGGAGGGCGGGATCACCATCTACCGACAGGATTTCAACATGGATATCTCGCCCTTCTGGGAGGCGAACGATGCGCCCGACCGCGTGGGCATCAGTGAGATCCGGCACATCGAGGGGCTCTACAAGTTCTGGGATGCGCTCCTCGCGCGGCATCCCGGCCTGCTCATCGACAACTGCTCGAGCGGCGGGCGGCGCATCGATCTCGAGACCAACTCGCGCAGCATCCCGCTGTGGCGGAGCGACTATCAGTGCTACCCGGGCTTCGACCCCATCGGCCTGCAGGGGCAGACGCACGGGCTCGGGCTGTGGGTGCCGCTGAGCACCGGCGCGTGCGACGCGTCTGAAACCTATGCCTTCCGCAGCGCGATTGGAGTGGGGGTAGTGATGGTCACTCCCACGAACCCAACCGGCGACCCGGAAGGCTGCATGACGCCGTGGGAAGCCTACCCGGTCGATTGGCTGCGCGCGGCGCTGAAGGAACAGGCCGCGGTGCAGCGGTACTTCGAGGGCGACTTCTACCCGCTGATATCCTTCAGCCTCGCCGATGACACCTGGGCGGCGTTCCAGTTCGACCGGCCCGACCTGGGCGAGGGAATGGTCGTGGCGTTCAGGCGGCAGGCGAGCCCGTTCCCGAAGATGCTCGCCCCGCTGCACGGCCTCGACGCCGAGGCCACGTACGAGGTGCGCGATGTCGATGCGGACAAGACCTGCGAGATGAGCGGCGCCGACCTCATGGGCGACGGGTTGAAGATCAAGATCGACGACAGGCCGGGCTCGCGCCTGCTGATCTACCGCCGCCTGCCCTGAGGCCTTCTGTAGGGCGGGGATTGTGGGCGTGCAGTGAATAAGCGGCTATCGCCCAGCGCCTAACACGGCACCGCGGCGACAAGACGTCATCCTGAGGAAGCGACCGTTTGTATCGCTGACGAAGGATCTCCTTTTGGCTTGTTGGGGCGCGCAGCAGGCGTCCGCCAGCATCGACAAAAGGAGATCCTTCGGTCGGCAGACAGCGCCGCCCTCAGGATGACAGACGGCAGGCGCTCTCGATACTGATAGCCCATGGCAATCCATATTCTCGCACGACCATCATGCCCGCCGCGCACTTCGATCTCAGAACCCGATTTCGGTGACCGTCGCGAGGCCGATCTGCTCGCGACGGTCGCTGTTTCGGCTGGCGTTGTAGTAGAGATGCCACAGGCCTCGCCAGAGGACGACGCTGGGCTTGTAGACGTTGCAGTCGTCCCACGCGCCCGGCTCTCCCGGCGATAGGATCGGGTTGCCGGGATAGCGCTCCCAGTCGTGCAACCCGTCGCGCGAGCGGGCCATACCGAGGCGCGCCTGCTCGAAGCCGTCCGCGAAGCCGACGTAGAAGGCGAGGTAGTCATCGGCGCGGGGGACGATGCAGGCGGCGGTCACGCGGTCGCGCTCCCAGCCGCCGGCCGGGCTGAGGACTGGGTCGGACATCGGCCGCTGCCAGTGTACGCCGTCGTCGGACTCCGCGTAGCCGATGGCGTCGGGCTCATGGATGTCGCCGCCCGAGTACCACATGCGGAAGCGGCCGCCCTCGTGGAGGACGTGCGGGCACATGAGGCTCTGCCTCTCCCAACCGCCGGCGGGCGCGAGCACCGGCTCGTCGCCAACGCGCTCCCAGGTGATGCCGTCGCGGCTGGTGGCGAGGCCGATCGCCCCCGTCCCCCGCTCCTGGTCCTGGCCGGTGTACCACATGTACCCCTGATCGCCGACACGCAGTACGCTCGGGCGGTTCACGTCTGTCTTCTCCCACTCGATCGATGGCGCGACTTCGAGAGCGATGCGCGGGCCGGTCCAGTCGACCCCGTTTTCGCTTTCGCTGACCGCGATGGAGCGGAGGTCGCGCCACGAGAGCCACATCCGCAGGCGGTCGTCCTCGGCCAGGATGCAGCAATCGAAGAGCGCCTGCAGGCAGTAGCCCGGTCCGAGAACGGGGCTGGCGGGGTGCTTGGTCCACGCATTCGTCATGGTCTCATCCTCTCCAGGTGTACGGAAGTCATGTTGATGGCGCGCCAAGTTGCGGCGTCGCGCGGGCGGATGCTGAGGTCGTACTGCCCGGGCTTGTCGATGGTGAGCGTGCCGCATTTCACCGGCGCGTAGGTATCCCAGTCGGTGCCGGCAGGAACCTCCACGTCGAGCTTCTGCCCGGCAACTTCGAGCGTGAATTCCGACGATCCGGCGGCGGCGGCAACCATCGCGGTCACGTCGAAGCTGCCGACCTGAGCGAAGTTGACCTTCCACGATACCCAGTCGCCGGGACGATCCCAGAAGCCGACGTTTTCGATGCCGTTACGGTTTTCGAACTGAACCTGCTCGCCATGAAGTTGAGCAGTAGAAGCATAGAGCGCGAAGTTGCCCCGCGCGTCGGGCATAGCGAGCGGAACGGCGTCGGCAGCGGCGATCGCGGTGTTGAAGTGGGTAAGGTTGCTGCCAATTAGCTTCAATACATAGGCATACTTGCACGGCTTCGCGTCCGGTAGGGAGACCTTCAGCCCATCGGCATCGCGCGACCACTGAAGCTTGCCCCCGTAGCCAAGTAGCCAAGAAGCTTGACGCCGGTGATAACGCCATCGAAGCCTTCTGACTTCGCGAGCGATCGCACGACCAGCCTGCCGTCCTCCGGCCAGCCCAGAGCGATTGCGTAGAGGGTGTCGCCCTTGAGGGTGAAGCGGAAGTCGCGGGCGGTCATCCGGCCGAAGCCGCCCTCGTTGAAGCTGCCGGACCGGCCGCCCTGCGAGCCCTCGCCCGACGCGATCCACGGCCGCGTGCCGAAGATGGCCTCGGAGTTGACCTTCATCCAGCCCGCCATCTCCTCGAGGAAGGCGATCTCCTCGTCGTCGATGGTGCCGTCGCCGCGGACGGGTATGTTGAGGAGGAGGTTGCCGTTCTTGCTGACGATGTCGGCGAGCATGGGGACGACCTGCGCGGCGGTCTTGTAGTGGATGCCGCGATGGTAGTGCCACTCGCCGATGCAGGTGTCCGTCTGCCAGGGGTAGGGCTCGATGCGGTCGCTAAGGCCGCGCTCGATGTCGAGGGTAACGGCGCGACGCTGCTCGGGCGGGAGGCCCTTGGTCGTGAGGACCGCGCCGAGCTTGCCCTGGTGCCACTGCATGCTCGCGTTGTAGTAATGGGCCGCGATGCGAAGGCCCGCCTCGCCGAGGGGGAGGCCGCCGTCGTCGAAGTAGAGCAGGTCGGGATGGTACTTGTCGACGAGATCGCGCGTGCGGCTGAACCACTTGACCACGTAGGCCTGATCGGGCGGATCGCCGGGATTGTGGGCGCGGCAGTAGAGGTCCTGCGGGTCGAGGCCCTCCCACCACTGGCCCTTGCCGTCGGCCATCGTGAGATTGCCGTCGTAGGGGACGCCGGCGAGCGGGCCGGTCTTATCGCTGCCGTGGGCGACGTCGAACCAGTCCCACGTGCGCGCGCAATGAACCGTCACGCCGAAGCGCAGGCCGTACTTGCGCGCTGTCTTGGCCCAGATACCGACGATGTCTTTGTGCGGCCCGACGTTGACCGAGTTCCACGGCTGGTAGGTCGAGTCCCACGCGTCGAAGTTGCAGTGATGATTGGCGAGGGCGACGAAGTACTGGGCCCCGGCGCGCTTGTAGAGCTGGATGAGCCTATCGGGGTCCCACCTGGCGGCGGTCCACAGATGGCAGATATCCTTGTAGCCGAACTTCGACGGGTGGCCGTAGGTCGCGACCTGGTAGTTGTAGTCGGCGCTGCCCTCCTGGTACATCGAGCGCGCGTACCAGTCGCCCTGCTCGGGCACGCACTGGGGGCTCCAATGCGCCCAGATCCCGAACTTGGCATCGCGGAACCACTCGGGGCATTGGTACTGCATGAGGGACTGCCACTCTGGCGTGAACTTGCCCGAGGCGATGGGCATCTTCGGATCGCCGGCGCGGAGTTGAAGCCCCGCGTGGCAGACGACGGCGGCGAGAGTCAGAGCCAGTAGGGCCGGCCACAGCTTGGTGACGCGATCGGACATTCGTCATCCTCCTCAAAGGCGGCCACGAGACTTCCGGGGCGCGTGCTATGATTCTCCGCAACGCAGGCAAAGCCTTTGCCCGGAGGCAATCGCATGGTCAACTATCGCGCGGCAATCCTCGGCTGTGGCGGACGATCGCACTTCCACGTCCGCGCCTACGACCTCGTCGGCAACGCGGAAATGGTCGCGTGCTGTGACCGCCACGACGATCGACGCGGGGAGTTCGTCGAGAAGTATGGCCTCCGCGGGTACGCCGACTTCGCGGAGATGATCGAGGCCGAGAAGCCTGACATCGTCCACCTCGTCACACGGCCCTCCACGCGCGTGGCGCAGCTATCGATGGTAAGCGATCTGGGCGTACCGGCCTGCATCGTCGAGAAGCCCATCGCGATCGGAGTCAGGGACTGGCGGGCCCTCCGCGATCTTGCGGCGACGACGAAGACGAAGATAGGCGTCGGCGCGCAGTTCCGCTATCACGACGACCTGCGCCGCTGTCGTGAGGCGATCGCCTCGGGCGACCTCGGCTGGCCACTGTTCGTCGAGGCGACGGCGGGCCTTAACATCGCCGACCAGGGCGTGCACGTGCTGGACTGGGCGATGTCGATGCTGAAGGAGGCGCCGGTCACGCATGTGTTCGGCTCGGCGAGCGGAGCGGCCCAGTTCGGTACCACGCACCCGAGCCCGGAGAACACGACCGCCACGCTCGAGTTCGAGGGCGGCGTTCATGGCCTCTGGACTCTCGGCACCGAGGCCCCGCGCGTCGTGTCGGGCTACGCGGACGACCAGGTCTTCACGCACTGCCGCGTGGCAGTCTACTGCGAGCGGGGGCGCATCCTCTTCGAGGAGTTCGGGAAGTGGGAGATCGTGGGGCCCACGGGTTCGCAGTCGGGCCGCGTGAACGGCTGGGATGAGTGGACGGCCGGCAACGATCGTGCCCAGGCGAACCTGACCGAGGGCATGATCGAGTGGATCGAGGACGACGGCAAGCCAGTCGGCACCAACCTTCATCGCGCGCTCGAGCAGTGGAACGCGATCCTCGGCCTCTATGCGAGCGCCGTCTGGCGACGCCCGGTAGAGGCCCCCTTCGATCCGCCGGACGATCTGGTCGAGCAGCTAGTGGCCTGCCTCAAGGCCGCGCAGTAGCTTATCCCGCGCCTCGGCATACAGCGCCTTGATCTCGGCGTGGCGCTCGTCGCTGTACTTCACCGACAGCGTGTCGAGGTACGTCATCCCGCCGTCGAGCAACGTCAGCATGTAGGTGGCGTCCGACGGGCTGAACATCTCGGCCCCGCCGCAGACCACGTAGACCGGCGAGGTGTGAGCGCCCAGGTGGATCGGCCAGCAGTGGCTTACCATCATGCGGCTGCCGCAGCGGGCCGCGATCCACGAGCTGCCGTCGATCCTCACTCGCTGCCTGATCGAGAGCGCGCACGAGCCCTTCTTGTCGCGGCTGTCGGCGACGACCTTACCGTTGACGACGACCTCGAGGGCATGGATGGGCCAGACGCTCGTGGCCGTCGCGCTGATCTCGACCTCGCCCCCACCAGCCGGCATGCGGTCAAGAAATCAGGGATTGACATACCCCCCCCCTATAGTGTTACGATAATTACACATAAGCGGCAAGGGATGGCCGGGCCGCGCCGCGCCACATTGATCCGGGGGGATGATGGATGTCCAGTGGACGTTTTGCACTCCCTGTGTTAGCCTTGACGGTGGCTACCCTTGCGCTGGCGAAGTTCGAGGTCAAGATCATCGACCCCGCGAAGGGGCCGGTGGAGGCGAAGGCCAAGGTGCCCATCACCTTAGCGGCTGTCGCGTTGCTGGACGGCAAGGACGTCTCTGACCAGACGACGTTCCAGTGGTGGTTCCAGGATGGACAGACCGACAAGGGCCAGAAGGTGAGCCACGCCTACGCCTCGAACGGCCAGTACGACCCGATCGTAACCGCGACGTACGAGGGACCCGGCGGATCGCAGCTAGCCACCGCTATGCTGGGCGGTGGCGGCGACAGCCCCCTCACCGTGACCTACGCGCTGAAGTGTCGCTCGTCGTACTCGGCCCCCTACGTGGACCTCCCTACGGATATCTGCCACGGCGGGGTCTATGTCTACGTCCAGGGAAGCAGCCCAAGCTACAGCTACCCGACCATTCAGACCAAGATGTCGTGGCAGACTAGCTGGTCCACATGGACCCAGACGCCCTGGCCGCCCGGGTGGCAGTACAACGCTTCCAGTGGCATGTACGAGTCCGGCGCGATGGTCGGTACGTATGGCTCGAATGGCACGATGAACATCCAGGCGATCCTCCCCGCGCCGCCGTATCCTCCTGGCCAGCAGCCGACAACCGTCGGGCCGGTGAACCGCACGGTTACCAATACAGTGGTGGCGGGCAACGACGGCGTGATCACCTACGACCCGGGGAGCAACGACTCGGCGCTGAACCACCCCACGATACCGTGGAACACAGTGCACATGAACCCCGTCAACCAGTACTTCACGTGGACGTATTGGGCTCACGTCTCCATCGTGTCTCTGTCCGGCACGGTGATCAAGACCATCACGAAGCAAACCCAGGCGGGACCGAACGGCGCGGACGACTCGGTCCAGTGGGACGGGAGCTTGGACCAAGGGATGTACCCGGCTTCCAAGGGCGTCTACCTCTACAAGGTTCGCGTGGACCACGCGCAGACCGGCGGCGGCAGTGACATGTGCGGGCGGCAGGACAAGGTCGAGGGGATCGTGACGGCTGTGAGCATCCCAGTCTTCGAGATGCACGCGGACCTGGACAAGATAAAGATCAAGGTTACCTACACCCTGGGTGTCGCCGCCGGGTCATGCTGGCTCAAGGTCTACGGGCCGGGCCTTCAGTGCTGCATGACCGACACTGGCCTGGCGGCGACGGCCGGGCAGCATACCACTGGTGAGTACTGGGTCGATGCCGTAAGCGGCGCTCCTCCGAACTACTATGCAGTTGTCGGTGGCGCGCAGACGACTGCAGATGCGCTGAACAACAGGGACCGCGGGACGCCGCACCCGGCCCTCCAGCAGGGCGCGATGGCGACGTACCTTGTGAAGGCCGTCAACTGGTGCGACCCGACCCTTGTAACCGGGCTCTCCGGTGCGATCGGCAACATGCAGGCACAGGCGGGGTACGCTCCCACTAACCACGACATCGGTTGCCCAGACCTGAACTCGGCGCTCGGGACCAACGGTGGCGTTGGCTTCAGCAATGCGGCGGTCTGGACCGTCTTCGGGCACGGGCACGACCCTTATTTCTCGCCCGACGTCAACCTACCCGGGACGGTCCCGGGGGGGCACATCTTCGGCTACCCCAATCCGCAACCCGGCGACCCGCCCGGGTATGACTCGAGCAGGGACCTGAACGTCCGGGACTACGCTGGGTCCTGGAACCAGTTGCTGTTTGTGCTCTACATCACCTGCCACTCCGGTGAGGTCACGGATGGCAGGGACCTGTTAGCGGACACAGTATCCGCTGGCGCCAAGGCCGCGTTGGGCTTCAAGGAGGATATTTACGGCGATCCTGCGGGCGCGATCTGGTCTTACACCTTCTGGGACCAGACGTGCGGGGACACCCCAGTTGGCATACTCGTGGCCGCGGAGGCGGCAAAGCAGGCGGTCATCGATCAGCTAGGGCAGGCTTGGTTGTTCGACCAGGAGCGCTGCGCTGGTAACGCCTCTCTCGTCCTCAAGCCCGCCCAATACGGATGGTGATCAACATGAGCAGAGCACACCGGATCGGCGTTTGGGTATGCTTGCCCGCAACCCTGGCAGTGGCGGCGGCCCTAGTTACGCGTGCGGCCGAGCGGCAGCAGGATGCGACAGGGGACGGCACAAGGCGTCTGGCGGCCGAGATGCTCGCCATCCCCGAGGGGCAACTGGAGCGGTCGGGCTCCGACACGGTAATCGTGCCACCTAAGCTCTCCCCACCAAAGGGCATAGTTGACCGGAGGTGGATTCCGCGTTCGGGGTACCAAGTCCCGCGCACGCTGCCTCGGCCCTACGCGGCCTGGGTCGCCACGGACTGCACCAGCGTGAGGGGGGTGTGGTCCCGGCCCGCTTCAGTGGCCAGTTCCTTGAGCGCCATTTCTGAGCGGCGAGCGACTGCTCTGGCATCCGACTTCCTCCGCGCGCGCGGCTGGTTGAGTGACGTCCGGCTTGCGTCCTGCAAGGGTGTGGGCCAGGACGCCTCCGGCCGGGTCACCGCGTTCACCCTTGAGTTCGAGGGGCCAAAGGGCGCCCTGGGGCCTGGCGCGGCCGTAACCGTGGACGCGCTCTACTCGTTCGTGTGGACGGCCTGGCGCCACGAAAGCCTCGCACCGCCCCCCTCGCGGCCACCTGTCCTGAGCCTGGATGCGGCGCGGACGCTGGTGCTGGGTGAGGTCGCCCGCCGATCCGTCGGTGGCACGATCGAGAGGGCGTACCTCTGGACCAAATGCCCAGGATTCACTCCCGGACACCCGGTCTACATGGTTGGCGTCGAGGCGACGACCCGCGTGTCTGGTGGCGGGACGCGGATGGAGCCGCAGATATGGTACGTAGACGGATGGGATGGCCGCGTTGGTCGAGCTGGTGAGTTCGTGGAGACCCAACGCTACCAGCACGGGTACGGGGAGTGGCTGAAGAGCAAGCGGCCCTCGGAGACACCTGGGACGCCGGCCGGTGGGTCGAGCAGTCCGGCACGATAGGCGCGCGCCTCGCGAGCGACGAGACGAAGTTCGGCGCCGTGTAGAAGATGTCCTCCGCCCCGCCCCAACCTGATGTGGCTGCGGGAGATCGCCGTCTACGGAAAGCGTTAGGGTCTTACTGCCCGACGGCTTCCACCACAATCGTGTGCTTCACGGGAACGATCGCGTCGGAGGAGGTCTTAGCGTAGGCGGCATCGCGCGCGATGAGGCCGTCCTGGATCTGCGAGATCGGCGCGAGTTCGTTGGGGAGCACGCTCCGATAGGACGGGAGATTGTGCAGCCACATCTTCGTCAGGTTGGTCTCGAAGTCTTGCTGCGCCCGAACGGCCGCCTCAACCTTCGCGAAGGCATCGCGGAAGGGGCTGTCCATGAACTCGGCGGCGAGGTTGATTCCGCTGGTGAGCTCGGCGCCAGTGAACTCCTTGCTCCCCTTGCCCCACGTGACCTTGTAGCGGGACGTTGCATTGCAGCCGTTGACGACCAGCCAGAAGCGGTTCAGGTCCTGGTTGAAGGGAAAGAACTCGAGGACGCCGGTGGTCGCGTCGGGGGAGGCGGGATCGCCATAGAAGCAGAAGGGGTAGCGGGTGCTCTCGACCTCAACCGTGCCGTTTGAGCAGGAGAGGATCTTGTGGCCCCGAGAGGCGCGGGCGGTGTTGGCGGCCAGGTCGAGGGTGATGGTCCCGATGTGGCCGTCGCAGCCCATCGCCTTGAGGTAGGCGTAGGCCATGACGAGGTGGCCGTTCTTCCAGGGGTGGACGCCGTCGGTGCCGGCGACATGGTAGCCGTGGCCGTACTTAGCTTTGGCCGCGGCCATGACCTGCATCATCGGCTCGTGGACATCGGCGAAGACGACCTTCTCCGCCCCGGCGACCTCGCGGTCGATGTCGCGAAGCTGGCCGAGGGTCTTGTTGTAGACCTCGGCGGCCTGGTGGTTGCCGCCCGCGAAGGTGTCGCTGTCAACGCAGCCCGGCGAGCCGAGGACGATGAGGCGGACGCCGCCCTTGCGGAGGTCCTCGACGCTGCCGGTCTGGGCCTTGCGATACCAGGCGGCGCGATCGGGGTTGAGCGGACCATACCCGCCGTCGTTCATGCCATAGCAGGTGGTGGCGATGGTCGGATGCAGAGGGAGAACATCCTGGCCCAGGCGATGCCAGAAGGAGTCCGCCACCTCACCTCCCCAGCCGACCTGCAGAGTCCGCATGTCCGACTCGGGCTGGCACATCAGCAGGTAGTCTTCGATGAATACGGAGTAGAGCTTCTGCTCGGTGATGGAGTCACCGCAGACAGCCGCGAAGTCGCCGGGCTTCAGCGTCGGGACCGGTTGTGCAAAGGCCTGTACCGCGACAGCGAGACAAACCAACAGTAGAAGCAGCAGTCGTGATCTCATGCTCGCCCTCCTTGGTGGGTCAACCTGGCATGATAATGTTACCACGATGTACTTCAGTCGAGCGGGACGACCTGCAGCGCATCGAACCACGCCGAGCCCTGGCTGACCAGGTTGAGGCCCGGCGACATCCTCGTGGCGTTCGCCGAGGCTGTGAAATCGACCGCGTACTCCTTCCACTCGGTCGTCATCTCGTGCACGGCCTGGGGATCGGAGACCGCGTCGAGGCCGAGGCGGAACTTCATCCCCGGACGCTCGCCCTTCGCCCAGATCGACAGCCGGTAGCGCTTGCCCGGCGTGAGGCCGACCGGGTAGGGGGCCACGCTGATGCCCTGCCCCTCGACCGGATTGCGGAGGCGGAGCGACTGGCGACCATGCGCCGCCGTGCGCGGATCGACGAACCACGACGCGGCCTTGTCGGCGCCGACGCCGGTGTACGCGCCGTCGGGCGTGCCCACGTTCGCGGCTTCCTCGAAGCTCGGGTTGCTGGTGAGATTGCGCGGGTCGATCTTCGCCGGGCCTACGGGCGCGGGGTCGACCTGCACGCGATAGACTCTCGTGCTCATCGCGTCGATCATGTCCACGAGCTTGCCCTTGCTGACCGCTACCCGCCGGTTCTCGAAGACGACCTCGGCCGGGCCGTCGAAGGGGACGTCGAGGGTGATATCGAGCGGCATGGGGCGGTTCTCAGTATTGGCCGCGAGGATCGTGACCGCACCGCGCTCCTTGAAGGCAGCGACGTGGACCTCCGGCTGCGCGCAGGTGACCTTCGGCGCCTCCTCGTCCGAGCAGAGCGCGGGCGTTAGCTGCGAGAGTTCGAGCATGAGGCGCCGGCACTCGCTCCACAGGTCGGGCGAACTGGGGTTCGCCAGCGGCGGCCGGCGGATGAAGTACTGAACCCCACGCGCGCCGTGAATGAGCCCGAGATAGGTCATCACGCGCTCTTCCTGACGCGACGGCTCCCGCGACCATCCCTCTCCCCCGCCGAAGGCTTGCGGGACGACCCACATCGGCAGGCGGTCGCCGGTGTCCTTGCGGATGCGCTCGATGTAGTCCACGACCGCTGTGACCGGGCCGCCCGGGATTGGGTAGGGGTCGGTCATCACGATGTCCTCGGCGGGCGAATAGGCCGCCGCCGCGCTCGGCACGCAGTGGACGATGGTGATGGGATGATAGGGGTCGAGGTCCTTGATCTTGCGGTAGGCGGTAAGGCATTCCTCAGGCGAGGCCCAGCCGCCCTCCGGCTCGTCGGCGAGGTAGTAAGAGAGGAGCGCCGGGTGATCGCGGAAGGCCTCGATCTCGTCCTTCAGCCACTGCCACGTGTCGGCGGTCTGAGGCGGGTGGGAGGCGCGGCGGATGTCGAGGTTGACGTACATGCCCACCTGCGCGCAGCGGTCGAGGAGCTTGCGGGTCTGCTCGCGCAGAAGCTTGCGCGCGGGGATGTCGTCGTCGTAGTACGGCGCGATGACGTTGAACCCGAGGGGCGCCTCGGTCTCGACGATCCCCGGGACCGTGTCGCCGATGCAATAGCAGGACTGCGGGCAGAAGGGCATGCCGCGGACGATCATGGTGTGGCTGAGGTTGTCGATCACCACGGCGTTGGCCTTGAACTCCGCGACGATGACGTCGGAGGTCGCACGGCTGAGGCGATCGGAGCCGCGCAGGAGAGCGGCGGTCAGTTGTGAGCGGCCTGCCGGCAGCGAGGTGAGGGCGATGGGGAGGACTGCTCGGTGCCCGGCGGTGACTGGGCCCTCGGCAAGCTGCGTTGTGCCACTCATGATCGCTACGCGGAGGTTGTCGCCGGCAGCGGGATCGACGCGCACAACGACCGAGGCCTTGTCGCCGGTCATGAAGGGCACGCGCGCGGGTGCGAGGCTAAGAAGCTGCGGCACGACAGCCGATAGCGGCGGCGACTGATAGATGGGCTTGCCATCCGCCAGGAGTTCAAGGTGAATCGTATAGTGCCCCGGTCCCGGCAGCGGCACCGATAGCTTCACGGCAGACGGCTTCTCGGAAAGCGTGACCTCGTGCTCGTCGACCGGCGCGGGGGCGGGCAAATCCGCGACAAGCCGCGCCGTGATCTTGGCCGGCCCCTCTACCGTTCGCGCCAATCCGAGGCTCATCTCAGCGCGCTCGGCGCCGAGGCCCTCGGGCGAGCGAAGGTCGGAGACCTTCACTCCCGCCACCGTGAAGGGCGCGGGCTCATAGGCGAGGTCAGCCGACCAGCTCTGCTCGACGGTGCGAGGGAAGGGCTCGTCGCGGCCGAGCCAGAACTGCTTGCGATCCTTGTAGTCGTAGAGCGTGAGCCCGCGCGTCGACGTGATCGTCAGCTTGCCGAAGAGGCTGGTGAACTCGGCTTGCTTCGCCCCGCCGAAGGGGTTCGAGACGCCGCCGAAGGCGAGAGGAATCTGTCCGCTGGTCGTGGTGCCGGCGTCGCTCGTAGCCTTCCACGTTGCCCCCACGAGCCAACTGACGGCCGGGAGGCAGAGGTTGTCCTCGGAGTTGATGTCCTTGTCCCACGCGTCCTGGGTGTAGGTATACGCGATGGTAAAGCGGTCGCCGGGCCCGGCGGTGACGACGCTGCGCCACTGGAGCTTGAGGTCCTTGCACTCGATGGTCATGACCTTGCGCTGGCCCTGGGTCGTGAGCTTCGCCGACATCTTCTCCGCGGGCGTGGGCATGTACGACCAGGTCCAGCCAGTTGGGTAGGCGCAGACCGGCCCGGGCTGGCCGCCGAGCATGGCGCGGCCGTCGCAGGTGATAGTCAGGCCCTCACCAAGGGCCCAGTGGAGGTGGAGGTGATTGAGCTGTACATCCAGCGGCGCGACCTGCGCGTTCGCTGTGATGGCGATGCACAAGGCGAAGAGAAGGGTGAGCGGCGTCTTCATGGCTAGCACGTCCTCGGAAGTCAGGCGATCAATCCGGCGATGCGGAAGAAGTTCTCCATGATCGTGCGGCCGTCGAAGTAGGGCTCGACCCAGTTCTCGGCATGGAACTGCGCGCCGTAGATGGGCAAGTCGCGGTGCTTCATCATCTCGATGCGGCACTCCGGACTCGTCGCGAGAAGGTCGAAGCCCGGCGGCAGCTTCTTGACCTCGCAGTAGTGAGCCTCCAGGACGCGGAACTTGCCGCGCAGGCCCTTCCAGATCGGATCGCGCTGGACGATCTCGACCTCCTGATAGCCGGTCGCGACGTAGTAGCCGGGATGGGAATACGGCCCCTGGTCGGTCTCGCCGGGGCGGAGCTTGCGCATCGGCTGGTCGAAAAGCTCCTTCGCCTTGCGCAGGTCGACGTTGAAGCAAAAGCCGACAAGCTGGTGGCCTCCGCAGGCGGCGTAGACCGGGATCTCGGTCGTGTGGAGGAAGTCGTTGAGCCCGTAGAGGTCGGTCATCGGCACATCGGACCACGGGTAGCCGAAGCCTGTGATGAATACCGCCCGCGCGCCGACGCGGTCGAGGGCCTCGGGCGAGACCGCGGAGTAGTGCATGTTCAGGACGGGGCACCCCGTCAGCTTCTCGAACCGGCGCTTGTGGCCCGAGGCGCCATCGCTGCGATCATACTCATCCGGCCTGGCCATGCTGACGACCACGATCATCGCTGTCACTCCGGCAGTCTTGAGTTGCCGAGCCTTCGCCGTCGTCGCCGGGCTTCCTGCTCATGCAGGGCTGGCCCTTCTTCGGGCGAAGCATCTTCTGCCAACCTTGTGGGACGGAGGGACGCCGTGGCGCACGAGATCGGAGACAAGAGCATCCACGTTCATCGCGAGGACGTCGCCGAGGGCGCGCGGTCGGTGGGCATCGTGCCGGGCGACACCATGATGTTCCATAGCTCGCTGAGCAGCATGGGCGATGTGGTCGGTGGGCCTGACACGGTCATCGACGGCTTCCTCGACGCGGTGGGGCCGGAGGGAACCGTCGCGGTGCCGACGCTGTGGTTCCACCACACCGACCCGCCGATGGATCTCGCTGACTTCGACATCGACACCTCGCCGTCGTACCCCGGCGCCATCACCGAACACTTCCGCCAGCGCGGCGACAGCCTTCGGAGCAACAATCCGACGCACTCGATCTCAGCAATCGGCGCCCGCGCCGAGGAGCTTACGCGCGATCACGGCAAGGCGGGGCTGAGGCTGTGCGTCTTCGGCGACACGGCCTTCGCCGCCGTCAGCCCGTGGCAGAAGCTCTACGAGTGGGACGCCGCCTACTGCTTCCTAGGCGTCGACTTCACGTACAACACGATGGGCCACTTCGTCCAGGCGGTGCTCGTCGAGCGAGCGCTTGAGGGGGCTGACCCGGCGCGCCGCGATGCCCTGGCGGCACGGATCACCCGATGGCAGCAGCCGGGCGTCTGGCCCAACCACAGCTTTCAGGCGATGGGCGAGCGTCTTGCGGCGATGGGCCTCGTCCGCTTCGGCAAGATCGGCTCGGCCACCCTTCGCTGCATCCGCGCGCACGTAATGGTGGACACGACCCTCGCCATCCTTGAGGGCGAGCCGGAGGCCTGGCTCGACGCCGAGTTTCAGGCGTGGCTAGCCGAGACGCGGCAGCCTTAGCCCTCACGCAGCCAGCGCACCTGCTCCTCGGTCAATGTGACATCGATCGCGCCCATCGCATCGCGCAGGTGGTCAGGCTTCGTCGTGCCGACGATCGGGATCGTGAGCGGCTTGTGGTGCATCAGCCACGCGAGCACCACCTGCGACGGCGAGCAGTCGAGCCGCCCTGCCAGGTCCCGGACCCGCTCATGCCGCGCCCGGTTGGCAGGGCTACCGAAACTCCCGCCGTCCTCAGGTTCGCGCGCGAAGTAGCCGGCCGCCGTCGAGGTATAGGCGAGCACGGGCACGCCCAGCCGCGCATACTCCACCGCGTCCTCGTCAGTGACGTAGCGCATGCACGGGTCCTCGCCCATCGGCCAGTCCGGGACAGCCAAGCTCCACTGGGACTGCGAGATCGCGAAGCCGCGGAGCCCCTTCGAAGCCGCGTACTCGTTGGCCTCGGCGATGCGGGCGACCGTCCAGTTGCTAGCGCCCAGATAGCCGATGCGACCATCGGCCACGGCGACGTTCAGCGCGTCGATGATCTCGCTCACCGGCACGCGCCCGTCATCGCGGTGGAGGTAGTAGAGAGGGACGTAGCCGACGCCGAGGCGATCGAGGCTTTCGTTGATGTCCGCCTCAAGCACGTCAGGGGCGAGGAAGAAATCGGGCCTCGGATAGTCCGGCGGGACCTCGGGATGGCCGCCCTTCGTGCCGACGACGACGCGGTCCCACACGCCGAGGCGCGTCAGGCATGCGCCCAACCCGCGCTCGCTCGCGCCCAGGCCGTTCTCCATCCAGAAGGCGTAGCAGTGGGCCGTGTCGAGGAAGTTGCCGCCGGCGTCGAGGAAGGCGGTGACCAGGCGGTCGGCGGCGTCGCCCACGAGGCGCGTCCCGAATTCGACGGTGCCCAGGCAAAGGGCTGACACGTGCAGATCGGTTCCGGGGATATCGATGTAGCGCATGGGCGCTCGTTCTCCGTCGGGGCCGGGTGGTCCTCTTTCGCCTCGTGCGGATTATGCCCCGCGCGAGTAGACTTTACGGTCACGGGCAAGCCGTACCGCATCCATCTGAGGAGTGGTTCACGTGCCGCAACGCGTCTTCGGTGAGCGTGAGTTGGACCTCGTCAAGCAGGTGCTGGACACAGGCATGCTGTCGGGCTTGGGTGGTGGTCAGATGACGCCGCGCTTCGAGCGCGAGTTCGCCACGGCCGTTGGCGCCCAGTACGGCGTCGCCATGAACGCCGCCATGTCGGTCCTCCACAGCGCGGTGAAGGTCTCCGGCGCGGGTGCGGGCGACGAAGTGATCTGCGATCCGATCGTCGTCTTCGGCGCGGTCGCGACGATGTACAACAACGCCATCCCAGTTTTCGTCGACGTAGACCCCGCCACGCACTGCATGAACCCCGACCTGATCGAGGCGAAGATCACCGAGCGCACGAAGGCCCTCATCGTCACCCACCTCTGGGGCCTGCCCGCGCAGATCGATCGCATCGTCGAGATCGCCCGGCGCCACAACGTCTTCGTCATCGAGGACTGCGCCCACTCACTCTTCGCCTCATACAAGGGCAAGCAGACCGGCACCTGGGGCGACGTCGGTTCCTTCAGCTTCCAGATGAGCAAGCAACTCGGCCTCGGCGACGGGGGCATGGCCGTCACCAACAGCGAGCAGGTCCGCGACGACCTCGCCCTCAACGCCGGCGCGCCGACCTTCCAGGCCGTGGCCCACGCGCTGCACTGGAACTACCGCATGACGGAGACGACGGCGGCGATCGGCGTCGCCCAACTCGAGCGTGCGGCCGGATACATCGCCGGCTTGCAGGCCGTGGCGAAGATGTACAACGACGCCGTCGCCGGGTGCGATTGGATCGCCGTGCCGAAGCCCGGCCCGGAGGCGACGCACACCTATCATCTGTGGGCAGCGACCTTCCGCGGCGACGAAAAGGGCATCACGCTAGGCGATTTCAACGACGCCCTCGCGCGGTTTGAGTGCGGCGTGAGCGTCGGGTACACGGGCATGGCCGCCTACAAGCATCCGCTGATCGCCGAGCGGCTCGGCTACGGGAAGGTCTGCCCGCTCGGATGCCCGCTGTACGACGGCGCGAACAACCTGTACCCCGACGGCCTCTGCCCGGTCGCCGAAGACCTCGTCCCGCGCATCCTCCTCGCCTACACCTTCGGCGACGAGGAAGCTCACAAGCAGAGCGCCGATCGCCTGCACCAGGCAGTCCAGTCGCTGTCGTAGGACACCCGGAGGGAGCGCAGCCATGCAGCCCGTCGGCTACCTGTACGACCCGGATTCGCACGCAGCCTCCAACGCCTTCGCCGAGAACTACTGGTTTGCCTACGTCGAGGAAATCCTCGCCCAGCTTGGCGCTCCGGCGCGCAGGATCAACGTGCGCCAGGGCGGTGGACTGCCTGGCGAACTAGCCGATCTGCGCGTCCTCATCGTCGGCGACGCGCGAAGCCTCGAGCGCGTCGGGTTCGCGAAGGAGATCGCTGCGTGGGTCGAGGCGGGCGGCACGCTTCTTGGCTTCGCCAGCGCCGGCCTCGACGATCTCTTCGGCAATGCCTTCCACTCGGAGACTCCACAGCGCGACAAGGGCTTCGCGGTGACGGCCTTAGTGAGGCTGCGCGATCACGACCTCACGACGCCGGTCTACGCGCCGTTCTTCGAGGACAAGCCGCTGCCGATCTTCGGCCCCGTGCGCAAGGTCAGCGCGCAGACTTCCGAGCCGCTGGCCGACCTCCTCAGCGTGCGCGCGGCCGAGACAATCTTCCCCGCCGTGACCCATCGCGCGATCGGGCAGGGCCACGCCTTCTACTTCGCCTTCGACGTCGCGCAGACGATGTGGGTCCTCCACAAGGGCCGGCCCATCGACGGCGACTACGACCTCGACGGCTACCTGCGCCTCTCCGACGGCGTGGCCATCGGCGATCTGCCGCAGGACGTGCCCTACGCCGATGAGCTGCTCTTCCTCCTGCAGAACATGCTCCACGGCGCGGGCGTGCCGATGGTGCACCAACTCCCTCCGCTCGACGGCGAGCCGGCGGACCTCGTCGTCTTCTTCGGCGGCGATGATGAGGGCCTATCCGACGGCTCGCAGGTGCTGGCCTCGGATTTCATGAAGAGCCGCGGCCTGCCGTATCACATCAACATCATGCCCTATCCCGACGGGCACTTCGGCCTCACCGTCGAGGACTTCGCGCACATCGTCGCCAACGGCCACGAGCCGTCGATCCACTACAACCTCATCGACGGCTTCGACCATCCGACGGGCTTCACGCAGGAAGACGTGCAGCGGCAGTGGGACTTCTACATGCAGACCTTCGGGCGCGCCCCGGTCGCGAGCGTGATCCACTGGTGCCGGTGGATCGGCTGGGCCGAGCCCGCGAAGTGGATGCGCGAGGCAGGTTGCCGCGCCGATAACTCCTTCATCGGCGTCACCAGCCCGCCGCTCAATCCGGTCAACAACATCGGCTTCGCCTTCGGCACCGCCTTCCCGCATTACTTCTACGATGACTGGCGCGGCGAGAACGAGCGCATCGATTTCCTCGCCGAACCGATCATGTGCTACGAGGTCGGCTACGAGGGCGACGAGGTCTTCCCGGAGAAGACTCACCTCGCCGTCGATCTCGCCGCGTACTTCCACTACACCGTCGACTTCTTCCATCACCCGATCTACTTCGCGGGGACAACTGGCTGCGGCAAGGCGGTCGACGAACTGCTGCGGTACGTGGCCGAGCGGAAACTGCGCGCGATCTACCTCGGCTGCGACGCGGTCTGGGAATGGTGGGATGCGCGGCATAGATCGTCTGTCGAAGTGACGTCGCAGACCTCCGACGAGCTTAGCCTTACGGTTCGATGCGAGTATGCGACCGGCATGGTCGTGAAGGTTCCGGCTACGCGCGAGGTCGTATCGGTAAGCATCGGCGGCGAAGAAGTCGCGCCCGTCCTCGAGGAACACGTCGGCCGTCGCTACTTGATGATCGTCTGCCCGCAAGGTGACAGCGCGATTGCCGTGCAGTTCGCAGGAGGCTAACGAATGAGACCGCCCGAGCGCTTTGAGACCGAGCGACTGGTGCTCCGTATGCCGTGCATGACCGATGCGGAGGCCATCTTCGCAGGCTACGCGACCGACCCCGAGGTCACGCGCTACATGACCTGGCGGCCCCACGAAAGCATCGAGGATACGCGGGCTTTCCTCGAGATCGCCATCGCCGACTGGTCGGGCGACAGGAGCTTCGGCTATGCGATAACGATGCGCGGCGCCGATGAGTGCCTCGGCATGGTGGGCCTCAACCTCGGCGACTACAACGCGGAGGTCGGGTATGTTCTCGCCCGCGAATACTGGTGCCAGGGGATCGTGACCGAGGCCGCGCAAGCGCTCGTGGAATGGGCGATGGCCCAGCCGACGATCTACCGGGTCTGGGCCATCTGCGACGTCGACAACCCCGCCTCGGCGCGCGTGATGGAGAAGGTCGGGATGGAGCGCGAGGGCATCTTGAGGCGGCGCATCATGCACCCTAACGTGAGCGATGAACCGCGCGACTGCCTCTGCTATTCGATCGTGAAGTGACGCCGGGCGCTATAGGGAGAGTGCTGTCTTGACGATGAGGACTTCGATGGCGGTGCGGGTTGTGGCGATCGCTCTGGGCGCGCTTGCTTTCGCGGCTTCGTCTCATGCACAGACCCCCGGCGAGATCATCCTGCGGCCCAAGGTGATGTCGTTTGCGGCGACGTCGCTGCCCGCCGAGGAGGTCGCCGCGCTCAAGAAGGGCCGCTTCATCCACGGGTACGGATGGGTCGAGTACACGATCGAGGCGCCCGAGGCCGGCACCTACGAATTGTGGATAGCGTCGGCGACGGCGTGGGAGCAGCGGTACATCGTCAACGGCGAGGTCGTCGCCGAGACCCGCGCCGATCAGGCAAGCCTCGGCGTGCGCAACAATGAACTGAAGGTCGCCAACTTCGAGCTTAAGCGCGGCACCAACACCTTGCGCATCCTCCGCGACTGGCACCCCGGCCTGGCGTGGATATCGTCCCTCTTCGTCCGCCGCGCGGCCGCCCCCGAAGCGCGGGTGATCGCCACGCCGCTCAACTACCAGGGCTACTACCGTCGCGGCGATCGCATGACCCTTGACCTGCGCGCTGAGCCCCTCCCCGATAGGCCGTACAAGATCGATGTCGTCATCGAGCCCGAGAAGGGATACCCCCGCCTGATCAGTAGCCAGCAGGTCAAGCCCGGCACGACCTGGGGCCACACCACGGTCGCCGTGCCGCTAGACTTCGATGGCGTCGGGGTTGTGCGCGTGCTGGCCGACTACGTCGACTGCATGCGCCCCGCGAAGGCCGTCGTCTTCGACATGGCACGCCGCCCGGTTGTCCCGACGGGCGAGGCGTCGTGGGATCTCGTGCAGACCATCGACTGCACGACTCAGCCGCCGGACTACTCGGGCAACGGCGCGACTCGGATCGCTCGCGGTCCGGCGGGCACCTATCTCGAATCCGGCGACAACGGCTCCTACACCGTCGGCAGCCGTCAGGCAAGCTGGTTCGCCTACACGCTGAAGATCTCGCGCCCGGGCACGTGGTATCGCCTAGAGGTCGACTATCCCGACGACGACGTGCGGACCTTCACGATCAGCCTCTTCGACCACGGCAACTACGGCGGCAACTCGGCCGTCCCCTACCCCATCGATGGCGGCGTTGCCTGCGGCGCCGAGTATGCCCCGAGCGATTCGATGCAGACCTCCACGATGCACTGTGTCCCGCGCCGCACCGACCCGAGGCTCGTTTTCTTCAACTGGCATCAGGGCCTGCGCGCGGCAGCCGCTCGCATCCGTGTCTATTCGCTCCGCGGCGAGCTTCCCGAATTGCCCCTCGAAGGCCGCCGACGCAACCTGGCCTTCTACCTCGAGGAGTTCACGCGCTGGTGCTGCTACTTCGGCGCCCGCGATGCAAGCCTCTCCGAGTCGATGCAGGCGGTCGACCGCTATGCGCGCTGGTGCCGCTACGTCGGCTTCGACACGATGTGGGACACCGTCAACGTGTACGGGACGACGACCTATCCGACGAAGCTCGTGGACGCCAACCAGAATGAGTGCTGGACGCGGCTGCCCAACTATCCGAGCCCGCTCACGCGCCTGGTCGCCCTGACCGCCGAGCGTCACGGCCTCGGCCTCATCCTCGACGTCCACCCGGCGATCCGCGGGCAGGAGACGTTGTTGCGCTACGCGGCCGGCGAGGACATACAGACGCGCGATCGGACGGGCCGGAAGATGCTCAACCCGCTCCACCCGGCGGTCCAGCGCTGGGCCACGGACATGATCTGCGAGGCCGCGCGGACGTGCGTCGACTCGCCGGCCCTACGCGGTGTGTCCTTCCGCTGGATGGACTGGCAGAACCCGGGCTTCGCCATCTTCAGCGGGCGCGAGTGGGGCTACGATGACTACGCCGTCGCCCGCTTCGTCCGCGAGACCGGCGTGGCCGTGCCAGAATTCTCCGGCGACGATCGCTTCCAGAAGCGCTTCGATTGGATCCAGACCAACGCGGCCGGCGCGTGGTCGAAGTGGCGGACCCTCGCTCTCCGCGACTACTACGGGCGCATCGCCGCCGCCCTGCGCAAGCTCCGCCCGGACCTACGCCTTTACGTCCAGGTCTTCGGCAAGCCGCAGGATTTCGGCATCGACAACCCGGAGCTATTCCAGGGCCTCGAAGGCGTGATCTTCGTGCCGGCGACCCCTTATCCCATCGGCCGGCGCGACCGCGACCCCGAGACGTTCCTCACATCCTACGCGCCGCAGCTTGGCCTCGATCCCAACCCGATCCGTTCGACCTTCGACGCGGCGGCCCAGTACAACGAGTACATGGAGGCCGACTTCGACCCCGATCCGCTCGGCCTCAGCCCCAACCCCAATCCCGGCCGCGCGCGGTCGGTGCGGATCTGCGGCGTACTGTCGCCGGCGGGCCGGCACTTCCTCGCGCGGTATGCCCACTCGATGGCGGCCGGCGATCAGCGGATGATTGCCGACGGCGGGCTCGGGTACATCCTCGGCCAGCCGGAGGAGTTGCGCGAGTTCAACCGCGAGTACCGGCCCCTGCCGCCTCTCGACTTCAAGCGCCTGCCCGCCGACGACCCCGTCGCGCTGTGGCAGGCCCAGAGCAAGGGACGCACGATCCTCTACGTGGCCAACCGCAGCGATGCGCGGGTGAAGGTGGCGATCGACTCGCCGGCGCGGTGCACGCTCGATCTGCCGGCCTATGCGATGCGATCGTTGGCGCTCCCGGGCGGTCCGGTAAAGGCCATGCGGGTGACGGTGCCGGGCGAGGCCCTTGCGGAGCTGGATCGCCAGCTTCAGGCGGCGACGCACCTCCTCGCCTTCGAGCCAATCGATCAGCCGCGAGTCTTGTCGATCAGCGCCGAGGGCGTGGAGGCCGCGCGCGCTGCCATCGATCAGGCGCAGGCCGACCTGCATGCGGGGAGGATTGTCGGCGCACGCCGGTATATGACCGGCGCCGAGGCCGTCGCCCTCTATCGCGCGATCGGGACGTACCCGCCGAACCTCTTCCGCGGCGAGGTCACTGCCGTCGAGTCGAAGGCCCCACCGCCCCAGTCGACCGCACCCGTCGCCCTTGCGCCGAGTCTTACCTTCGACAAGTACCTCGGCGACACGCGCGAGCTTTTCGCCGACGTCATCTCCGCGTCGACCGACAACGTGGGCCGCGTGTACCTCCTCTTCGCGGACGGGCGCATCGTGTTTTACCGGCCCGATGGGACCTACCTGAAGACCCTAGCCAGCCTGACGTCCGATGTGCGCGACGTACACCTCGATGTGCGCGGCGGATGGGTGCTGCTGGGCAAGGGCAAGCGCGACCTGCCCGCACCGCTCGCCGATTTCGTCACCGCGGCCCGCGCCCACGCGAAGCCCGAAGTCGTGCCCGTGAACACCGGCCCTCTGCAGAGCGGCCCCGACGGCCGCATCTACTTCCTCTCACCACGCGGCGGCGGGCCGTGGTCAGGTGACGTGCCGCTCATGGCTCTCGACCCGTCGACGGACCAGTTCGTGCAGGTCCACCCGGGCCCGCGTCAGCCCTGGCCGACCGCCTTCGCTCTCGACACGAAGGGCAACGTCTACTACGCCGGACGCTTTGGCTCGGCCAACGGCAAGGGCCGCGGGCTGATGCGCTTCCGCGTCGCGGGCGGGGACGCAGGCAAGCCCGAGTGGTTGCCGCCTGGCGGCGACCTCGGCGGGGACGAGAACACGTGCATCCACGGCATCCTCGCTCTGCCAGATGGCAGCATCATCACGCGCTTTATCACTGACTGGACGCGCCTGCGCCTCGAGCGCCTCGCGCCCGACGGCAAGCGCGCGCCCTTCTTCGACGTCCAGGAGCACTACGGCCTCGCGCCCTTCGAGAACATCTACGCGATGGTCAAGGGCTTCCATCCCTCGGCGCTGATGTACCACCTCGAGCCCTACCCGGACGGCGGCGTGATCCTCGTCGTCGAGGTCCTCTCGACCGTCTTCCGACTGACGCCTGAGGGCAAGGTCGTGTGGGCCGCGGGTGTGCGACCCGAGCTGACCGGCGAGCGCGTTGACTTCGGCTCGCCCCGCGACCTGGCTGTCGATGGGCGCGGGAAGGTCTGGGTCGTCGATGCGGAAAAGAACGAGGTCGTATGCCTATCACCCGCGGGCAAGGTCCTCACGCGCGTGGGGCATTTCGGCAACGTGGACAGCCGCGACGGCACGGGCTTCAACCATCCGGAAGGCATCGCGATCG
>PMZA01000064.1 GCA_003170595.1 Armatimonadota bacterium
CTTCTGCCTGACGAAGGATCCCCGGCATACGCCCCGGCCCCGCTGCCCTTCCCCTGCAGGACCCCGCCTTCCCTTCGCGAACAACTCTCCCTGAGGAGGGAATCCCATGCTTCGCCGATCCATGCCAGTCGGTCCCGATTTCCAGGAGACCACCAAGTACCATTACTCGAAGACTTTCGCCCCGGGCCTGCACGTCCATCCCGCGCCGCCCATCACGGTCTACGACGCCTCACTCCCGCGCATCGACCTGCCCAAGCCCGAGGTCGCCGATGGCCCGGGCCTCTGGGAGACCATCGCCCGACGCCGCACCCGTCGCGAGTTCACCGGCGATCCGATCAGCCTCGCCCAGCTCTCCCAGCTCCTCTGGGCGATGTCCGGCGTCACCTTCGCCACCCCCGACGGCGCCTTCCGCGCAGCAGGCTCGGCGGGCGGGCTGTATCCCAACGACACCTACGTCTGCATCAACGCCGTCGAGGACGTGAAGCCCAGCCTCGCCTTCTACGAGGTGCCCGACCACCGTCTCTGCCTGCTGGGCGAGGGCGCCTACGGGTTCGAGATGGCCCGCGCGGCCCTGGGTCAGACCTGCTGCTCCACCGCCGCCGTGGTCTTCGTATGGGCGGCGGTCATCGCCCGCGCGGCCTGGAAGTATTCCGACCGCGCCTACCGCTACATCTACCTCGACGCCGGCCACCTGGGCGCCCACGGCCAGCTTGCCGCCGAGGCCCTCGGCCTGGCCAGCGTCAACATCGGCGCCTACTACGACGACGAGGTCGCCGGCATCTTCGGCCTCGACAGCCAGCAGCAGGTCATCGTCTACATGATGGCCGTGGGCAAGCCCGCTCCCGAGGTGATCTAGTTGAAGCGCCTGTCCGTCCAGCGCACGCCCGACTTCGGCCGCTTCCTCACCGCCGTCCGCCGGGGCACCCCCGACGTCGTGCCCTTCATCGAGCTGATCGTAGACGACTCGATCCTCGAGTACATCCTCGAGGAGCCCCTGGTCCCGCCTGGCACGCCCGAGGATCAGGTGATGGAGACCTACGTCCGACGCCGCCTGCGCTGCCTGGCCGACCTCGGCTACGACCACTCCGAGATCTCCTGCAACCACGGTCTGGGCCACGGCTACAAGACCGTGGTAGGCGACGACACCGCCCTCTACTCCCACGGCCAGCGCACCTGGGTGGACGAAAACCACGGCGCCATCGAGACCTGGGAGGATTTCGAGAAGTATCCCTGGCCCACTTGCGACGCCATCGACTACTCGGCTGTCGACCTGGCTGCCCGCAATCTCCCCGAGGGGATGATGCTCACGGCGGCGGCCGGCGGCGGCGTCCTCGAGCACGCGATGTGGATCATGGGCTACATGCCGTTTTCCTACGCCCTCTTCGATGAGCCGAGCCTCATCAACGCCGTCTTCAACCGCATCGGCGAGATCCTCCTCGCCGCCGTTGAGAACCTCGCCTCCCACCCGAGCGTGGGCGCGATCTTTGAGGGCGATGACATGGGCCACAAGCACGGCCTCCTCGTCTCGGCCGAGGTCATTCGCGAGCACGCCCTGCCCTGGCACGAGAAGATGGCCGCGGCTGCCCATGCCCACAGCAAGCCCTACATCCTCCACGCCTGCGGGAATCTCACTGAGATCATGGACGACCTTATCGACGACTGCCGCATCGACGCCAAGCACTCCTTCGAGGACGTGATCATGCCGGTGGCGGAGGTCAAGCACAGGTGGGGCGACCGCATCGCGATCTGCGGCGGCGTGGACGTGGACAAGCTCTCGCGCTGGCCGGAGGAAGACTTGCGGGCGTACGTGCGCAAAATCCTTGAGGATTGCGCGCCAGGCGGAGGGTACCTGCTGGGGTCGGGGAATTCGGTGCCGAACTACATCCCGGCGGAGAACTTCCTGGCGATGCTGGACGAAGGCGTCCGCTTCTCCGGCGGCTAGGACCTACCCGGGGAAGCGTACTCGCGGCCTTCCAGGCCGCGAAGCGGACCAAAGGTCCGCAGGCGGTGGCGGGCTGTGGCCCTCCTTCCTGCACCTTCTGCGCAGCCATCCCGGGCGCTGACGCCTTTGGTTGCTGTAGGGCGGGGCTTGGGGTTCGCGTCGCGAACCCAATTTACTCCCCGCCGCGCCTTCAGTCTTTGGACTTCATGGCTTCGACTTTCATCCCAGGTGGGAGGAGGGGAGTCCGATGACCAGCCACAAGATCCTCCACGTCGCCGCACGCCTGATGCTTGGTAGTTTCCTCGCTGTTGCCGTGATCGCCGTGCCCGTTTGCGCCGATGTCCTTCAGTATGGGGGAGGGGAGCCCTCAGGCAAGAGAAGTTTCGGCGGCGGTGGCCACCTCGTTCTTTTCGACGCAGGCAAGGGTGGCCGCTGGCTCAACCGCATCGAGATGTATGGCTCGCGGTACGGGATGGAGATACCGCCCGACGAGGATTTCCACCTCTACATTGTCGACGCCAACCGCATCATCCTGCGCGAGGTGTCCTTGCCCTATGCTCTGTGGACCCGCGGCCAGGAGTACTGGCGCGACCTCCCCATCCCGCCCATCCAGGTCCCGCAGCAGTTCGGTATCGGCCTGACCTTCAACGCCCAGCAGACCAAGGGCGTCTACGTCGGCACCACCAAGGCCGACCCGCCGGGCCATTCCTTCTCCTGGATTCCGGGCTCACCGGGGCAGCCGATGGGCGCTGAGGATTGGCTGATCCGCGTCACTCTCGACGACGAGGCGAAGGGCGACCCGAAGGCCCAGGACCTCTTCGTGCAGAGAACCGGCGAGGCCTACTTCGACACCTTCCTCTCGGCGGTTGGCAACCCGCTGGTGCTCAAGCTGGCGGGGCGGCGGTCGGTGCTGCAGACGGACCTGACGACGATGCGCCTCGGGGCCGTGTCCGCTCCCGGCGAGGCGCCGGCGACGCTGGTACTGGCCAACGGGGTGAAACTCCCGTGCACGATCGTGGCGATCGACGATAAGACGATCCGCACCCGGGACGGGGCCGGCAACGAGCGCCAATTCGCCCGCTCCGACCTCGCCCGCATCGACTTCCGCTGACGGCCGGGAAGCCTCGGTCTTTCGGAGGGGCCGCATCCGTGAGGACGCGCAGTTCGCGTCCTACCGAATCCGGCCCCTTCTTTCCCCTGTGCTAGCCTTGCTCCACATACTTCTTGATGTTCTCCATCTGCTCCGCCCAACCCTCGACGTGCGCCCCGTACGCCTCTGCCCGGCGCGGCTCCGGGATCTGGTCGAAGCCCGACTCCACCACCGTCAGGAGCGTGCCACCCTCGGCGTCCTCCAGGCGAAACTCCACGAGCGTCCTGGGCTCGGCCGAGTAGTCCACGGCCGGATCAGTGGCATACGGATGCCATCCGTAGGCGAAGAGCCGCTCGGGCTCCATCCGCTCGACGAGCATGTCCAACTGGATGTGCTCATAGCCGGGATAGGTGACGTGCCCCTTGACGATCTCGCCCTCGGCGAAGGCGCCATCCAGACTCGCGCCGAACCAAACGCCGAACTGCTTGGCGTCGGATAGTGCCTGCCACACCCGCTCGCGCGTCGCCTTCACGACAACGCTCGCCTCGATTTTGTCCTTACCTGTCTCGCTCATCTCCGCATCCCCCTCCCGTGTACTCACATCGCCACCTATTCTACCCACGCCGCCCCCGCAATATGAAACGAGGCGGGCCGTTTTGGCCCGCCTCGTCGTCTAGCGCAAAACGCAACGCAACCCGTCTACCCTCAGAACGGATAGCAGATGTCAGCCTTCCAGCAGTCGTCCTCGTCCTCGTACAGCGCGTCGAGGACCCAGCCCGATCTGAACGTATACCCTGCGCCGCCGACCCAGCCGACGGATTCGCCGTTGTCATGCAGGCCCGCCCGGATCGCCCACTCGTTGTAGTCGCCGAAGCGGAACTCGCCGCCGATGTTGTGCGTCACCTGGTACTTGTCGGTGAAGTCGCGCAGATCGGCGTCGATGGTCCAGTGCTTGTTCGGCCGCCACGAGACGCCGAAGTCGTAGACTCCGCGGTCATCGGTCTGGTCGGTCAGGTCGCGCGCCGCCAGGCCGAACCGGAAGTCGTCATACTTGTACTGCAGGCCCAGGTTGATCCGCGTGACCGATCCGACCATCGACGATGAACCGTAGCTCTGCTCGGAGTGGATCGCATTGAGCCCGACCGAGAATCCCGACCCGATACGGGTGCCGGCGCCGATGCCGTACGAGCTGTCCCCGTTGTCGTTGCGCTCGTAACCCGCGCCAAGGCCCCAGTGGGTTTCGGGGTCCCATCCGGACCAGTCCACACCATAGCTGCGGTCGCAATCGTCATAACCGAACATCGCCAGGTTCATCCAGTGCCTCGAGGCCTCGTCCGTTCCTGGGACCATCCCCATATGGGCCAGACCAGCCGGGTTCCGCAGCCACTGCGCCGCGCCCTCCTGATCAGCTTCCTTCCCTGCTCCGCCCATGGCCGCTGACCTTGCCGACAGGTCCTGCGCCCAGGCGCCACTTACGAAAACGATAGCTAATAGTACGGCGACAACCATCCACGTTGACCTCATCCGTCCATCCCTCCCATCGTCCTTGCTGCGATTCCCCACAGCCGTGGGGTGTTTGGTACGACTGGTTGCCTTAACCTTGCCGCACCCATCCGCGAGCGGCTATCCGCCCACAGTGGTCCATCACAACCATGAGCAGCGTCGCTGGACATCCTCGCCCATCGGCACGCTTCGGTCACATTGTATCATAAGCTATTGAACTTGCAGCACAAAGTCAAGCCCGGCTTACCAGGATTTTCCTCGCCTACGCCCCTGCCTCCGCGAGCACCTTCTGCATGAATCCCACGTTGTTCCGCGCGGCTAGTTCAGGTTCGGGGACGCCGTGCCCAAGCTCCAGCGACACGACGCCGTCGAACCCCACGCTCTTCAGCGCCCGAATCACCGCCACATGGTCGATCACGCCTTCCCCCGGCGGCGCGAAGGAGAACTTGCGCCCACCCGGCATCTCCTCTTCCTTGCCACGCTGCTCGCCCGCCGGGTCCGGCTCGACCCGCGCGTCCTTGGCATGGGCGTGAACGATCCTTGCGCCGAACTCGAGGATCGGCGGCACCGGCGACTCATCGTGGTACGGGAAGTGGCTGGGGTCGTAGTTGAAGTACATGTCCTCGCGCCCCACGACCTCGAAGAACCGCCGCGTCGTCGCGAGACTCCCCACCGCATACACGAACACCGGCTCGATGGCGACCTTCACGCCCTTGCCCTCGGCATGATCGAGCAGGTCGCGGTATACATCGGCGAACATCCGCCACATCGTCCCTTCCGGGATGCCGACGGGGCGGTGCCCTGTCGTCGTGTGGACGACCGCCACGCCCGCTGCCGCCGCCAGGTCGATCATTCGCTTCGTATGGGCCACCGACGCCGTCAGGGCCCCCTCATCGGCCAGCGGGAAGCACTGGTGGCTCTGCACGGCCGACACACCCAGTCCCGCCTCCCGTGCCATGTCCACGACGCGCCGGGCGCAGTCCTCATCGCAGCCGCCCAGGTCGGGCTTCTGCCCGCCGCCGCCGACGTCATTGCCGCCAAGCTCGACCTGCGTATAGCCCATCTCCGCGGCAAGCCTGAAACCTTCTTCCCACGACGGTATCTCAAGCCCCGTTCCGCCCAGCAAGATGCCAAGTTCCATGATCGGTCTCCTCTGGTCAGGCTCGTCCGTGCTTATTCATGAACGCTGCGACGGCCTCGGCCGTCGCTTGCCGGTTCGCCCTGGGCTCAATTGACTGCCGAGCCCCGCCAGAACATACTATCGCGGATACCTCAGGGAGGGATAGCTATGTCCTGCCGCCGAGTCGCCGTCCCTATATCCCGGTTAGCGGTTGGAGGGGCGCTTGCTGCGATTGTCCTCGCCGCCTCAGTGTGCGCCGATACACCGCAACCTGGCCCCCGCCTGTTCACGGCAGGGCTGCCGGCCAGTCCCGCTTCACCCGTCCGCGCTCAGACCGTGGCCGCGGCCAGCCCAGCACAGCAGCTCGCCGAGCGGTGCAGGGTGGCCATGGCGGAGCAGGGCGTCGCCTCCCCCGCCCAACTCGCAGCGCTGCGACTCGCGATCGCCGAGGGTGTGGCGAAGTGGAACCCGCAGCCGACCGCCGAAGAGGTGGACATGCTCGCGCGGACCTGGCGGGAGTACCTCGGCTGGTGGCAGCTCAAGGGCACTCAGGGCTCCCCTTGCTCCTGGGCGTCCCCAGGCCTTGTGGTCGACGACATCGTTGGGTCGGTGCACATTCTTCTCCAGCGCTACTCCGAGGGCCGGGCGCTGCCGGAATCCGCGCGTCGCCTGGTGCTGGAGCAGATGTCGGCCTTCGCCGCGAAGGTCAGGCAGGAGACGCTGGCGCGGTGGCTGGATGTGGAACGGCCGGCGCTTGAGAGCAACTTCGCCAACCTGCTACATCTCCTCCGCCTCAGCGTGCTGCATCCCTGGGTGCCCGGACCGAAGGCCGGCCTCTCGCCAGGGCAGTGGAAATACGCGTGGCTCTTCACAGCCGATATCATCAAACAGCTCGCCAGGGCTGGCGACTTCTTCGGGCGGCCGGGGGCAGATCCGCGAACGGCGGAGGAGGCCAAGCTGGCCTTCCTCACTCAGGAGTCGCTCCAGAATGTCGTCACGGAAGCGAACGGTCTCCGGCCAGGGCAAAGCATGACCGTGATTGTGGGACCAGGGCCGAACCAGAACTGGGGCGTCCACGTGACGTCCAGCCCCTAGCCGGCTGCAGGCGGGCCGCTCAGCCCCGACCATGCGCCTTCATGAACGCTGCGACTGCCTCGGCCGTCGGCATCGAGGGCGCCGCGCCGAAGACCGTCGCCGCCAAAGCGCCCGCCGCGCAGGCGGCCGTTGTCGCCGCCACCAGGTCTTTCCCACTCGCCAGATTCACCGCCAGCGCCGCCGTGAAGGCATCGCCTGCGCCCGTCGTATCCACCGGCTCGATGGGGAAGGAGGGCACCCGCTCCATCCCGCCGTCCCACGCCGCCAGCGCACCGTCGGCCCCGAGCTTGAGCACCACCTGCCGCGCTCCGGTCTCCAGAAGCCGAGCCGCAGCCTCCTCCGGCGCCAGGCATGCATCCACCGGCAGACCCAGGATCGCGCACGCCTCCGTCTGATTCGGCGTCAGCACATCCACCTTCGCCAGCAGCGACGCCGGCAGGGCCGTCGGTGGCGCCGCGTCCAGCACGGTCATCACCCCGGCCTCCCGCGCGGCATCCAGCGCCGCCTCGACCGCGTCGACCGGCACCTCAAGCTGGCAGAGCACCGCATCAATACCGCTCAGGCCGCGCACCGGATCGATGTCGGCCGGTGACACCCGACCGTTCGCACCCGGCGCGACGACGATGGCGTTCTCGCCGCCCCCATCGATGACGATGATCGCGATGCCAGAGGCCGCCTCCTCGTCGCGTATCATCAACCGGCAGCAGACCCCGTCCGATTGCAGCCCTTCGAGAAGCTCATCCCCGAAGCTGTCGGTCCCGACCCGCCCGAGCATGAACGTCTGCGCCCCGAGGCGAGAGCAGGCGACCGCCTGGTTGGCCCCCTTCCCGCCCCTCACGCGGGCGAACGAGCCGCCCAGAATCGTCTCGCCCGGCACCGGTATGCGCGGCGCCTTCACGACGAGGTCCATGTTAGCGCTGCCAACTACCAGAATCGTCGGCTGCTTCATCCCTTGCTGCTCCTGGGCTCGTGGCCCGTCGAAATGCGTAACCCTGGCATGTGTCACGCTAGCGTGACACATGACGACATTACTTATCGAGCCTGATGCTCTCGATGTCCAGCACGTGCTGCTCGGCGAAGTGCTCGGGGAATAGCCACGCCCCGAAGGTGATGCTGACCGACGCCAGGTGCTCGGGGTTGAGGTGGTCCGTCGCTCCGCCGCGATTTTCCGGATGAGGCCAGCCGCCCCAAAACTTCAGGTCGCGCAGGTCCATGGTCGTCTCCTTCCAGTCGGGCGTCAGCGGCAGGTTGAGCCCCCACGGCGAGCCATCGGTCTCCACGAACACGATCTCGACCCGGTCGGTATTGGGCTGGCCGTTCCGCGCCACGAAGGTCACGTGCCCGCACTCGCCGAGCAGCTTCCGCCAGCCGGCCTCCTCCGCCGGGCGCTGGCCCAGGAGGAGGGTATAGCGTAAGCCCACGCAGTCCGGCTCCGGCTTGAAGGGCCCGCCGGTGTACCGCAGCGCCTGAGTTCCCGGCTCGCGACCGGCGACGGTGCTCACCGCCGGGACCGCGCCCCACATCCACGCCGGAATCTGCCCGATCATCGGCACGCCCACCAGCGGCACGCCGGCCGACGCCGGCAGCAGCGCCGTCTCGAAGGTCACCCGCGGCCTGACCGCCACCTTCCGGATCTCGAAGCCGTGCGCCGCCGCGTAGGTCTGCGGATATAGCCACGTCCCGAAGACCAGGGCGATCTCGTTCACCTTGGCGAGGTTGAGGTCGCCGGTGGTGCTCCACATGTGGCGCAGGTCCGACAGGGCGATCCGGTGCTCCTCCCAACTGGACGTCAGCGGCACGTTCCAGCCCAGCGCCGCCCCGTCGCTCGTCTTGAGGGTGAGTTCGACGGCATTGGTCTGCGGCTGGATCGACCGCGCCTCTATGCAAAGCTCCATCCCGGTCGCGCTCAGGGGCAACGCCGTTGCCGGAATCATGACGCTGGCGGCGCTATTGGGGCCAAACTTCGTCGCCTCGACGCGCAGAGCAGTGCCCCCGGGCACGTCGACCATCGATGCAGTGGCTGTGCCCGCGCCTTCCCCGCCCATCTTTGCCTCTGGCGCGGGACCTGCCTTCGCCTCCCACAGCGATGTCTCCCGAGACGCCGCCTGCAGGTCGGCGGGCGCCATCTTCCGGCCCCCGGGCAGGACAGTGAAGCCGTCGTCGCCCTCCAGGGCCAGCGCATAGGTCATCTTCCCGCCGCGGGCAAGCTCAGCCGGCAGGTCGGCCTCATAGCTGAAGGTTCGCTTCCGCTCCAGGTCGACCTGGGTCACCTTGCCCGCGTCGCCGAGGACCCAAAGCTGGGCGGCCTTCACATCGCCGGTGTCCCCGGCCGCATTGACCCACACCGGCATGGCCATGCCCTCGGGCCACAGCTTCGGCGTGATCGTCCAGGCGGCCGGCTTTCTGCCTGTTTCTTGCTTGGGACAGACGAACTCGGCGTTGACGTTCTTCGGCTGGGCCGCACCGGGCTTGCGGAGGAGGTAGACACCCGGCTCGACGGCGATCTTGCCCGCCCTGGCCGACGTCCCACCCCTGCCCTTGGGGTTGACCGGCTCCACGGCGAAGCCTGGCCCCAGGTCGGGCAGCCTCACGGTCATGGCCCGCTCGCCAAAGAACAGCCGCGAGACCTCGCGGTCGGCGTTCGTGGGCCCATACGGATCGGCCACCCACGCGTAGTCGGGGTAGACCTCCAGCCGCCATGCCCCCGGGCCGACCTTGTCCAGGAAGTACGCCCCAGTGCCCTCATATTCCACGACCGGCGACGATCCGCAGCCCGCCACGTGCTCCAATCTCTCCGGCGCGACCGGGGCGGTCTTGGTGTTGTTGCTATACATAAGGCTTCGCTCATCGGACCACTCGCTCAGGTCCTCCTCGTAGCTCACCCGCGCCGCCCCGAACCGGCAGTTCTCCGGGTAGCCGGGGAACTTCGTCAGCCGCGGCGTCTCATGGAAAACCTTCCCGGCGATGGCGAAGCTGAGGGCCTTGTGGGGCGCATAGACGAGGTTGAGGAAGTGGGTCTGCCAGTTGCAGTTCGTCGCGGCCAGGGCGAGGCAGTCGTACTGGAACTGGTTGGCGATCTGGAAGCCGGCCTCGCGGAAGTCGCGGGCGATGGCCGGGTACATGTAGCCGCCCGGCATGTCCGCCGGGTCGAATTCATAGATCATCTGCAGCTTCCCGCCCAGGGCGGGCCGGTCGAAGCCGCCGAAGTGCGCCACCGCCGGGAGGAAGTTGTCCCACAGGGCAGCCCCGGTGGCCAGCCCGGTCGGGTACCAGCCAGTTGTTGCCCCATCGACCACCGACCGCGCCACAGCCTTCTCGCGATTGCCCCAGCAGTTATAGAAGACCGGCTTGCGGCAGCCCGTGCCTTTGATCGCCGTGCCCATCGCGTTGATGTACTCAGTGACCTTGTCGTCGGTGATGCCGTCGGGGTACTGGGGCTCGTTGATGATCTCGAAGGCGATCACGCCCGGGTCGTCCATGTACTTGAGGTGGGTGTAGCGGTTCTCATGGGTGACGAACTGGGCGAGGTAGCGCCGCTCGCAGTCCCAGGCCTCTTTCCTCGTGGTCATCTGCGCCATGGGGAAGTGGCTGGAGAAGCCGATCTCACCCTCGGGCGTCGGCCACCAGGCCATGCAGGTCAGCACCGTGTAGATGCCGCGCGCCTTGTTGCGGGAGATGAGGTAGTCGAGGAGGGCGAGGTGCTCGTTGTCGAGGAGGTTGCCCTGGGCGTCGGACATCTCTCGATCCCAGCAGTGGAGCCGCATGGAATCGATGCCCAGGCGCTGCATGTGGACGACGGAATCGTCGATCTCGTGGCGGGGGTCGACGCCGGCGCGCTTAAGCTCGGCGTAGTCGATGGAGAAGGGGGGATAGTAGTTTGTGCCGAAGAGGGCGACCTCTTTGTGATTATCGGCCCAGACGAGGACGCCGCCGGCGATGGTGGTCGGGCGGTCGGCGGCGGTGAGGGGGGCCGACAGGAGCATCAGGCCTAGCATCGTAAGCAAGGTGGATCGCCTCCTGGGTGTGGGGCGAGAAGTTCGCGCGCCGTGGAGCATTTCCTGCCGGGGATGAGAGTGGTATGCTTCGTGCAAGCCGCCCTATACCTAATAGCCATGCTCAGCGACAAGATTCGCCGCCTGCCGCAAGGATGCCAGCTCGAGTCGGAACATACCGACGAGGAATGGATGCGTTTCGTGACCTGCGCGAGGGAAACCTTTGACGGGGCCGAACACTTCCATAAGGAGTTCTATGCGAAGATCGACTACCATGAGGTTACCGACCACCAGGTGCGCAGGACCATACGGCGAAGTGCCAAACTGGCGGCTTACAGCCATGGTGGGAGAAGCCGCCTGGCTCTCTGGGACAACTCGACGAGGGCGTTCGTGATCATGACCATCGAGGGAGAGGGTTCCTTCTTCAGCGCTTTCACGGTTCAAGACTTGGAGGACTACCTTGGGTCTGAGAGCATAAGCGAACTCAGGTGGCTAAGACGATGAGCAATCTGCGGGAGATGGCCCCACGCTACGTCAGGCAATACCGTCGTGCCCGCGACCCGTTGCGGGCGCCCTATGACCCCGATACGGGCATGGAAGTGGTCGCCGCCCTCTGCAACCGGGACGCTCTGCTGGCGATCCCCGAAGTCCAGGCCGAGCTTGCCGAGGAGGACGTGGCGTTCGCGGAGGCCCTGTTCAAGTCGTCCGACGAGTGGCGAGCCGAACTCTTCGCCAGCGCTCGAGGCTGCAGGTTTGCTTCCTCGCCCTGGTGGCGGGCGATTGAGGCACGGAGCCGCGAGCTTCGTAGCGCGAAGGCCGTCTGATCCCACGAAGGAGCGGGCCTAAGCTTAGGAAGATGAGCAGCCCCGTACACGAAGTCGCCCCCGCCGACCTGGAACTTCGTTCTAGCTGAGGGAAGGTTGTTCTCGACAAGATGCGTGTCAGCAAGATCCGGCCTATATCCTGGAGGAGCTTAGAACCATGTACAACGCGAAGGCTTATTCAGCTGCCAGCGCAACATCGCCGCTGGCCTCAACTACGATCGGGCGGCGCGAGCCCACCGATCAGGACGTACAGATCCAGATCCTCTTCTGCGGCATCTGTCACTCCGATCTCCACACGGTTCGCGACGAGTGGGGTGGCACGGTCTATCCCTGCGTTCCCGGCCATGAGATCGTCGGCCGTGTCACCGGCGTAGGCGCCGCGGTAACCAGGTTCAAGCCCGGCGACCTCGCCGCGGTCGGCTGCATGGTCGACTCGGACGGCACCTGCCCGCAGTGCAAGGCCGGCCTTGAGCAGTTCTGCCCCGGCATGACCCTCACCTACAACTCGCCGGACAAGCACAAGACCGCTCCGGTCACCTACGGCGGCTACTCCGACAGCATCGTCGTCAAGGACGACTTCGTTCTGCGCGTCCCTGCCAACCTCAGCCTCGCCGGGACCGCACCGCTCCTGTGCGCTGGCATCACCACCTACTCCCCCCTGCGCCACTGGGGCGTCACCA
>PMZA01000215.1 GCA_003170595.1 Armatimonadota bacterium
TGCCCGTAGCTGGTGCGGAACTTCAGGCGGCCGAGGCATTCGAGTTCCAGCGGATGGAGGTTGTGCAGGCCCACGTCGAACGCGGCTTCCTTGCCGGTGTCCATGATGACCTGCTCCATCTCCTTCTTGGTCTGCTCGACGACTTCCTCGATGCGCGCGGGATGGATGCCTGCCCGGAGATCAACGTCGACGTGTTCCAGTCGGACGGCTCGCGATGGTGGCACATCGCGCCGGTGCCGAAGGATGGCACGTGGACGCACATCGAGGCGCGGCCGGCCGATTTCTTCCCGGTCGAGAACCCGCACAACGCCAAGGCACCGGACTTCTCGAAGATATCCGGGCTCTGGATAAGCCTGCGACCAACGGACGCCCCGCCCGCCTGGGCGGAGATCGACAACGTGACGCTCGAGGGCGTGCCGGAGTGGAAGACGGCGGAGTCGGCGCTGGCCGGGCTCAGGCTGGAGGGGCCGATCGACAAGTCGGTGATGCTGCTCAACCTGGGCGCATCGAGTTACGGGGACTGGGCCGCCGTGGAGGCGGCCTTGCGGAAGGGCGGGGCAGCGGTGATATATGGTGCGCAGGCGAGCAAGTATTGGCGCGATGGGCCTGGTGCGAAGCTGACGCAGGGCACCTTCCTCGGGCTGCACTGGACCGAGCAGATCGGGCAGTGGAAGGTGACGCAGGCGGGCAAGCGCGTGTGGCCGGCGTTGCCGAACGAGATGCCCGCCGGGAAGGCGTGGGTGCTGACGACGAACGACTCCATCTATCGCGAGAACAACTGGCCGTGGGTTGAGGTCGTGCCGCTGGTGACGACGGGGTACGCGGGACGGAACTGGATCGCCGAGCAGCGGCAGTTCACCGGATCGCTGGCGACGATGCTGCGGTTCCACGCCGGGCCGTACGCGGGCGCGCGGGTGATCATCATCAGCGGCGCGGCACTGATGGGCCCGACGCCGGCGGCCAACGACTACATCCTCTCGCAGGCGGCGCGGGCGCTGGCCGCGCCTATCAAGGTCGATGCTGCGGAGGCGAAGCTGCCGAAGCCCGGCACGCCGGTGACGCGGGCGAACTTCTTCAATCATCCGGAAGGCGTGGTCGGGGCGCTGGACTTTGGGGTGCGCGAGTGGAGCGATCCGGAGATCGTGTACGCGACTCGGCGGCTGGGGTTCAACATCCTCGTCGCGGGTGTGCCGTGGATGGACAAGCCCGCGGCGGATGGGTCGGTGATCGACTGGGCGGTCACGGATCGCCTCGTGGCTGATGCGGAGAAGGGCGGGTGGGCTGTCGTGTTCGACCCCTACTGCTTCGGGTACGGGCGCTTCCCGTGGGCGAGTGAGGCGGGTGGAAAACAGGCGGGGCCCGCGTGCATATACAACCCGGTGTTCGCGCAGAAGTACGGTGGGGCGATGGCTGCGCTGGCGAGAAGGTACGCGAAGCGGCCGTCGGTCGTGGCGATATATGCGACGCCGGATACCGGGGCGCCGTGCTTCTATGTGGACGATAGCCAGGTGGGGAAGGAGGCGTGGGCGGCGTATGCGGCGGCGCATGGACTCGGGCCGGACCTGCCTCGTCCGCCGAAGGCTGGCGAGTGGGACCGGTCGCCGGCAAGGGCGGCGTACATCGACTTCTGGGCGGACGCGTCGATGAGTTTCCTGCGCGGGGTGATCAAGGGAATCCGCGCTGAGACGCCGGACATGCCGATCCTGCTGCGAGGTGGATGGCTCGATGTGACTGTCGGCTATCGGATAGGAGCGGAGTTCCAGGGTGTGGCGCCGCACTGCGAATGCGTGGAGACCAGCATCGAGGTTGAGTCGACGCTGCGCGGGTTTGCGCTGAGGTACGGGACGCCGGTGAGCGGGGAGAATGGTTGGCCGAAAGCGCGTGGCAGCGCGATGCGAATGACCGCGGCGACGATATTGCTGGGCGGGTACAACGACTTGCAGTTCTCCTTCGGCGGGCCGATATGGGGGCGGCCGGCGCTGCACGAGATCGAGCAGTTGGAGAAGGTCTGGCCGGCGATGCGCGGGGCGAAGTATCCGACCGCGAAGGCGGGCGTGCTCATACCGGATGCGCGGATATGGGCAGGCGAGCCGCCGAACTTCTTCTCGGCGGGCGGCGCGCATATCGAGGACTTCATGGAGCGATGCGGCGTGCCGTTCATGACGGTGAGCGCGGAGTGGCCGAAGCTCGATGGACTGACGGTGCTTGCGGATGATGGACGCAATGAGGTGCTGCCGGCGAGAGCGAGGGCGGCGATCGTCGAGTGGGTGAAGGCGGGTGGGACGCTGATCGCGTATCCGAAGACCGGGAGTCTCGATGCGGCAGGCGGGGCACAGACGCTGGCGGAGGAGCTTGGGGTGACGTTCGACACGGGTGAGAAGAAGGTGGACGCGGGGCGAGTGGTGGTGCTTGCTGATCCGCCGACCGATGACAAGCATCCGCAGGCGGCGGCGATGATCGCGGCGCTGGCGAAGGCTGGGGCGACGCCGGCGGTGAGTGTGACTCCTGCGATTAACCAGGCGGTGTTCGTAAAGGGGAGGCAGACGTTCCTCGTGCTCTACGACAAGCAGGTGAGCCTCGTGGGCGCGTTCTTCAGCGAGGACCGGCTGCCCGCGACGGAGTCTGCGCTGCCGACAGTGAAGGTGATCGCGACGGCGCCGGTTGGGACGACATCGGCGAGGGAGCTATTGACCGGAGAGAGGCTGGCGATCACTGGCGGGAAGGTGACGCTGGCGATACCGGGAACGAATTGGCGCGTGATCGAGTTCACGCGGTAAGACGGGACGAACCNNAACCTGGAGGGATGGCGGATGACGAATAAGGAACGAGTTTACGCGACGCTGCGGCATCAGCAGCCGGACAAGATTCCCTACGAGGTCGGGTTCACGCAGAAGGCGTGGGCCGCGATGAACGCGCACTTTGGCGATGACGATACCTGGCTCAAGCAGATCGACAACTGCTTCGGCGGGGTGATGACGATCCCCGGGCCAAAGGATCAGTGGCTCAGCGACGCCCTCTGGCAGGACGAGTTCGGCGTGCAATGGGATCGCAGCATCGATCGCGACATTGGCAACGTGTGCAACCTCGTGCTGCCGGATCGCAACCTCGACCGCCTCGAGTTTCCTGACCCGACGTCGCCGGCGAAGTGGGAAGGCTTCGGCGAGAGGGCTGCGGCGGCCGCGGAGACGGGCCTCTTCGTCCAGTTCTCGATCGGGTTCTCCCTCTTCGAGCGGGCGTGGACGCTGAGGGGCATGGAGAACCTGTTCATGGACATGGTCGAGGCGCCGGAGTTCGTCGATGAACTGCTCGACGCCATCTGCGATTACAACGTCGCGATCATGCGCCAGGCCGTGAAGTATCCCATGGACGCGATCCACTTCGGCGACGACTGGGGATCGCAGCGCGGCCTGCTCATGGGGCGGAAGCTGTGGGAACGGTTCCTCATGCCGAGGCTCGCGCGGCAGTATGCGGTCGGCAAAGAGGCCGGCAGGTTCGTGACCATCCACTCGTGCGGGAAGGTGCAGGAGGTCTTTCCGCAGCTCATCGAGATCGGGCTCGACCTGTTCAACCCCTTCCAGCCCGAGGTCATGGACGTGTATGAGATGAAGCGACAGCATGGGCAGCGGCTCAGCTTCTGGGGCGGGGTCAGCACGCAGAGGCTCCTGCCGTACGGGACGCCGGATGAGGTGCGGAGGGAAGTGAGGCGGCTCATCGCGGAGGTCGGCAAGGACGGCGGGTATGTGCTGTCGCCAGC
Source organism: Armatimonadota bacterium (assembly GCA_003170595.1). Classification (GTDB taxonomy): domain Bacteria; phylum Armatimonadota; class Zipacnadia; order Zipacnadales; family FEN-943; genus FEN-943. The sequence goes on from PMZA01000215.1 coordinate 3,755, forward strand.
GCATGCGATTCCTGGAGACGCAAAGCCCGAGAACATCCTGGCGATGATTGAGACTGTAAACGACCAGTAGAGCGAGAACCGTGGGGCGCCGCCCCACGCCCCGCAGGGGCCATGGCCCCTGACCTCACGCGTCCGCTGCTTCGACCCTTCGGGTCGCAGCGCGGCCGCTCTTTCGCGATGGAGGATAGTCGCCTGCGTAAGTAGTCGCCGCGGCCGACGGGACGACATCATGGAACGTGTAGAGCAACTGTTGAGAGATATGGGCGCGGCGCTGGTCGGATTCGCTGACCTGCGCGCGCTGCCGGAGGAAGTAAGGCACGGGCTGCCGTACGGCATATCGTTCGCCGTGGCGGTCGATGCGGAGATCGTCGCGGATGTGATCGATGGCCCGACCGTTGAGTATGCCGGCGAGTATGAGCGGACGAATGACATGCTCGATCAGATGGGCGAGGCCGTGGCGGAGATGCTGCGGGCGGAGGGGCATCAGGCGGTCGCCGTGCCGGCGACGAGCAGCGTCGGCCTCGACCTGAGGACGCTGTCGAGCGTGCTGCCGCACAAGACCGTCGCCACGCGGGCAGGGCTCGGGTGGATCGGGAAATGCGCGCTGCTAATCACCGAGGAGTACGGATCGGCGATCAGGCTCGCGACGGTGCTGACCGATGCGGAGGTGTGCGCGGCCGAGCCGGTCGATGAATCGCGCTGCGGCGATTGCACCGCATGCCTCGATGTCTGCCCGACCGATGCGCCGACCGGCGAGCTGTGGGAGGCCGGCGTCCCGCGCGAGCGGATCCTCGATGCCTTCGCGTGCATGCGCATGGCGAAGGAGATGGCGGGGCGCGTGGGCGTGAGGCATATCATCTGCGGCATGTGCATCGCGGCGTGCCCGTGGACGAGGAGATATCTCGAATGCAGCCGGTGAGCATCGTAGGCGATCAGTTCGTGCAGGGCGGCAAGCCACTGCGGATTCTGTCCGGCGCGATCCACTACTTCCGCGTCGTGCCCGAGTACTGGCGCGACCGGTTGGAGAAGCTACGCGCGTGCGGGTTCAATACGCTCGAGACCTACGTCGCGTGGAACATGCATGAGTCTCGCCCGGGGGAGTTCGTGTTCGACGGGCGGTGCGACCTCCCGCGGTACGTCGAGATCGCGGGCGAGATTGGGCTCAACGTCATCGTGCGGCCCGGCCCATACATCTGCTCGGAGTGGGATTGCGGCGGCCTGCCGGCGTGGCTGCTGGCGGATGCGAACATGCGGCTGCGCTGCGCGTACAAGCCGTACCTCGATGCGGTCGACCGCTTCTTCGATGCGCTGATGGAGAAGCTCGTGCCGCTGCAGGCGTCGAAGGGCGGGCCGATCATCGCGATGCAGATCGAGAATGAGTACGGCAGCCATGGCAACGACAAGGTGTACCTGCGGCATCTGCGCGATGGGCTGCGGACGCGCGGGTTCGAGGGGCTGCTGTTTACGTCGGACGGGGCGGGCGATTGGATGCTCGCGGGTGGGACGCTGCCGGATGTGTTCAAGGTGGCGAACTTCGGGTCGGACGCGGTCGGGCAGTTCGCGAAACTGAGGGAATGGCAGCCGACGGGACCGCTGATGTGCGGGGAGTTCTGGGCCGGATGGTTCGAACACTGGGGCGAGGAGAGGCATCCTCGCGGGGCGGAAGATGCGGCGCGGGAGCTTGATGCGCTCCTCGCGACGGGCGGGTCCGTCAGCGTGTACATGTTCCACGGCGGGACGAACTTCGGGTTCATGAACGGCGCCAATCATCCGGGCACCTATCAGCCGACGGTGACGAGCTACGACTTCGGCGCGGCGCTGAGTGAGGCGGGCGATCCGACGGACATGTACTTGGCCTTCCGCGAGGTCACGGCGAAGTATGGGGCTGAGGTTGCGGAAGTGCCTGGGGCGTCGGAGAAGGCGGCGTATGGCGAGGTTGAGATGACAGGAAGGGTCGGGCTGTTCGATTCGCTCGCTGTGCTGTCGAAGCCGATCGAAAGGCCGACGCCGGACCCGATGGAGACGGTCGGGCAGAACTACGGCTTCATCCTCTATCGCACGAAGTTCATCGGGCCGAGGGAGCCGATGCCGCTGGTCTTGCTCGATGTGCATGACCGCGCGCTCGTGTTCGTCGACGGCGAGTACCGCGGAGTCATCGAACGCGACGGGGCGAAGGAAGAGATAGTGCTCGAGTTCGCGGCGGGCGAGCACCAGCTTGATCTGCTCGTCGAGAACATGGGGCGCATCAACTATGGCCCGCACACCGGCGATCGGAAGGGCATCACCGAGGGCGTGCGGCTCGGGTATGCGTACGGGCAATTCCTCTTCGGGTGGACGCTTTGGCCGATGGAGATGGAGGACCTGAGCGGGCTGAGGTTCGGTGAGATCGATGGGCGAGAGGGGCCGGCGTTCTACCGCGGCGAGCTAAAGGTTGAGGCGGCGAAGGATACGTTCCTCGCGCTGCCGGGATGGACGAAGGGCGTCGTGTGGATCAACGGCTTCAACCTCGGACGGTACTGGGAGAAGGGTCCGCAGAAGACGCTGTACGTGCCGGCGCCGGTGCTGAAGGAAGGCGTGAATGAGATCGTGGTGTTCGAGCTGCACGAGGCAGCCCGAAGCATCGAGTTCCGCGATGTGCCGGAGCTAGGGTAAGATTTGGGGAAGGCTAAGGCGGTTGCCGTGGAAGCGGGCTCTTCTCCGCGCCACCGCAGGTCCTTCGCTCGGCGGGTCCCGCTGCTGGTGTGAGTCGTGCGCTCAGGATGACATGCAAGAAGGGGCGCGGCGATAACCTGGGAGGTCGATGAAGATGGGCAAGGGCGTGCCGTACGCTGAGGCGGTTCGGTGCTCCATATGTGGCAAGTCGGAGACCGTAGCCGTTAGGGGCCGAGGTCCGAGGCTCGCCGTGGCGCTGGAGGCGTTAGAGAAGAAGAGGCTAGAGCACGTCTGCCGTCGCTGCGAAGAGAAGCGCGAACGCGAGCGCGAAGGCAAGCATAAGTAGCGCGTCCGTGGGGCTGTGCTGAGTCGTGCGCTCAGGATGACGACCTCAAGCCCCACAGCGTGCCACCCCGCAGCCTGGAAGGCCGCGACTACGGTTCGACGTCATGTGCGACAGAGAAGGGCGGTGCGGCTGTGGTGACTCGTGCGCCGGGGTGAGGAGCGGAAACGCGGCGGGCATAAATGCCCGCCCTACAGAAAGCATGAAACCCACAGCGCGGAGGGGCCGCGTCCAGGGCGGATGCGGCCCCTCCGCATGCTAAGGCCATGAGCTGCTAGTCGTTGCGCGGTTCGTAGGTGTCCGAGCCCTTCTCGGGCAGGGGGACGAACCAGATGTTGCGGTACTGGACCAGGTCGCCGTGATCCTGCAGGAGCAGCGGCCCGGGCGTGCCCTCCGCCTCGTTGATGGCGCCGCCGGTCGGGCCCGGAAGCTGTATGTTGTTGTGGATGCAAAGGCCGTTGAAGAGGACGGTCATGCGCACGCCCTCGAGCACCTTCCCCGCCTCATCGATCCTCGCCGAGCGGAAGAAGACGTCGTAGGTCTGCCACTCCTCCGGCGGTTTGCCCGCGTTGACGATGGGGGCGTGCTGGTTGTAGATCGCGCCGCAATCGCCGAGGCCGGGGACCTTCCAGCCATAGGAATCGAGCACCTGGATCTCGTAGCGCCCCTGTAGGAAGACGCCGCTGTTGGCCCTGGCCTGCCCGGTGGCGTCGGGCATCAAAGGCAGCCAGAACTCCACGTGAAGGTAGACGTCCTGGTAGACCTCGTCGCTCATAATGTCGCCCGTGCCGGGGACGACCTTGGCGATTCCGTCCTCGACCTTCCAACCGGCGGGTGCGCCGGCGCGGGTGCGCCAGTTGCTCAAGGACTGCCCGTCGAACAAGACGATTGCGTTGGCCGGAGGCTTCGCGCAGCAGGACATATGGGTCACGCTCCTTGTTGAACTGCTAGCGGCGGGCATAAATGCCCACCCGGCGGACGCGTGCGTCCGCACAGAAAACCCAGAGCCTAAGGCTTCATTCGGTCGGACAGGTGGGACTCGATTCGGTCCAGCCGTCGATCATGTGGCGGCCGAGCCAGTCGATGACGCGCTCGCCGAACTCCGGCGTGATGTCGTGGTACGTCTGCCGCACCGCGTGGTCGAACTTATCCCCCGCGCCCAGGATTTCGTAGACGCGGCCGACTTCCTGCACCACGCGGTAGAAGCCCTCGATCGGAAACCACGTGTCGTTAACGTTGTTCTGGAGGAGCAGCGGCCGCGGGGCGATGCACGCCACGATGTCCTGCACGTCCCCGTAGTCGGCCCAGCCGCGGATATAGGTGCCGTAGCAGCTATGCGCGTTCCACGCGATGAACTGGCCGACGAGGGCCTCGTAGGTCGACGTGCCGCAGACCGGGCAGGCGACCTTGATCCGCTCGTCGAGGGCGGCGAGGGTCCAGGTCTGCATGCCCCCCCAGCAGAGGCCGACGACGCCAAGGCGGTCGGCATCGACATCGCCGCGCGCCTGCAAGATGTCGAGGGCGCGCATGTTGTCCCACGTGTTCATGCCCATGAAGGTGAGGCCGAAGAGCTGGCTCACGGCGAAGAGATTGTTCTGCTCGGTCTGACCATCGCCGGCGTGACGGCGCTCGCCGCTGAAGCGATTGTCGGGGAAGAGGACGACGAAGCCGGACTGTGCGAGGGCGATCTTGAATTCTGGCATCGAGTACTTGTCGAGGTCCCAGCCCTGGATGATCAGGACGCCGGGGAGCTGCTCGGCCGGGGCGTCGATGGGGCGATAGATGTGCGCCGGAACCCAGACGTCGGCCTCGGTGCGATAGAGGATGCGCTCCTGGATCACACCAGTGCCCGCGAGTTCGACGACGGCCTCGACGCGGGTCTCGGGTGAGACGCGGTCGGGCATGGTGCCGAGGCACTTCATGAGATTCCCGCGAGTCTCGGCAAGGCGGTTGGCAAGGGCGGCGGGGTCGTCAGGGAAAGCCTGACGGCGTGCGACGGCTTCGCACATGCGGCGTTGGAGCATGGAAAGGATTGAGTAGTCGCCCATGTCGCAACCCCCTAGACGATATCCGTATGGTGCGAGAGGGCGGTGTAGATGGCCGCGATCTCCTCGGCGGTGAGGACTACGTCGCCCGGGACCGCGTTCTCCCGAGCCTGCTTCGGGTTGCGTGCGCCGACAAGGGCGTGAGTGAGACCGGGCTGCGCGATGGTCCACGCGATGACAAGCTGCGAGAGCGAGAGGCCGCGGCCATCGGCGAGGGGGCGAAGCTCGTCGAGGAGCGACGCCACGCGCTGGCGATTCTCCATGCTGTAGCGCGGGCTATTGTTGCGCAGATCGCCGTCGGCGAAGGTGCGGTCGGGGCCGATGGCGCCGGTGAGCAGGCCCTGCGCGATCGGCGAGTAGGCAAGCACCGCGATGTTGTGGGCGATGCAGTAGGGAAGCTGCTCGGCCTCGAGGCCGCGGTCGAGCAGGCTGTAGCGCTCCTGATTGGCGTCGAGCGGGCCGAAGGAGCGGTACTCGTCCATGAGCGCGGGGTTGACGTTGCTGGCGCCGATGGCGCGGATCTTGCCCTCTTGCTTGAGGGCCAGCAGCTCGCCCATGGTGTCGGCGATGGGCGTGCCGGGGTCGGGCCAGTGGGTCTGGTAGAGGTCGAGGTGGTCGGTGCCCATCCGGCGCAGGCTCAGCTCTAGTTCCTGGCGGACAGAGTCCGGGCCGAGGTGGCGATAGACGCGGGTGCCCATCTCGTCGAACCAGGAGTCGCCGACGGGCTTGTGCCACTCGAGGCCGCACTTGGTCGCGAGGACGACCTCATCGCGGCGGCCGGCGATGGCCTTGCCCACNNGGCGGCGATGGCGTCGGCCTCGTCCGTCCCACCCCACGGCCAACCGCCGATTGCCCACGCGCCAAGAGCTACTGCGGAGGCCATGATTCCTGACTGGCCAAGCGGACGATATTGCATGACAAGACCCCTCCCGAAGGCGTCCCCAGAGATGTCGCGGCCGAAAGCCGACCGGCCCGGATTCTAACACAAGTTGGCGGGGCAAGGGGTCGGTGATAGGCTAGGGGGCATGAGACGCGCTAGGTCGATGGCGATGATGATGGGTGCGGTGC
>PMZA01000021.1 GCA_003170595.1 Armatimonadota bacterium
CAAGTAGGTCGGCGCTCCTGATAGCAGGATTCTTAATGAAAAAGCTCTAGCTCCCCGGGACAAATCGATGACCTCTCCCGGTACTTGAGCACAGGCTCGCCGATCGCCGGCAACGTATTATGTACCCTTGGCCATCCAGAACAAGAGGGGGTCGCTTCTGGAGGGGCGGGGTCAGCTACGGGGTGTGTATGGAATACGGTAAGCTCTGGGTGATCGCTCCATATGCATCTCGCCTCTGAGCCCCGGGTCACTGTTGCGGCGTGACCCGGAATGTGACCCTGAGTGTCGCATTTCTCGCGCCAAGTCCTTCCAACTCTCTGCAAGCTTTTGCAAGTGATGTTGACACAATTTCTGACCGGCGATAGAGTTAATGCACGTTGATGCAAGCTCCTGCAATAACCTACAAGCCGCAAAAAGCGGCCTGATGGGTTTCCCAAGCTGGAGTCGGGAGTTCGATTCTCCTCGCTCGCTCTTCAAAGCCCGCACCAAGCGGGCTTTTTCAATGTTCGCATTCAATCCCTGGTCCGCCCAGTGTCGTCAGCGTCGGAAGAGCTTCGACCTGAGCCAGGCCGTGTACCTGATCGGGTCTCCCGAGGCGATGATGGCGCGCAACTCCTCTATAGAGCCGTCGAGCATGGTCTCCAGCCCGCGCAGGAACTCGACGCTCGAGCGGATGGCGGCCTGTCCGTCTTCGCGGTACGGGTACTGGTCCATGGAGTACCAGCCGTCGTAGCCCACTTCCCGCAGCCAGAAAAGCAGCTCGAGGAACTCCGCGAAGTGCACCGAGCCCACGATCATGTCGTCGTCCCATGAGCGGTAGTTGTCGTTGAAGTGGAGGTGGAAGAGCTTGCGGCCATAGTCCGACAGGATGACCGCGGCCTCGGCCATGTTCTCGCCCCCGGCGAGAGAGTGGCCCGTGTCGATGGTGACCCCCACGTTGGGGAGGCCCGTCTCCCTGGCCACGAGGAGGGTGTCCGCGGCCCGTGCCCACGTGGAGTGCGTGCGGGGCTCCTTCGGCTTGTACTCGAGGGAGAAGCGGATGTCCGGATAAGCCTTCGCCGCGGTCTTCACCGCCTCGATCGTCCAGCGCCGCTCCGCGCGGTAGTCGGACTGGAAGATGTAGTCGTAGCCGTCCTGGCCTGGCCAGAGATTCACGAGGGGGCATTTCAGTTTCCGCGCGAGCTCGGCGGCGGCCAGGGTCTCCTCGAGTGCCTGGGCGCGGATCGCGGGGTCCTTCGAGACGAAGGCGCCCTTGCCCCAGCGTTTCTGCGAGAAGTGGTCGGGGAGGACCGAGACGCACTGGAGGCCGTGCTTGGCGAGGAGCCCGCCGATCTCATCGACGTTCTCAGGCGTCACGTCCCAGGTGCCGACGAGCTCGACGCCCTTCACGCCCTCGATGGCCGCGGCCTGCCGGATCATCTCCGCCTTGGGGAGCTGTTCCTTGTAGCCCGAGGACAGGAACCTGTCGCATGTGTTGCCCAGGTTGCCGAGGATGACGGAATACTTCATGTCGCTTCCCTCCTTTTCACACTGCGCCGCTCGACGAGCTTGCCGCCGATGAGCACCTTCACCGAGGGCATGTCAGCGTCGCCCCGAAGCCGCGAGACGAGGAGCTGGATGGCCATCCGGCCGATCTGGGCCTTGGAGACCTGCATGGTGGTGAGCGGCGGGTCGACGACCGCCGAGAGGGGGAGGTTGTCGAAGCCGACGATGGAGAGGTCATCGGGGACCCTGATGCCGGTGTCGGAGCAAGCCTTCAGGCAGCCGCTCGCGATGATGTCGTTGCCGCAGACAAGGGCTGTCGGGAGCCGCGGCCCGCCGGCGAGGATCGCCTTCATGTCGTCGTAGGCTCCGTGATAGGTCTGGTCGACGGAGAAGACGAAGGACCTGTCCGCGTCGAGGCCGAGCCTGCCCAGCCCTGCGTAGAATCCCTCTTCGCGCAAGCGGATGTTTCGTGTCTCGACCGCCGCGCGAACGAAGCCGATCTCCCGGTGGCCCATCGCGTGGAGGTGGGACAGGATGAGGAAGACGGAGTCCTCGTTGTTCATGTCGACGAAGTCGAAGTCCAGGAACTCGTGGTAGGTGTCGAGGAAGACGAGGGGCTTGCGCAACTCGCGGAAGGACTCGACATCCTCGCGGCTCAGCTCGGTCCCGAGGACGACGAAGCCGTCCGAGGCCTTGCCAAGGGCGACGTCGAGGACCTGGGCCATTGGAGCCGGCTTGAAGGTGACGATCTCGAGGGCGTAGCCCGCGTGCTTCGCCTCGTGGCTGAGTCCTTCGATGTAGTCCCCGATGAAGACGTCATGGTCGCGATTGACAGTGTGGCCGTGTCGAGCGATGTGGAGAAGGCAAAGCGAGCCGGCCCTGGCGCCCTTTGGGGCCGTATACCCGAGTTCTTTCGCCGTGCTGAGAATCCGCTCGCGCAGCTTCTCCCCGGCGCCCGGCTTGTTGTTGAGGACGAGCGATACCGTCGTCGGCGAGACGCCGACGGCCTCGGCGATATCCTTCACGCGAACACTCATCCCGTCGATGACCTCTGCATAGACACCTATGCGAGCTTAGGCTTGACGAACCGATTTGTCAAGGATAACTGATTATTTAGTAAAAAATGGAGAAAGGCGCCCTGATCCATGGTATTTCCGTCATCTCGAGAGAATAGCAGCTTAATGTCTTACTTATGCATCACTAAATTTTTCTTGACAAGACGCACACCTATGATAGACTGTGCCATCTTCATCCCAAAGGAGGAAGGAAAAGGATGAAACGAACAGTGTTTCTCGTCGTCTCGGTTTTGCTCGTCTGCATCCTCGCGGTGCCGCTCTTCGCCCAAACCTATGATCCCATGAAGTTCAAGTCTTCCAAGCCGCAATCGGCCTGGAAGATCGCCCTGGTTCCCAAGGACTCCACGAACGCCTGGTTCGTCCGTATGGAGGTCGGCGTCAAGGAGTTCGCCAAGGCCACGGGGATCAACGTCTTCCAGAAGGGGCCCCCGAAGACCGACGCTGCCATGCAGGCCCAGGTCATCGAGGACCTCATCGCGCAGGGCGTCGATGCAATCTGCGTCGTGCCGGTAGATCCCTCGGCCCTCGAGCCCGTCCTCGGCGAGGCGCTGTCGAAGGGCATCGTGGTCATCGACCACGAGGGCGCCTCCCAGCAGAACTGCCTTTACGACATCGAAGCCTTCTCGAACGAGGGCCTCGGCCAGACGATCATGAAGGAGCTGGCCAAGATGATGGGGGGAAAGGGCGTCTACACGACGATGGTCGGCAACGTCACCAATGCCTCGCATAACGAGTGGGCCGACGCCGGCGTCGCCTACCAGAAGGCGCATTACCCCGGCATGACCCTGCTCGCCGCCGAGCCCCGGGTCGAAATCATGGACAACCTGGATACGGCCTATCAAAGGGCCAAGGAGCTCTTCAAGAAGTATCCCAATCTCAAGGGCGTCCTCGGCACCTCATCGCTGTCCGTCCCAGGCACCGGTCGTGCCATCGAGGAGCTCGGCCTTCAGGGCAAAGCCTTCGTGACTGCGGTCGGCCTGCCCAACGAGTGCGCGCCCTTCATCAAGGACGGAACCGTTGACGGCGTCCTCCTCTGGGATCCCAGGGACGCCGGCTATGCCCAGCTTGCGATGGCCGTTGCCGTCCTCAAGGGCGAGAAGGTCGCCAACGGTATCAGCCTGAAGGCTCCGGGCTGGACGAGCATGAAGTTCAAGCCCGGCTCGACCCAGGTACTCCAGGGACAGGGCTGGATCACGATCAACAAGGCCAACGTTGACACGTTCGGATTCTAGGCTACGATCTTCCCATGAGGGCGCGGGCGGGGCGGAATGTTCCAGTCCGCGCTTCTTATAATACCCGGCGGTCGCGGAGGCTCCAGGTGTCGGATGCCGTTCTCAGGGTCCAGGGCATCGTCAAGTCCTTCGGAGGAGTCCAGGCTCTCAAAGGGGTGAGCCTCGAGATCGGCGCGGGCGAGATTCACTGCCTCGCGGGCGAGAACGGCTCGGGCAAGTCCACCCTCATCAAGGTGATCTCGGGCGTCCACGAGCCCGACGCGGGCAGCATTGAGATCGGCGGACGTTCCTTCTCCCGACTCACCCCGATGGAAGCCATCGCCCTCGGCGTGCAGGTCATCTACCAGGATTTCTCCGTCTTCCCCAACCTGAGCGTGATGGAGAACCTCGCCATCAACATGGAGCTCATGGACAGCCGCAAGCTGATGAACTACCGCAGGGCCCGGTCGATCGCCGCTCACGCCGTCTCCCTCATCGGCTTCGATATCGACCTCGACGAACGCGTAGAAAACCTCTCGGTCGCGGACCGACAGCTCATCGCGATCTGCCGCGCCCTTCTCCAGAATTCGAAGCTCATCATCATGGACGAGCCTACCTCCGCCCTGACGAAGAAGGAGGTGAAGGCCCTCTTCACCGTGATCAAGAATCTCCAGTCCCGAGGGATCTCGATCCTTTTCGTCTCCCACAAGCTCGACGAGATCTTCGAGATATCCGAGCGTTACACGATCCTCAGAAACGGGGAGAACGCAGCCTCCGGCAGCACGCGGGACCTCGATCGGAAGACGTTCGCCTTTCACATGACCGGCCGCGAGTTCACGGAAGAGTCCTATCGCCCCGCCGGCCCGCTCGGGAAGCCCGTACTGTCCGTGAAGGGCCTCACGCTGCGCGGCTGCTACTCCGACGTTTCCTTCGACCTCGCGCCGGGGGAGATCCTCGGCATCACCGGCCTCCTCGGATCAGGGCGGACGGAGCTCGTCGAGACCCTCTTTGGCATCGCGAGACCCGACCGGGGCAGGATCGAGATCGAGGGACGGCCGGTGCGGATCCGCAGCGTCAAGGCCGCGATCCGCCGGGGCATCGGCTACGTGCCCTCCGACCGCCTCACCGAGGGCCTGTTCCAGCCCCAGACCATCGAGCGCAACATCGTGGTCGCGGTGCTCGCGCGGCTCTCCTCCCGGCTCGGCTTCCTCAAGACGAAGGCCGTCGCGGAGACCACGGGGCGCTGGATCTCCGAGCTCTCCATCGCGACCAGGGACCCCTCCCTCCCGGTGCGGACCCTCTCGGGCGGCAACCAGCAGAAGGTCGTGCTTGCCCGCTGGCTCGCCAACGACCTCAAGATCCTCATACTGAACGGCCCCACGATGGGCGTCGACATCGGTTCGAAGTACGATATCCACGCCCTGATGGGCAGGCTGGCCGCTTCCGGGCTCGCCATCATCGTGGTCTCGGACGATCTGCCGGAGGTGCTCGCCTGCACGAGCCGGATCCTCGTGATGCGGGACGGCGCCCTCGTCCAGGAGCTCGACCCGGCATCGACGACGGAATCGAGGCTGGGCGAGCTGTCTACCGGCGTGGCGTAGGAAGGGAGGTCGCGAACGTGATGAATCCGCGCCGGCTGCTGGGAAGGTCCGAACCCTGGGTCCTTGCGGCCGTCATCGTCCTCAGCCTCCTCATCCAGGCGAGGTCGGGACAGTTCTTCACCGGCAACAACCTCGTGGACCTCGTGCAGGCCATGATCGTGCCCGGCCTCCTTTCCGTCGGCTGCATGATGGTCATCGTGTCGGGGGGCATCGACGTCTCCTTCACGGCCGTCGCCTCGCTGGCCATGTACGTAACGGACCGGACCCTCCTCTCGTCGCACTACGCCGGTAGCGTCCTTCTCCCCTACGCGATGTCGGCCGGCCTCGGTCTCGTCATGGGGGCGCTCAACGGGTTGCTGATCGCCTACCTCCGGCTTCCGACGCTCGTGGTGACCCTCGGCACGGCGAGTCTCTTCACGGGCCTCATGTTCGGCGCCTTCTCGGCCAGTGCGTCCGACGTGCCCCCGGCGATCATCGCCCACAGCAAAGAGACCCTGTTCACCGCCGTCAACCCCCACTCCGGCCTCACCTCGAACATGCCCTCCCAGGTCCTCATCCTGGTTGGCGTCTTCGTCCTGGCCTTCCTCCTCCTGCGCTACACGATGGTCGGCCGTGGCATCTACGCCATCGGCGGAGACGAGGCGGCAGCGGAGCGGGCGGGCTTCAACGTGCGCGCCATCAAGATGTTCCTCTACTGCCTGGTCGGCGTCCTCGCGGGGATCACGGGCATCGCGCGAATCTCGATGATCGCGTACGCTGATCCCTCGACCGTGCTCGGGATGGAGCTCACGGTCATCGCGGCGGTCGTGCTCGGCGGGACCCGCGTCACGGGCGGCGTGGGCACCCTCACGGGCACCGCGCTCGGCGTCGCCCTGGTGATTATCCTCGCGAACAGCCTCATCCTGATCGGCATCCCGACCTACTGGACCCGCGTCTTCACCGGCGCGGTCATCATCATCGGCACGGGGGTCACCGCTCGGCAGATCGGCACGAAGCGGCGGCGCGAGCGAGGCCCCGCCACGGGAGCCCCGGAGGCGCCATGAAGATAACCGACGCGGCGGCTCCCGCCCTCCAGCCTCGCAGGAGCCGCGACCAGAACCTCGTGCGGCTCTTCGTCATGCTTCTCTTGGTCTTCGCGCTGATGACGGCCGTCAGGCCGGGACAGTTCCCCACACTCGCCAATTTCGGCTCGATGATGCGCCAGTTCCCCGAGTACGGAATCATGGCGATCGGCATCAGCCTGACGATGATCACCGGGGGCATCGACCTCGGCGTCGTCGGCACGGCCAATCTGTCGGCCATCCTCGCGGCGAAGTTTCTCATCGGCGTCGTGCCCGCTGGCGCGCCGCCCGAAGTGGTCCTGCCCTACATCGTGGCCGCGGTGCTCATCTCGCTGGCGACGGGGCTCGCCTGCGGCTACTTCGCGGGGATCCTGATCTCGCGATTCAACATCCCTGCCATCCTTGCCACCCTCGGAACCCAGCAGCTCTACACCGGCATCGCGGTCGGCATCACGAACGGCCGGCCCCAGAGCCGGCTGCCCCTCCT
>PMZA01000444.1:0-33659 GCA_003170595.1 Armatimonadota bacterium
CCACCCCCGCGGGCTAGAAGCCCGCGGCTACAGCGCTGCGGTCCGTCGGCGAGAGGCGATGGCATGTGCCGTCACGCTAGGCGGTGCCGCGCGCGCAAAGTCGGCGTGGACTACGTGGGCGGGGCGCCGCGAGGGCAGGTGCAGGGAATCTCACGGCACTTGGGGCAGCCCTGGCCATACCGCTCGGCCACGGCTTCCTCGAGGTCGATGTCGGCGATGGAGGCCAGGGTCGCCAGCCAGGCGAAGACGTCGGCGAATTCCTCGCGCAGGGACTCCGGCTCGCCGTAGTGAAGCGCGCGGGCAAGCTCGCCGACTTCCTCCACCAGCCACATGAACGTGGCGGCGCTGCCGCGGCCGGAGTCGCGGTCGTGATAGGTGCGACGGATGATCTCCTGGAACTCGGCGATCGTCACGGGATCACGGTCGGGCGGTTGGGCTTCGCCGCAGATTGCGCGGTCACGGCATCCGAGGGAGAGGCGGCCGAAGCGGTTGAGGCGGTACCGGCTTTGGCGCTCACCGCGGCGGCCGAGACCTTCGCGGCGGTTACGACCGACGGGTGGATGTGCGGGAAGGGGAGGAGCCACTCCTCGAGGATCATCTGGGCGTCGAGATGGTCGATGACGCCGTCCTTGTTGAAGTCACCGTCGGCGACGGTGCCGGTCCATCCGCCAAAGGTGACTGAGGCCGTGAGGGGAGTGCCCGCATAGTAGAGGCGCCAACACGCGAAGAAGTAGCCCAGGTCGGCGGCGTTGAACGCCTGGTCGTGGTTGAGGTCGTAGTCGCCCATGTATGGAGGCGGCGGCTGGGCGTGAGCAACTCCCCCGCCCGCCACGAGGGCGAGCGAGGCGGCGAGGACAGCCAGGGCCACGGCCGACAGATGCTTACGGGCCATCCGGTATTCCTCCAGGTTAGGCTGGCGCTCTGGGCGCCCCATCGAAGCACAAGTACGGCAGCGCCGCGTCGGGCGCGCCGCTAAGGATGAGACGTGTTGTGAGACGTCCAGGTTCCCGGCAGCTTAGCCGGGCATCAGGTAATGATTGCGCTTGCCGGTGGCGGCGTCGACGGCCAGCCAGACGACCATGGCGAAGAAGTCGCCGAAGGTGAGTCCGAGGAAGAAGGGCACGGCCCCGACCAGGCTGCGGATGCCGCCGTAGCGGAGGATACACGTCTTGAGGATCCACCCAATCAGGGTCGAGAACCAGAGGGTTTTCATCGGGTAGGTCTGCATCATGATGAACCCGACGGGATGGAAGGGGAACCAGACGAAGGCCTGCCTCATGCGGGTGAGCCAGTAGGTGAAGCCCGCTCCCGCGGCGAGGCCGGTGAGGGCGCCGGCCCCCGGGGTTACGGGATTGCGGAGCCATGAGGCGAGGATCTCGAACCCCTGCAGGCCCGCGTACTTGGCCATCCACGGATTGCAGTTGACCGCGCCGTGAGTATAGAGCAGCCGCATGTTCATGTAGTAGGAGATGACCGAGGCGAGGAGGATCGTCGGGATGATCGCCCCGAGGAGGCGCTTCTGGTCCACACGGGCGAGGTCGGCGATCTTGAAGCTCTGGCTGAAGCTGGGCATGATGAACGCGCGCAGGTCGGTCATGAAGTTGCGCTCGATGAACATGCCGACGGTGAGGTTGCGGGCGCCGACGCCGTTGGTGCCGACGAGGGTGTTAAGGCAGTCGAGCCAGCTAAGGGTGTCCTGGACGAAGAGCATGCCCGACTCGGCGACGACCTTGGTGAGGGCCACGCCGATGACCACATACACGACGATCTGCGTGACTGCCACCCAGAGGCTGAGGCCCGCCGCCGAGCACCACACGAGGATGCCGAGGATGCTGATGCCCAGGATGATCATGGCGGTGCGGTAGCTAAGGGGAAGGTCCTTGCCACGGCCGCCGCTGAGGGCAAGCTGCCAGGCCTCGGTGAGATGACGCCGTGCTACCCAGAAGGCTAGGAAGACGTAGGTCATGTAGCCACCGACGGTCTGAAACCCCAGCCAGAGCGGCTCTCCCTGGGCGGTCGTCTGGCCCACGTTCCGAAAGCCGAGCACCCACGCGAGCATGTGCTCCAGGCGGTTGAACCACGCGAAGAACCATAGCGAGAAGCTAATCTCCGAGCGCAGCAGGATCGTGACCCCGATGACGCAAGGCCAGATGTAGCCGGGCGTCCAGCCCATCGACGCGAGGGCGCCCCCTTGCATGAAGCGGTTGAAATCGTAGACCAGCGGGAAGCCGGGGAAGGCCGGGAAGTAGAACTTGAGCCCCGCCTGCGTCTGAACGAGCACCGCCAGGGCGAAGCCGATCCACATCACCTTGTTGGCGTAGAAACTCCCGCGCTCGAAGGGATTGCTCCAGTCGCGCGTCATCTCCATGGGCAAGGCGACGAGCGGGTAGGACAGCTTCTCGCCGTCGGCCCACTGGCGATGGAAGATCACCGCGAGCGAGAGGACCAGGCCGTAGAGAAGCATCACGAAGATGGTCCACACAAGCAGCGGCGTCCACCACGCATGCCAGGGGATGATCTGCCCCGGGGCGAGACCCTCGTTGAAGGAAGTGATGATGCTGGGATCGGTCGGCCCGAACCACTCGGGGATGTAGCGGAAGAAGAGGTCCTGGAAATGGTTCTGGGGGCTGGCGTAGTAATACGGCATCGTGACGATGGGGATGAAGACGTTCTCGGAGCCGTGGCCGGGAACGAGGGTCGAGAAGAGCAGCATGCAGTAGATGAGGAGAAGCTCGACGCGCGAGAGAGGCCAACGGCGGTTGAGGAGGCGGAGGATGGGATTGACCACCACGAGCAGGAAGAAGAGCGCGAAGACGGCGCCGGGGGGGAGATGCTGGGCGCCGAGGAAGGTATCGGAGAGGTAGACGTCGACGTAGGGGATGATGATGCTGAAGGCGACGGAGAAGCCGAGGCCGATAAGGATCGCCCGCAGGGTGATGGTGCCCTGCGGGACGCGGTCGGCCTCGACCTGGATGGCGGTCAGACGGACGGGCTTAGGCGACATTAGATGGGAAGTCAGGCGGAGCTATCGCTCAACTGCGTGAGCCAGGGAAACCTGCATCAATCCGGTCCTCGCGTGGCATCATCGGGTTGTCATCCTGAGCGCGCGACGCCCTGGGTCGCCGCGAAGGATCTCCTTCTTTGCGCTGTGGCCCTCCTGCGACGGACCGACAAACCAAGAGCCAAAAGGAGATCCTTCGGCCCTGCAAAGAACGCAGGGCGCTCAGGATGACAGCCTGCGGCGCGGTCGGCCCAAGCGGCGGCGTTCCGTGCTGCGATCAGAGCGCGCCCTTGGTGGACGGAACCTGGCCGGCGATGCGCGGGTCGAGGGCCGTCGCGGCGTCGAGGGCGCGGCCGAAGCTCTTGAAGGCCGACTCGAGCACGTGGTGGGCGTTGCCGCCGGAGAAGAGGTGGAAGTGCACCGTGATGGCGGCGCTATTGGCCACGGCCTGGAAGAACTCGCGGGCCAACTCGGTGTCGAATTCGCCGACCTTGCCAATTGGCAGGTCGACATCCCACACGAGCGCGGGCCGGCCCGAGATATCGAGCACGACCATCACGAGCGAGCTATCCATCGGCGCCATGCCCGTCCCGTAGCGGACGATGCCGCGCTTGTCACCGACGGCGGCGGTCAGGGCCTGGCCGAAGACGATGCCCACGTCCTCGACGACGTGGTGGGCGTCGACCTCGAGATCGCCGGTGGCCTCGACCGTGAGATCGAGGAGGCCGTGGCGGCCGATGTGGGTGAGCATGTGGTCGAAGAACCCGACGCCGGTGCTGATGGTGTAGTCGCCGGTGCCGTCAAGGTTGAGGGCGAGGCGGATCTTGGTCTCTTTGGTTTCGCGCGAGATCTCGGCGATTCGGTCGGCCATGAGTGATGTCCTCCAGGCAAAGGAAAAGCAGGCAGGGTTATCTTGCCACATCGCGGAGAAGGAGGCTATTCCGGAGCGGGGCCCTTGTTGAGGCGGAGGCGGATGGCCAGGGCGTGAGCGCTCAGCCCCTCGGCCTCGGCGAGGGCGATGACATCGGATGCCAGGCCCTCCACCGCGCGGTCGGAAGGCATGAGGACCGTACTCGCGGTCACGAAATCCGTCACCGAGAGCCCCGACGAGAAGCGGGCCGAGCGGTTGGTCGGGAGGACGTGGCTCGGCCCGGCGGCATAGTCGCCCAGCGGCACGGCACCCGCGTAGCCGAGGAAGATGGCTCCCGCCGACTGCACCTCGCCCAGCCAGGCCAGCGGATCCTCGACCATGAGCTGCAGATGCTCGGGGGCGATCTCGTTGGCGCAGTCGAGCGCCTGCTGGATCGAGTCGACGAGGAGGATGGCGCCGCAGTCCTGTAGGCTCTGGCAGATCAGGTCCTCGCGACCGCACTCGCCGAGGAGGCGGTCGAGGCTCTCGAGGACGGCGTCGACGAGGCCCTCCGAGGGCGTGAGGAGGACGACGAGGTTATCGCCGGTATGCTCGGCCTGGGCCATGAGATCGGCGGCGACGAGGTCCGGGCGGGCCGTGGCGTCGGCCACGATGACGGCTTCGCTCGGGCCGGCCAGGCCGTCGATTCCTACGCGCCCGAAGACGAGGCGCTTGGCGGCGGTGACGTAGGAATTGCCCGGGCCGACGATCTTGTCGACGGGGCTGATGGTGTCGGTGCCGAAGGCGAGGGCGGCGACGGCCTGAGCGCCGCCGACGCGATAGACCTCCTCGATGCCACATTCGGAGGCGGCGACGAGGCGCATGGGATCGACCGCGCCGCCCGGGCCGGGAGGCGTGACCATGACCAGGCGTGAGACGCCGGCGACCTGAGCCGGGACCGCGCAGTGGGCGACGGTGCTGGGCAGGGGCGCCATCTTGCCGGGCACGCAAAGGCCGGCGGCGCGGATGGGCTTCACGTACTGGCCGAGGACCATGCCGTCGAAGTCCTGCATCCACGACCGCGGCGCCTGGCGCTCGTGGTAGCGGTAGAGGTTGTCCTTGGCGCGGCGGAAGGCGTTGAGCCAGTCACGATCGACCGAGCGGAAAGCCTCGTCGAGTTCGTCGTGATCGATGACCAGGGACTCGACGGTGGCCTGGGGCCAGTCGAACATGCGCGTGTACTCGACCAGGGCGTTATCGCCGCGGGCGGCGACGGTCTGGACGATCTCCAGCGTGCGCTCCATCACCGCGGCTGGGACCGCGGCCGCGGCCATCTCGCGAAGTTTGAGCATCGCCGCGTCGAGGTCGGCGCGGGCATCGAGGACGATTACGGTACTGCTCATGGTGCCACCTCCAACAGGGCATGTTTCCCGGCAGGACGGGGCATCCCTTCCGCGTGGAAGGGGAGGGAACAACGCGGGCCGCGAGAAGTATAATGTAGCAGATACGGGTTCAGGCGGGGGACGTGGCTGCCATGATCGACACGATCACCGACCGCATCCGCTGGTTCGTGGAAGACGTTGCGCAGAACATCGTCGGGCTCGACGTCGCGCTGTTCTTCCAGGCGAACCCGAACGTCTTCGACTCTGTGCCGGGCCTGGCGCGGAGGGTAGGGCGCGGCCCCGAGGAGATCGGCCCCGCGCTCGACCGGATGGCGGCGGCCGAGGTGCTGGAGGTCTTTGAACTGGGCGCCGGCAGGTACCGCTGCTATGCCCTCAGGCATTGCGAGGAGGCCTGGGGGCTGCTGTGCCACCTCAGCGAGCTTTACCTGGATAACCCCCCGGCGCGGAAGCAGATCATCCAGATGATCATCCACGCGCGCAAACACGAGCAGCAACCGGCCGAAGACGCGTAAGCGCGCGCACTGACCCGCCGGATTCGTTCTCGATTCCGGTAACTTCGATTCTCGAATCGCCGAAGGAGATTCGGTCCGAACGTGGAATCTCTCGGCGCTATGTTGGCACCAGAGAGATTCGCGGAATGGGTGACGGGCCACGTACACGAGGACAAGCTCGGACGCCGCTACTGCTATCACTCGCGTAGCGATGCCCACTCAGTAGCGCTCTGTGGCTTCGTCTGGGAGGACCTGCTGGCAAGTTGCCCTGTGCTCCGCTCGCAGGCGGAATCGGGCGATGTCGTCTGCGGAATCAACGTGAGCTTCACCTGGGCTACGTCGGCGAAAACAAAGACCCTGGATCTGGCCATCGGCCCGCCCGAGTCGCCCACCCAAGGGGCCGGTCTCGGGCCGGTCAGGAAGGCGAAGCTCCGCGAGGTCTTCCTTTCATGCGAGGCCAAGTCCGTGATGACCGAGCATGGGAAGTCGCAGCCCAGAGTCTTCGATGAACTCAGCTCGTCTCACGAGATCGTGCACCATGGGGATCAGCGGGCGCTGGCGTGTGGGATCACCGTCGTAAACATAGCCGATAGCTTCATCTCGCCGCTGAGGCAGCGGGAGGGGAAGGACACGTACGTGTCGCCGCACAAGCAGCCTGGGGTCGCTGGCAGGATGATCGAGCACTTGAGGGGGCTGCCGATCCGAGATGAGGTAGGTCAGGTCGGGTTTGATGCGTATGCGACTATCGTGGTGAGTTGCACCAACCAGGTAGGGGATGAGGTTAGGGTGTGGACCGAGCCCCCGGCGCCACAGCCGGGGGATGCCGACCACTACGAGACCTTCCTGAAGCGGATCAGCGACTTCTACTCGGTCCGCTTCGGTTAGGCATCGGCTTTGGCCGTCGCCTCGCTCGCAATGAGTAGAGAGGTCTGCGACATCTCACGCTGGAGTCGTCTCTGGGCCCCGCGGAGGTATCGTTCGCTGATCTCCACCCCGATGCTGTGCCGTTCGGCCCGGGCCGCTGCGAGGATGGTCGAGCCGGTGCCGAGGAAGGGGTCAAGCACGGTATCCTCGACGAACGAGAACATGCGTACCAGCCGGTAGGCTAGCTCTGTGGGGAACGGGGCCGGGTGGTCTCGTGCTGAGGTCCCGGGCACGTCGCTCCAAATCTGGCGGAACCATGTGGCGTGCTCTAGTTTGGAGAGCTTCGAGCGCCCGCGCTGGTCCTCGGTAGGCCGCCTGTAGCCACCAGGCTTTCTCAGCATCAGCAGGTACTCGATGTCGTTCTTGATGATGGCGTTCGGCTCGTAGGGCTTGCCGAGGAAGGAAGAACCGTTCTCGACCTCGTAGCTAGCGTTGGCAATCTTGTGCCAGAAAATGGGCGTCAGATAGTCGAAGCCAATCCGCCGACAACGCACTGATATGTCAGCATGCAGCGGCACCACCATGTGCCTGCCCTGGTTCCTCCGACGCGCTATGCAGACATCCCCGACCACGCACACTAGCCTGCCGCCCGGCACCAGCGCCCTATAGCAGTGACGCCAGACCCTATCGAGTTCATCCTGGAAGTTCTCGTAATCGGCGACGTGGCCCAGTTGTCCCGGGTCGTCTTCGTACTCCTTGAGGGTCCAGTACGGAGGGGACGTCACCACCAGATGGACTGAGCCATCCTCAAGCCAATCCATTTCCCGGGCGTCGCCATGGTGCAACCTGTGCGTCGTGACGCTGTGGAACAAGCCGAAGTCCGTTTCTGCAGTGGCCGCGTCAGTCTCAGTGTTGTGCATCGTGCAGGCTTCCTTCCTCGTGGGTCCAACTGTGCCAAGGGTACCACTCCGCCTCCGCCCGGGCAAGCGAGCGAACGGGAAGGCTTTGCGCTCTCGTTGGCGAAAGACTGCCCCCTGCATGAGTGCCGACGACACTAGCGGAGTACCCCTCAAGCCGAGCCGCCTCAGCCCCTCGACCGGGCTCGGGACCCTCGGCCGTGCTCTCACGCCTCGCGCCCTCACCCTCGGCCTCCTCGCCGGCCTCTTCGTCAACCTCGGCTCCCCCTATACCGAAAGCGTAGGCTTCAGCAACTTCTCCTGGAGCTATCTGCCCGAGGGCGGGATGTTCCCCTTCCTCGCCCTCCTCGCGGTCAATGCGCTGCTGCGGCGGCTGAAGCCGAAGTGGGCGCTGTCGACGCCGGAGGTGCTGGTGGTCTTCGTCATGGCCCTCTGCGCCAACGCCACCAGCCTCTTCCTCATGTACTTCCTCTCGGCGGCGATGGTGGCGCCCCACTACTTCGCATCGGCCGAGAACAAGTGGGACGATGTGCTAATCCCCAGTCTGCCGAAGTGGCTGACCGTCAGCGACGATGACCACGCGGTGAAGTGGTTCTACCAGGGCCTGCCGCCGGGTCACGCGCTGCCGTGGAAGGCGTGGCTCGTGCCGCTGGTCGGATGGTGGCCGTTCCTGGTGGCGATGCTGGCGGTATCCTTCGCGATGGCGGCGTTGTTTCGGAGGCAATGGGTCGAGGGCGAGAAGCTGAGCTTCCCCCTGATGCGTGTGCCGCTGGCGCTGGTCAGGCGAGGCGGCGAGGGCGGGAGTGGGCCGTGGGGCAACAAGGCGTTCTGGATCGGGGCGGCCGTGGCACCGCTCTTCGCGAGCTTCGACGTGCTGCACCAGTTCTGGCCTGCGGTGCCCAGGATCGTGGTCGATCACCTGGGCTGCGTGGTGCTGGGATACTTCCAGCCGCACCCCCTGTGGCCGAGCTTTGGCGCGCTCTTCAGCCCGTTGGCGGCCGGGGCGGCGTACTTCGTGCCGCAGGACGTGCTGCTGAGCGTGTGGCTGCTCCACCTACTGTCGAAGATCGAGGAAGGCGTGACGACGGTGCTGCGCCTCAATCCCGGCCCGGCGGGGATGTTCGTGTGGGGCAACGCCGGCATCGCGTGGCAGAGCTTCGGGGCCTTCGCGGTGCTGGTGGGGACGATCCTGTACAACTCGCGCGACCACCTGCGGCGGGCGTGGGAGGCGGTGATGAAGCCGCCGGCCGGAGGTGTGGATCAGGCGGAGGCTCTCACGCCGCGGGCGCTCACGGTGGTGATCGGCGGCGGGGCGATCTTCATGATCTGGTGGTTGACGGCGACGGGCGTGCCGGCAGGGGCGGCGGCACTGTTCCTGCTTCTCGTGTACGTCATCTTCCTTGGGCTGTCGCGGATCGTGTGCCAGTCGGGGATCTTCTACGTCGTCCCGCCGATGATCGCGCAGAATCCGGTCTTCCACATGCTCGGGCGAAGTCTCGGGCGGAGGGGATCGGTGGCGCTGGGACTGACGTACTCGTGGCATGGGGATGTGCAGACGCAGCTTGCGGTCCTCGCCGCCGAGAGCATGAAGGTGCAGGAGCGCGCGCCCTTCAGCGGGCGGGAGTTGACGATGGCGATCGGGAGCGTGGTGCTGCTGGGGATCATCGCAGCGCCGCTGGGGATCATCTTGCTCGGATATAGGCTGGGAGCGGTCACGTTCCACACCTGGCTCTTCCAGAGCTGGGGCCCGAGCACCTACGGGCAGGTGCTCAACTTCGTCGACAACCCGCAGCCCTTCGGGTTCATGCGGGCGATCTATCTGGCGGCCGGGGTGGTCGGGATGACGGCCCTGACGGCGGCGCACCGGAGCCTGCCGTGGTGGCCGATCCACCCCATCGGCCTCGCGGCGGTGAGCAGCTTCACGATGTACGCGGTATACGGCACCTACTTCCTCGTGTGGATCGTGAAGGGCGCGATCATGAGGTGGGGCGGGTACAAGACGGTGCAGAAGGCGGGACCGTTCTTCGTGGGGCTGACCGTGGGGCACTATATCGGGCGTGCGATCATGCTCGTTGGGTACACTCATCTCGGCCGAGCGATGGCGTAAGAACGGGCCGGAGATTCCTCAGAACCCTCTTGTCAGACGCTTGGGAAAGTGCAACAATCAGGTAACTACTATCGACGGTAGCAACTTATTGAGCTGCCGGTTGTCTTAGAGCAGGACGTCATTGAGGAGCAGGCTCCTCCAAGGAGACCGAGCGGTGGGACGAAGCACAACCACTACAGCAGCGCCGGTACGGAACCTCAATCCGGCCCCCGTGTTAGAAGGAAGGGAAGGTGAAGGCGCGGAGGATATCGACCGCGCCCTGGTGGAAGCCGCCAAGAACGGCGACGGAGCAGCCTACTCCCAGCTCATCGACAAGTACCACGGGCGGGTATTCGGCATCATCTGTCGCATGTGCGGTTACCAGGACGCCGAGGATATCGCTCAGGATGTGTTCGTCCGCGCTCTCAAGGCCCTGCGCAACTTCCAGTTCCACGGGCAGGCCAGCTTCCGGACTTGGCTCTACCGAATTGCCGTGAACGCGGCGATCAACGAACTGCGCACCCGCGGCCGACGGTCGCATATAATCGGTCCCTCGCTCGAGGAGATGGAGGAGAACGACGCCGGCATCACCGAGCGAATCTGCCCCGACTGGAGCCAGTCGCCGGAAGTGCTTTTCGAGCGCGACGAGTTGAGGCAGGCGGTGCATCAGGCGCTGGCACAGTTGTCCGCGGGTCACCGGCTGGTCATCGTGCTGGTGGACCTTGAGGGAATGCCGTACGAGCAGGCGGCGAAAGTCGTCGGATGCCCGGTGGGCACCATAAAATCAAGACTGGCGCGGGCACGAGCGGCTTTCGCGCGAGTGTTCGAGAAATACATGAGAGGCCGTATGAGGCTGGACAGGCTGAACGGATGAGGCAGGCTCATCCCGCCTGGTCGAGCCGTCTACGGCAGGCGACATGATGAGAGAGAGCAGTGGGCACGGAAAAGATTGTAGCCGCTGGGAGGAGCGGCTGCAGCGGCTCGTCCTCGGGATTCTGCCGAGACGGCTGCGCAGCAGCGTCGCCCGGCATCTGCGCGCGTGTGCCGACTGCCGTGACTACCTCCGGCGGGCGCAAGATACTCCTCGCCTCTTGTCCGAACTCGACACCATTGCCGCCCCGTCTGACCTCGCCGAACAGATCAAGACCGCGTGCCTCGTCGCCACGTTGATGGAGCCTCGCCCGAGGCCGGCCCGCATGTGGGTACCGGCTTCGCTGGCCAGCGCGACGGCTGCCGCGGCAGTCCTCATCGCGGTCATGACCTCCAGCTATGGCCCGCTACGGGCGCCGATGATGGCGACTGGCGCGAGACCGGCTCTGATAGCGGCAGTACAGCCCAAGATCGTTCAAGTCGCACCGGAGGTCGTCGTGAGGCCTTCGACAGTCGTGGCGAGAGGCATGGATGCGGCAGGACCCAGAATGATCCTGGCGGCGTACCATCCGGCTGATGCAAGTCGACGATCGGTGCCGAGCTTCGTCCAGCCAGCGTCGGCTGTCGTCTCAGTGACGCCCCAGCCTGCGAGGATGAGGATGGTGCGCGGCGTTCTCGTCTCAGGCATCGGAGGGCCGGACCCGGCCTCCATCGCCGCGGCCGCACGGCGTCACGCGGATGCGACGGGCTCCTCGGGCGACGATGGATCGGACGGGGATGTCAACGGTGAAGTCGCGACCCAGGTGGCTGCGGGTGTCGTCGCTGGCGCGGTGATCGAGAAGTATCTGGCGACCACGATCGCATCGCGAGGGGCGGCCATGGCCGCGACCGATGCCGCCTACGACGCAAGCTTCGCCGCGGATGATGCGGCGTCTGACGATGATGATGCCACGAGTTCGGGGTAGGGACGGCGCGGCGCTCCTGCCGCTGCTGGGGTTCATCTTCTTCCACGCTCTTGCCCTAGGCGCGGATAAGCCTGTTGCGGCGCCAGGACCACCTCCGGCGGCTGCGGCTGCGGATGACTTCCGGCTGTGCTGGGTCCTCTTCGGCCAGGCCACGCCCGAGCGGCGTACGGCGGCGCTGCGCCATCTCCACGAACGCTACCCCGACTTCGCGGCTGACGTGCTGTCCACCATCGCCAAGGCCAACCCGAGCTTCTACCGCGACCTCGACGGCGAGATGCAGAAGATGCTGGGCAGCCAGTATCCGCAGGTGGCGGCGTTCATCGAGGACAAGATCACCGAGATCATCGACAAGAAGTACCCCCAGGTCCACGCCGCGGTGTTCGCGCTCATCCTCGACAAATACCCGACGCTGCCGGCCGATGTGCAGGCGCTGCCGGACGGGCCCGACCGGGCGAAGCAGGTGTCGGATCTGATCGGCAAGAAGTATCCGCAACTGCCGGCGGACATCGTGCTGATGGTGCGCGAGAAGTTCCCGCAAGTGCTCACGGAGCTGCAGACGTCGCTGATCGCAGCGTACCCGAAGTGGCTCTTCGACGTGGCGGCGGCGGTGGGTCAGAAGAACCCGAAGGTGCTGGATGACGTGCTGGCGATGATGAACAAGAAGGCGCCGGGACTGCTGCTGGAGCTGGTCAACCTTCTGACCGGCCCACCGGCTGAGACGGCGACGCCGCCGGCGAAGTAGCGGGCGGAGACGATCGGGGAAATACAACGGCGCGCGGTCGGAATGACCGCGCGCCGTTTACTGCGCAGACTGCAACGGGTGTGATAGCCCGCCTATTGGCAGCCGCAACCGCAGCCGCAGCCGCCGGGACCCTTGCCCATCTTCTTTAGGTTCTCGAGACACTTCTTGACGCACTCCATCGGCGGGAAGGCGTAGGTCTCCTGCTCGACGACGTACCACTGCGTCCCGCCCACGCTCTCGCACAGCTCGAAGATCCTCGCCCACGGGCAGTCGCCCTCGCCGATCAGCGCGTCCGGGTTGGTGGCCGAGTATTCCTTCAGATGGACGGTGATCGCCCGGTTGGGGTACCGCTCGATGTACGGCGCGGGGTCGAGGACACCGCCGTGCATGGCGTTGCCCGTGTCGAGCTGCATGACTACGTCGGGCGAGGAGTTCGAGAAGAAGATGTCCCAGCCGAGTTCGCCGTTGTCCTGGGGCGCGAACTCGATGGAGTGGTTGTGGTAGCCGGTGCGGAGGCCGAAGGGCTTGAGGCTCGCGGCGATCTTGGTGAAGAGTTCGCCGGTGGCCTTCCACGCGGCGGCCGAGTCGCGGTACTCCTCGGCGAGGCCGGGGACGATGAGGTTCTCGCAGCCGATGGCCTTGTGGTACTCGACGGTGGCCTCGAAGGCATCGCCCTGCAGGCTGTCGAGGCCGATGTGGGTGCCGGAGCAGATGAGGCCGCAGTCATCGAGGAGCTTCTTGATATCGGCGGCGGACCAGTTGTAGTAGCCGGCGAACTCGACACCCTCGTAGCCCATGGCGGCAACCGCTTTGACGGTTGCGGCGAGGTCCGCGGCGCAGTCGTCGCGCACGGAGTAAAGCTGCAAGCTGATGGGAATGCGTGCCATTTTTCAGATTCCCTCCCGGAAGGTTAAGCGGCGAGGGCCGCATGGAAAGCAAAGACGAAAGGCGCAAAGCAAAGGCGCGGCGGGGAATGAATCCCCGCCCTACAGCAAGCAAAGGCGCTAGCGGCTGACGGTTTCGACGTACCAGTCGAGAAACCTGTTGGCGTCGACGGAAAGCGCGGCTTCGGCATTCGGCTCGCCGGGGACCTGTTTCGTCTGCCCCGCGTCGTCCACCTCCAGCCGCATCCGCTCCATCTTGCAGAAATCCCCCGCCACCATCGACAACGCTAGGGGGTCGTGCTGGGTCGGCACGCCATGTCCCCACAGCTTCGTCAGCGTGAGCAGGGCGTCGCACCACGGCTTGCCCGCCTCGGCAAGCCTCTTCTGGTACGCCTCGCCGAACTGCGCCTTCATCGTCACGTCGAGGCCGATCATGGCGATGTCGGCGCCGCTGGTGAAGACCTTCTTCGCCGCGGGGATGTCCGCGACGACGTTCCACTCCGGGTCGGGCTTGCCGGGCGTATAGCTCTCGTGGATCCACCCGGCCATCATCACGAAGCGCTTGAACCGGCGGCCGAGTTCGGGGTTGAGGTCGAGGGCGTGGCCGATATTGGGGAGGGGGCCGATGGTCACGAGGGTCACTTCGCCCGGCCGTTCGTGGGCGGTGCGGGCGAGGAACTCGGGCGCGGTCTCAACCGGACGCGTGTAGGCATAGTCGGCCGCCCAGTCGAGTTGGGGCGTGCTGCCGAGCTTGTCGTCGGCCGCGTAGACGGGGACGTCATGGCGTCCCATCAGGTCGAGGAGCTTGCGAGCCAGGCGTGCGCGGGAGAGGGTCGGGCCGTAGGTCGCGGTCACCGCCTCGAGCTTCACCGCCGGCCAACGCGTCGCGAGGACGAGAGCGTAGGCGTCGTCGATGTCATCGCCGATGTCAGTGTCGAGGATCATCGGTATGGGCTTGTCGGACATGGTCATTGCCTCCTGAGTGTGGCGAGCGAGACTACCACGAAGAAGATGAACTGCGTGAGCACGATCGTCGCGCCGCTGGGCAGGTGGGCGTAATGGGACGCCACGAGACCCACTAGCGACGCGGTGACTCCGAAGACGAGGGACAGCGTCATCATGGTCGAGAAGCTGCCGGCGAGAAGCTTGGCAGTGGCGCCGGGGATGACGAGGAAGGCCGTGACGAGGACGATGCCGACGACCTTCACCGAGACGACGATGGTGAGGGCGAGCATGACGAGGAGGGAGTAGTGGAGGAGGGTAACTGGCAGACCGACGGCGGCGGCCATGCGCTCGTCGAAGGTGTAGTAGAGAAGCTCCTTGTAGAGGGCGACGAG
The DNA here is from genome assembly GCA_003170595.1 of Armatimonadota bacterium. GTDB lineage: Bacteria > Armatimonadota > Zipacnadia > Zipacnadales > FEN-943 > FEN-943. The sequence goes on from PMZA01000444.1 coordinate 14,411, forward strand.
GAGGATGAGGACGAGGGCGGCCATGACCCCGATGGCGATCAGGTCGGCGGGGGTGACGGCGAGGATGCTGCCGAAGAGGTAGGTCGTGACGTCGGCGGTGTAGCGCTCGCGCATGGCGATGAGGACGACGCCGAGGGCCATGGCTGAGGCGAGGAAGATGCCGATGGCGCTATCGGCGGACATGCGGCCGCGCTTGCTGGTGATGCCGATGAGGATCGCAACGCCGACGCAGAAGACGGCGGTGGTGATGTTGACCCCAAGCTCGCCGCCGGTGTCAGCCTTCTGGAAAAGATAGAGCCCGAGGGCGACCCCACCGAAGGCTGCGTGGGATATGCCCTGGCCGATGAAGGCCATCCGGCGGAGGACGACGTAGACCGACAGCGCCGAGCATACCGCGCCCACCAGCACGCCCGCGAGGAGGGCCTGCTGCATGAAGCGATAGTGGACGAGGGCGTAGAAGAAGCCGATATGCTCGGTCAAGAGATCCCTCTCCGGCTCAGGTCGGGGCGAGGAGTCGGCGCGTCAGGCGCTGGAGTCGCAGTCATCGCAGTCGTCCTCGGTGTGCTCGTGCGGGCTGGTGCCGCCGAGGGGTAGGGTCTCGGTGTCGGTGGAAAGCTGGCGCTCATAGGCGAGGAAATCGCCAAGCTCGCAGCTCAGGGCGTCGCGGATTTCCTCCTCACCGACCTGGTCGGAGCGCTGATGCCAGTGGACCTTGCGGTTCAGGCAGGCCAGGCGGTCGGCGTAGTGGCCGATCTGGAGGAGGTCGTGGGTGACCATGATGATGGTGAGGTCCATCTCGCGGCCGAGGGATCGGAGGAGGGCGAAGAAGGAGGCCTGGCCGCCGGTGTCGACGCCTACGGTGGGTTCGTCGAGGAGAAGAAGCTCGGGCTCGTTGACCAGGGCGCGGGCGATGAGCACGCGCTGCTGCTGGCCGGAAGAAAGCTTGCCGATGGGGCGGGCGGAGTACTTCTCCATGCCGACCTTCGCGAGGTTGGCCATCGCCTTGTCGCGCAGGGATCGTGGGACGCGGCGGAAGAGGCCGAGCTTGCTGTAGCCGCCCATCATGACAACCTCGAGGGCGGTCACGGGGAAGTCGGCGGGAATGACCACGCGCTGGGGCAGGTAGCCGATGAGGGAGCGGCGCGGGCCGAGGCGGGCAGCTTCTTCGCCGAAAATGAGGACTTTGCCGCGGGTGGGCAGAAGCTCGGCGGTGATGAGGCGCACGAGGGTGGTCTTGCCGCCGCCATTGGGGCCGACGATGCCGAGGAAGGTGCCCCGCTCGACGTCGAGGTTCACGCGGTCGAGGACCCACTGCTCGTCCACCCAGGCGAAGGAAACGTCGCTGGCCTGGACGACGATATCAGGCGCGCCGGCAGGCGCGGTGCCTCCGGCGGAGGCTGTGTCGGTGGCTGGCGTGGTCATGCCTCTCTCCCCCACTGACCGAGGCTGGTGCGTGTAAGCTACGGCGCCCCTAGCCTACAGGTTGGGCGGCGGCCCGGCCTTGCCGCCCAGCGCCGCGACAATCTGGCCGATATTGTACTCCATGAGATGGATGTAGGTATCGCGCTGCGGATCGGCAGGGTCGCCGATGTCATCGACGACGACCAGATGCGCCCCGACTTCGTTGGCGAGGACCTGGCCGAGCTTGGGCGAGAACTGGGGCTCGACGAATATGACCCTGCTGTGCGTGCGCTGCATCGTCGCAACCAGGCCGGCGAGTTCGGAGGGCGAGGCCTCGCGGCCCTCCGACACCTCGATGGTCCCGAGGACCTCGATGCCGCAGCGGCGGAAGAGATAGCCGAAGGCCGGGTGGTAGATGACCGCCTGCTTCATGGGGACGGCTAACAGCTGGGCGACGGCCCAGTCGGAAAGCTTGCGCAGCTTCGCGGCGTAGGCGTCGCCCTCGCGCTGGTAGTCGGCGGCGTGGGGAGGGTCGACGTCGGCGAGGGTCGAGGTCAGGCGGGCGACCATCTCCGCCGCCAGGGCCGGGTCTACCCATACGTGAGGATCGCCGGCGACGACCTCGGAGGGTCTGAGGGCATCGGAAAGATAGACGATGCGCGGGCCTGAGGAGCCGGCGGCGGCGCCGATGTCGCGCACCCACTCTTCCAGGCTGAGGCCCACGCAGAAGAGGACTTTCGCCTGGGCCATGAGGATGCTCTCGTCAGGCGTGGGCTCGTAGGTGTGCGGATTGCTGCCCGGCTTGAGGAGGGTGTGGACGTCGACATGATCGCCCCCGATCTGGCGGACCCAGTCCGCGAGGGGGTAGATGCTAGTGACGACGCCGATGCGCGATGGCCCCGATGTCGGTGCGGACGTCAAAGCAGGCGGCGGCTTGGTGCATCCGCCGATGATCAGTGCAAGGCACACCCCAACCACCAGCTCGCGTCTCATGCCACCCATCGTACAGCCTCACGGTCTGAGAACCAAGGCCCACCGCACTGCCACAGCCGCACCTTGAAAGGTGCGACTACCGGCAGGGCCGACGATCCTCCTTCAGGCTTAGACGAGTTCACCCATCGTAGAAGGATAACACCGGGTGATCTCAAGGAGCCGATGAACCGTAGTCGCAGTTTTCAGGCTGCGGCTGTGGGTGCGAGGTGGGCCTTCGTCTTGGCCCTCAACTCGCGCTGCCGCTGCCGGGTGGCCTTCGCTAGTCCGTCGCCGACGGCCAGTCGCCACCCGGGCCGATGCCCGGGGCCCAGCAGTCGCCCGCCACGGCTCCGGTGCGGAAGACATAGGTAAAGGGGCCCGCGTCGAAGTGGTACCACTTAACGTGACCATCGAGGAAGGCGAAGTTCTTGCCGTCGAAATGGAAGTAGGGCGGACCCAGAAAGAAGCTGTCGGACTGGTGGTAGTTCTCACCGGCGGCGTCAGCCCAGGAGCCGGGTGGGTTGCCGCCCTTCTCGAAAAAGAGGACCGTCTGGGCGGGCACGGGCGGACCGGCCAGGGGCTGGCCGCTGACATCGCGCGGTTCGGCATAGCCGCGGTTGTTGCTGCCGTGGGGATTGTCGGGGCAGCAGACTATCTGGAGGTTGCGGACATAGGGTTGCAGCTGCGTGTCCCAGGTATACGCAGGGGTGCCGGCTGGAGGGGCGCCTCCCAGGGGGCCGCCGCCCGCAAGCGACCACATGACCGTGACCTCGTCGTAATCCTGAGCATACATCAGGGCCGCGGTGGCTAGCTGGCGGAGGTTGGATATGCACGAGGTCTCCCGCGCCTTGGCCCGCGCGCGGCTGAAGACCGGGAACAGCATCGCAGCGAGGATGGCGATGATGGCGATGACAACGAGCAGTTCAATCAGCGTGAANNAGCAGTTCGATGAGCGTGAAAGCGGGGTCGGCCCCGCGGCGAGGACAACGGCCAGGCGTCATGGGTTCACCTCCTTCCAGGGCAATGGCTGGAGGCATTATACCTGTTCGGGCGATCGCGGGCGGACGAGCCGGCGGAGGGTCAGAAGCACACGTACGGGGAGATGACGCGGATCGTCTCGGGGCCGATGCCGGGCACAGCGTCCAGGTCCTGAAAAGTATGGAAGGGGCCGTGGACCGTGCGGTAGTCCACGATGCGCTGGGCCTTGGTCGGGCCGATCTTTGGCAGGGCCGCAATCGCCTCAGCGGAGGCCGTGTTGAGGTTGATGGGACTGGTGAACGAAGGCTGCGCCGCCTGCCGCCCACGGCCGCGCGGGGACACGGACCTGACGTGCGCGGGCTCCACGGGCCGCACGGGCACAGGCTGGACACTGGCGGTGTTGACCCCTGCGGGCGGCTGCCAGGTCCCGGGCGGAGGCCTGGTGGGNNACGAAGACGCGGTCGCCGTCGTGGACGAGGGCGGCCATGCTGAGGGAGGTGGTATCGGCTTCGCCATTGACTCCGGCGCGCCCGAGGACCTCCTGGACGCGCGTGCCTTCCAGGACCCAGTAGAGGCCGGGGTAGTTGACCGCGCCCCGGACGTCGATGAGGATTGGGCGGGGACGATCAGGCGCGGGGGTGAGGGCGAGCCGGTCGTGCGACCCTGGGACGACGGCTCGCCTGCTCAGGGTATAGAGGCTCACGCCAAGGATGGCGAGGAGCACAAGAAGCAAGGCGATCCTCTGAGGCTTCGAGAGGGCCATGGTGTCAAACAGAGCGTTCGACACGGAGGACGCGAAACCTGCCTGCCGGGAAGACCATGAGAGCGGCGCTCACGGCGCCGCGGCTAGCGCTGTCACGTGCCGCAGGACTCGAAGATCCGGCCGATGAAAGCGAAGATGGCCTTGAAGAAGCTGGCCAGAGCACCCATGCACATATCAACTCCGAGGCGCCGCTACGTGACGTCAACTCAAGTCTGCCCGTTCGGGCCGGCTGCGAAACTCGGCCGCTACCTTCGACGGCGACGCCTTCCGTCCTTCGTCCTAGGCCTTCGGCTGTCATCCTGAGGGCGATGCTCTTCGTCACCCGAAGGATCTCCTTTTGTCGANNAAAAGGAGATCCTTCGGTCGCGGCACGAAACGCCGCTACCCTCAGGATGACAGACCCGGGCGCTCGGTCCTGGGGCTCGAGAAAGAGCCCGGCGATCGTCTCTAGACCAGGATGTTGATGAGCCGACCGGGGACCTTGATCACCTGGCGGATCGTCTTGCCCTCGAGGTGGCGCTGGACGTTGGGCAAGGCCAGGGCAAGCTCGGCGGCCTCGTCCATCGACAGCCCTGCCGCGATCTCAAGACGATCGCGCAGCTTGCCATTGACCTGCACCGCGATCGTGATGCTCTCCTCGGCGGCGGCGGCCTCATCCCAGCCGGGCCAGGGCGTGTCCCAGGCGGTCGTGTCATGGCCCAGGCGCTCGCGGAGTTCGTCGCAGAGGTGCGGGGCGAAGGGCGAGAGCACGAGGACGAGGCTGTCCACGGCCTCGCTATACACGGCGCGGCCGGCCTGATCGTCGGGCGTGAGGCCACCGGCGAAGGGCATGATCTCATTGATGAGTTCCATCAGCGCGCTGACGGCGGTGTTGAGGTGCATGGTGTCGATGCCGACGGTTATGCCTCGAATCGTCTGATGAGTCTTGCGGCGGAGAGAGCGGGCGGCATCGGGAAGCTGGTCCTGGGGCGGCAGGACCTCGGCCCAGTTCGGCAGGTACAGCTCCTGATGGTCGACGACCGATCGCCATACGCGCCCCAGGAATCGCCAGACGCCCTCGACGCCCTTATCCGACCACTCGGCGTCCTGATCAGGCGGGCCCGTGAAGAGGATGAAGACGCGGCCGGTGTCGGCGCCATACTTGTCGTTGATCTCCTCGGGCGTGACCACGTTGCCGAGAGACTTGGACATCTTCGCGCCGTCCTTGTAGATCATCCCCTGCGTGAAAAGCTCGGTGAAGGGCTCGGAGAAGCCGATGTGCCCGAGGTCGAAGAGGACCTTGGTGATGAAGCGGGCGTAGAGAAGATGGAGCGTGGCGTGCTCGATGCCGCCGACGTATTTGTCGACGGGCAGCCAGTAGTCAACCTCGCCGCGATCGAAGGGCCCCTCGTCGAAATGCGGGCTGGCATAGCGGAGGTAATACCACGCGCTATCCACGAACGTCGCCAACGTATCGACCTCGCGCTTGGCCGGGCCGCCGCACTGCGGGCAGGTCGTGTTGACGAACTCTGGCACATTCTCCAGCGGGGAGCGGCCGCCGGGGGTATAGTCCGGGACGTCGGGCAGGAGAACGGGCAGGTCCTCCTCGGGCACGGGAACGACGCCGCACTGGTCGCAGTAGACGATCGGGATGGGCGTGCCCCAGTACCTCTGGCGGCTGACCAGCCAGTCGCGGACGCGGTAGTTGGTGGTGCGCTCGCCGATGCCCTGCTGCTCGAGGTAGTCGGCGATCTGCTCCAAGGCCTCCAGGTTGGGCAGGCCGTCGAAGGCGCCGGAGTTGACCTGCACGCCGGGGCCCTCCGAAGCCTCAGCCATGGCGTCGGGTGAAAGCTCCTCGCCCTCGGGCTGGATGACGACGACGATGGGAAGGTCGTGCTTGCGGGCGAACTCGAAGTCGCGCTCATCGTGGGCGGGGACGGCCATGATCGCGCCGGTGCCGTACTCCATGAGCACGTAGTTCCCGATCCAGATCGGGACTGGCTCGCCGGTGAGGGGATGGACCGCGTAGGCGCCGGTGAAGACGCCGGCCTTCTCGGTGTCCGCGGCGATGCGCTCGGTGATGTCCTCGGCCATGGCCTCGCGGCAGAAGGTCCGGACCGCCTCGGCCTCGGGCTTGCCCTCGATCAGGCTCTCGACGAGGGGATGCTCGGGCGCGAGGACCATGTAGGTCACGCCGTAGACGGTGTCGATCCGCGTTGTGAAGACGTCCAATTTCTCGCCAGGGAGGTCGGCGATGTCGAAGGCGAACTCGACGCCCGTGGAGCGGCCGATCCAGTTCTGCTGCATGACGCGGACGCGCTCGGGCCAGCGCTCGAGGAGGGCGATGTCGTCGAGGAGGCGGTCGGCGTACTTGGTGATGGCGAAGAACCACTGCTCCATGACGCGGCGCTCAACCTGGCTGCCGCAACGATTGCAGCCACCGGCGACGACTTCCTCATCGGCGAGGACCGTGCGGCAGGAGGGGCACCAGTTGGCCCCGGCGCCGCCGCGATAGGCGAGGCCGCGCTTGAACATCTGCAGGAAGATCCACTGGTTCCAGCGATAGTAGTCGGGCTCGCAGGTGGTGACCTCGCGGTCCCAGTCGAAGCTGATGCCGACCTGGTCGAACTGGCGCCTCATGTTGGCGATGCAGCGATGCGTCCAGTCGGCAGGATGGACGCCGTTCTTGATGGCGGCGTTCTCGGCGGGGAGGCCGAAGGCGTCCCAGCCCATCGGGTGGAGGACGTTGTGGCCGCGCATGTGCATGCAGCGGGCGATGACGTCGCCGATGACGTAGTTGCGCATGTGCCCCATGTGAAGATTGCCCGACGGGTAGGGGAACATGTCGAGGTAGTAGAACTTGGGGCGATCACCGGAGGCATGGACCCGGAACAGGTTGCGCTCCTGCCAGATCGCCTGCCACTTGGGCTCGATGGACTTGAACTCGTAAGGAATCCTCTCGGGACGCATGGTAGTCGGACCTCCGAAGGCAACTGCGAACAGCGTACCACAGCAGCACCACCACGCGGCGCGGGATAAACCCGCGCCCTACAGCAAGCAAAAAGGCAGCGGCAAGGGAACGGCGGGTTATTCGTTGACATAGACGCGCGGGAGGCGGGGGCCGAAGCGGGAGACGATCTCTTGCACCGTCGTCCCCGCCCGCGTCGCCAGTTCCTCGACGCCCACGCGCTCGTCGCCCTGCGTGCCGATTAGGACGACCTCTTCGCCCACGTTGACCTCGCCGGCCTCCGTTACGTCGATGATCATGACATCCATCGATATCCGGCCGACGATCGGGACGCGGTGGCCGCCCACCAAGACGTCGGCGTTACTCGATAGGACACGCGGGTAGCCGTCGCAGTAGCCCAGCGGGACGAGGGCCAGGCGGGTGTCCCGCGGAGCTTTCCAGGCGCGGCCGTAGCCGACGCTGTCGCCCGGGCGGACGGACTTGATCAGCCCAAGCTTCGAGCGGAGGCTGAGGGCCGGTCGGATCTGGGCGGCGCTCTCCGGCGGCAGGCCCGGATTGATGCCGTAGATGCCGGCGCCGGGCCGGATCATCGACAGGTGCATGTCGGGGTAATAGACCGCCGCCGCCGTGTTGCAGCAGTGCTTGAAGGGCACAGGCCCGACGATCTGCTCGATCTCGGCGCAGGCGGCGAGGAAGTTGGCATACTGCCAGCGGGTGAAGTCCGACTCGGCCTCGGCGATGGAGAAGTGGGTGAAGAGGCCGGCCAGACGGACGTTCGCAAGCTCGCGGAAGCGCTCGGCGAAGGGCACGATCTCGTCCCAGCGGACGCCCCAGCGACCCATGCCGCTGTCGATCTTGACATGGACATCGGCGACTACCTCACGGGCGGCGGCGGCGGCGTTGAAACCCTCGGCCGACTCGATCATCGCCACCGACGGGACGGCGCCGGCGTCGAGGATCTCAGCCGGGTCCTCGCAGCCACAGTCGCCCAGGATGAGGATGGGGGCGGTGATGCCGGCATCGCGGAGTTCGCGGGCCTCGCACCCGATAGCGACGGCCAGGATCGTCGCGCCAGACTCGAGGGCTGCCTTGGATAGAGGCACCGCGCCATGACCGTAGGCGTTGCCTTTGACCACCGCGCAGACCTGCGTCTGCGGGCCGGCGAGGCGGCGAAAGTAGGCTACGTTGGCACGGAAAGCATCAAGGTCTATTTCCAACCAGGCTGGACGCACGGCAGGTTCCTTCTCGTAGAAGCTGTTGCGAAACGGTCGCACCTAGACCTGGTCTGGGGCGCCTTCTGGCGATAGGAGGGCACGTCCCCGGGGCGCACAGACGGTTTCGCAACAGCTTCTCTTGGGGATTGGGGACGGCCAGGCCCGGACTTGGGCCCGGCAGGGTTCACGGCCGGATTGTAGGCCGGGTCCAGGGCTCAGTCAACCGCAGCCGAGGCGCGGCCCCTTGTTCTGGGGAGGGGCCGGAGATTATAATCCCCCCGCTTCGCCGACGGGTCTCCCTGGCTCGCGCGGCGGGTTTCACGACTAAGGAGATAGAGTGCAATGGTCGACATCACCGGAATAATGAAGGTTCTGCCCCATAGATACCCGTTCCTGCTGGTGGACCGGATCCTGGAGTTGGAGCCCGGCGTTAGGGCTCTGGGGATCAAGAACATCACCGCCAACGAGCCGCAGTTCACCGGTCACTGGCCGGGCAGCCCGGTCATGCCGGGCGTGCTGATGGTCGAGGCCATGGCCCAGGTCGGCGGGATGCTCGTGCTGACCATGAAGGAGCTTGAGGGGCGGACGCTTACCGCCTTCATGGCCGGGCTCGACGAGGTCAGGTTCCGGCGGAAGGTCGTCCCGGGCGACCAGCTGGTGATCGAGGCGATCATGACGAAGATGCGGGGGCTGGTGGGCCGGGCCCACATCGTCGCCAAGGTCGAGGGAGACGTGGCCGTAGAGGGCGAATTCATCTTCGCCCTCGTCGAAGAAAAGGAAGAACCTGAGGCGCCGGGGTCGGTCTAAAGGGCAAACTCCCGGGAGCTAAGAGACGTAAATGGCCAACATCCATCCCACAGCGATAGTAGACGCGGCGGCCGAGCTTGCTGACGACGTAGTCATCCATCCCTACTGCATCATCGAAGCGGGCGTGAAGGTAGCCGCCGGGTGCAAGATCGGGCCCATGGCCGTCATCCGCACGGGCACCACCCTTGGCGCCGGCACCGAGATCCACACCGGAGCCGTCCTGGGTGAGCCGCCGCAAGACCTCAAGTACAAGGGCGAGCCCACCGAACTGATCATCGGCGCGGGCAACCAGATCCGCGAGTTCGTGACGCTTCACCGCTCGACCGGCGAGGGCAGCGCTACCACCCTCGGCGACCGCAACATGATCATGGCCTACTCGCACTTCGGCCACAACTGCATCATCGGCAACGACTGCCTCATCGCCAACGGGGCCGGGATCAGCGGACATTGCACGCTGGAGGACTTCGTGACGATCGGCGGGATGGTGGGCTCCCACCAGTTCGTGACCTTCGGCACGATGTGCATGGTCGGGGCGATGTCGGGGACCACCCGGGATGTGCCCCCTTACTGCATGGTCGACGGCAAGCCGGCCCGCCCGACGGGGCTCAATGTGCGAGGGCTGAGGCGGCGCGGACTGACGGCCGAGGATATCGAGGCCCTGCACCACGCCTATAAGCTGATCTTCCGATCGGACTTCAACGTCTCGCAGGCGCTGGCCGCGCTGGAGGCGGAGGGGCCGATGACGCCGCAGGTGCGCCACCTGACCGATTTCATGAGGCGCAGCCTCGAGGGATCGCTGGGCCGCCAGCTCGCGCACGCGTAGTGCCTATCCCCCCTTTTTCCAGGCCAGTGAGCCACTAAGCATGGCCCATCAGGGAACAACTCCCCGGACGATTATGCTTTTCTGTGCGGAGCCCTCGGGCGATCTGCACGCTGCGGAGCTGGTGCGCGAGTTGAAGGACATGGCGCCGGTGAGGGTCGTGGCGGCGGGAGGGCGGAGGCTGGCTGACGCGGGGGCCGAGGTGCGGTGGGACAGCTCCGACTGGGGCGCCATCGGCATCCCGCAGGCTCTCCGCAAGCTGCCCATCTACCTGCGGGCTGGCCGGGACCTGCCCCGCGCTGTCGTCGAGACGAAGCCGGACCTGGTCGTGCTGGTGGACGCAGCGACCTTCAACACTACGCTCGCGGCCCTGATCAAGCGGCGCATGCCTGACCTGCCGATCCTCTACTACTTCCCGCCGCGGTCGTGGCGGATGGGCCCGCGGGTCAAGAACGGCAAGCTGCTGCGGGTGACCGACTACATCGCGACGCCGTTTCCCTGGAACGCGGCGAAGCTGGCGGCGCAGGGGGCGTCGGTGCGGTGGGTCGGCCATCCGGCCGTCGACCGCATCCGCCGGCCTGAGGATCGCGGCGCCGAGAAAGAGAAGCTGGGCATCGCGAGAGATGCGGTTGTGGTAGGGCTCCTGCCGGGCAGCCGGGCGCTGGAGAGGAATCTGCTTGGAAAAGTCTTTCTGGAGGCGGCGGCCCTGCTCAGGCAGCGGTTCGTGAGGTGCGAGATCTTGTGGTCGCAGCCGCCCGAGCATGTGGCTCGCGACCTGACGCTCGGGATCGACGGATTCCGTAGCTGGGCACGACCTGTGGCCAACACGGCGGACCTGCTTGCGGCGTCGGATGTGGCGTTGAGCAGCTTCGGCACCGTGACGCTTGAGGCGGCGCTGGCCGACTGCCCGATCGTCGGATCCTATCGTCTGACGCCGGCGATGGAGGTTCAGGCACGGCTCCTCGGGGCGGGGAGCCCTCTGTACGCGATGCCCAACATCATCGTGGGCAGGGAGGTCATCCCCGAGCTAGTCCAGAAGGACGCGACGCCGGAGAAGCTGTCGGATGCGGCCTACCGCCTGGTGACCGATGAGCAGGCACGGGCCGACGTGCTGGAAGTCTACGAGAAGGTTAGGCTGGAGCTTGGCCCACCGGGGGCGGCCCACCGAGCGGCGGAGATGGTCGTTGACGTGCTCGAGGGCAGGCTCAGGCCTCACACTCGCATGATGGAGCGTACCGGATGAAGGGCTTGTGGATACTGGTTCGCCGGTTCGTGCGGCCCTATCTGAGGGTGATCATCCTCGGCCTCGTGCTGATGGGGATCACCGCGGGGCTGAACGGCGTCGCGCTAAAGAAGCTCCAGCCGGTACTGCAAGCGACCTTCGAGGGCGTGCGGAACGCCACTGCCGAGCAGCTTCCCGTGGAGTTGCACAAGCTCTGGATCGCGGCCCTTATCCTCTTCGGAGCCTTCGCAGCGGCGTCCCTGGGGCAGGGCGTATCGGGGTACATGGCGAGTTGGGCCGGCCAGCACATCCTCAAGGACATCCGAGCCGCCCTCTTCCGCCACCTGGAGGAAGTGAGCACCTCCTTCTACCAGAGGCGGCCCGTCGGCGAACTCATCTCGCGGATCAGCAATGACACGCAGATGCTCGCGCGGACCTTCTCCGGCGACATGGCGACAATGATCGTCGGGCCCCTGACCGCCGTCGTGCTCATCGGCATCATGGCGGGGATGTCCTGGCGGCTGAGCCTGCTCATGCTGCTGGTATCGCCCACGGTCTTCGGCGTGACCAGGCTGCTCGGGTCGAGCGTCCGCAAGCACGCGCGGCGGGCTCAGGAGCGGACGGGGTCGCTATCGGCGCGGATCCAGGAGACCTTCCTCGGCATCCGCGTCGTGCGCGCCTTCGGCCTTGAGCCGATCATGTTCCAGCGCTTCGACACCGAGAGCGCGGGCGTCGTGCGTGAGAACCTTCGGGTCGAGCGGCTGCGGTCGGCCTCGCGGCCGATGTCGGCGATCACCGCCGCGCTGGGGGTCGTCGCCACGATCATCTTGGGCGCTTATGAGATACACGCGCGTCGGATTGACCCGGCGGGGCTCATGACCTTCCTGATGATCGCGGTGCAGGCCGGCAACTATATGAGCAAGTTCACGCAGGAACTGCTGACCATCGACCAGGCCGAGGGCTCGGCGATCCGGGTGGCCGAGATGCTCGATGAGCCGACGGAGCCGCCTGACCCGCCCGATGCTGTGGACTTGGAGGACTGCACCGGCGAACTCGTCTTCGACAACGTGTCCTTCCGCTACGACTTCGACCGGCCGGTGCTCGACAGGTTCTCGCTGCACGTGAAGCCGGGCGAGCATGTGGCGATCGTCGGCCCCAGCGGTGCTGGGAAGACGACGGTGGCGAACCTGGCCGCGCGGCTCTATGACCCCGACGAGGGCGACATCCTCGTGGATGGGGTGAGCTTGCGGCAGGTCAAGCGGGCGTCGTATCGGAAGCTGGAGGCCCTGGTGCCTCAGGAGACGATCCTTTTCGCCGCGACGGTCAAGGAGAATATCGGCTACGGACGGCAAGGCGCGTCGGATGAGGAGATCCTCGAGGCCGCGAAGGCCGCTCAGGCGCATGACTTCATCAGCGCGCTCCCGCAGGGCTACGACACGGAGCTTGCCGAGCTGGGCTACAACCTTAGCGGCGGTCAGCGCCAGCGGATAGCCATCGCCCGAGCGCTCCTCCGGCGGCCCAGGATACTCATTCTCGATGAGGCGACCTCCGCCCTCGACCGTGAAAGCGAAGCGGCGGTGCAGGAAGCGCTGGGCCGGCTGATGCAGGGCCGGACGACAATCATCATCGCCCACCGTCTCTCCACCATCCGCGACGCCGATCGCATCGTCGTCCTGGTCGAGGGGCGCGTCATCGAAGAGGGCACGCACGAGGAACTGCTGCGGGCCGAGGGCGTCTACCACCGGTTGTACAATGCACAGGTCGACGCCGACGTCCAGACGCGCGACGCGGCCGGAGGATAAGCATGCGGAAAATACGGTTACGCCAGCGTCCTGACACGGCGACCGTTCTATACAACCTGGGCATGCTGGTGCTATCGCCCTTCCTGCTGCTGTGGGTCATCTACCGCATAGTGATCAAAGGCAAGTCGCCCAGGCACTTCGAGGAGCGACTGGGCTGGGTGCCTAAGGAAGTGGCGGAGGCCGCCCGGGGCGAGGAGCCGGTGGTATGGGTTCATGCGGTGTCGGTCGGCGAGGTGGGCGCGGCCGAGCCGGTCATCCACGAGCTGTCGCTGCGGGAACCCCACGCGGTCATGGTACTCTCGACCATGACCGCGACCGGCCGGGAGATAGCGGAGCGCAAGGACCTTGAGGTGGCCGGCCCCTTCTTCTTCCCCTTCGACTTGCCCTGGGTGGCAGAAAAGGTGCTGGATCAGATCAACCCGGCGATGATCGTACTGCTCGAGGGCGAGCTGTGGCCCAACGTTCTCGCGGCGGCCAAGCGACGGTACATCGGCACGTGCGTCATCAACGCGCGGTTCTCGGACCGGGCCTTTCAACGCGCGCGACTGGTGAAGCCCTTCTACCACTGGCTGCTGGACAAGGTCGATCAGGTCTGCGCCCAGTCCCAGGGCGATGCCGAGCGGTACATCAACCTCGGCGCGCCGGCAGAAAGGGTGAAGGTCACCGGTAACACGAAGTTCGATGAGCGCTTCCCCGAGGTGTCGGAGGCCGAGGCCCAGTTCATGCGGACCGAGTTCGGCTTCGCGCCCGACGCGCCGGTCCTCGTCGCCGGAAGCACGCATCCCGGCGAGGAGGAGCAGGTGCTGGACGCCTATGCGCACCTGCGGGCCGACCATCCCGGGACCGAGCTTGTCCTCGCGCCGCGTCACCCCGAGCGGGGCGATCAGGTGCATGAGCTTGTCGAGCGCTTCGGCTTCCAGGTCTACCGGCGCTCCTTCGCCCAGGCGGGGCAGGAGCAGCCTGAGCCGACCGGCCCGCAGGCGCGGGTGGTCGTGCTCGATACCATCGGCGAACTGGCGCGCGTGTATGCCCTGGCGTCGGTGGTGTTCGTGGGCGGCAGCCTCGTGAAGATCGGCGGGCATAACATCCTCCAGCCGCTGGCGCAGGGCAAGCCGGTGCTGGTGGGGCCCCACATGGCGAACTTCCGCGACGTCCTGGAGATCGCCCAGCAGACTGAGGCCGTGGATATCGTGCGGTCACCCGAGGAACTCAGGCGCGCCGTCGAGGCCTTGCTGCAGTCGCCTGAGGCTGCCGCCGAGAGGCGCGAGCGCGGGCTGAAGATGATCGCCGAGCAGCGCGGCGCCTCGGAGCGGATCGCCGAGGCTTTGGTCGAATTGCTGCACCAGAGCACCGGGACCTAGGAGCCGGCGATGTCAGCTTCGGCGGAGGGTCGATGGCTGGAGTGGGTGCACGGCGGAGGCGGGCTGACGGGGGCGGCGGCGCGGACGGCGCTCGCTCCGCTGGGCGCGCTCTATGGCGCGGGGGCGCTGGCCTACCGGTGGAGCTATGAGATCGGGCTGCGTCGGAGGAGTGAACCCGCGCTGCCCCTGGTGAGCGTCGGCGCTCTCAGCGTCGGCGGGGCGGGTAAGACCAGCGTGACGGCGCGGCTAGCGCGCGAGGCCCTGGCCGCGGGCAAGCGTCCGGCGCTGGTGCTGCGTGGGTACCGGCGCAAGGGCCACGACGAAGTGGCCGTGGTGAGCGATGGGGCGGTCGTGAAGCTCGATGCGCGCCAGGCCGGCGATGAAGCGGTGCTGCTCGCCCAAGGGTGCCCCGGCGCGGTGGTGGTCGTGGGCAAGCGGCGCGAGTTGGCGATCGAGCGGGCACGCGACCTCGGCGCCGACCTTGCGATCCTCGACGACGGCTTTCAGTATTTCCGACTCCGCCGCGATGTCGACCACGTCCTCGTGAGCACGCTGGACTTCGGGCCGCAGAACCGAGCCTTCCCGGCGGGCGTGCTGCGAGAGCCGGCGGCGACACTGTCGCGGGCGAGCACGATCTGGGTGACCTACGCGCGCTCGGTGAGCGAGGAAGTCCTGGCCGAGGCTGTCCGGTGGTGCGAACGTCATGCGCCGGGCGTGCCGAGGGTCCTGGCCGACTATCGCGTGGCGGGATGTCGTAGGCTGGACGATGGCGCCGAGGTGAAGGTGGAGGGCGCGGCCGTCGCCGCCTTCTGCGGGATAGGCAAGCCCGCGGGTTTTCAGCGATGCATCGAGGGCCTCGAGCCGAGGTCGGTGCGGATGAAGCCCTTCCCGGATCATTACTGGTACGATGCGGCCGACCTTCGCGGCGTCGCAGAGTGGGCGCGGAGCCTCGGGGCCGAGGTGGTGCTCACGACGGCGAAGGACGCCGTGCGCCTGGAGGCTGGGATGTGGCCCGAGGACGCTCCGCCGCTGGCTGTCGTGGAAGTCGAGATCGAGGTCTTCGAAAGTAAGCCACCGACCCTGATGGGAGCAGGCACGGTATGACGCAAGCCGAGACAACCCCAACCCCCGAGCATCGCTACCACAAGCATCCGTGGCGGCGGCGCATCGAGCAACACCTGGTCTACTGGGCCACGTTCCTCGCGACCTGGGGGCTCGTCCGGCTGCCTCTGCGCTGGGTGCAGCGGCTGGGCAACGGCGTCGGCTGGATCGTGTTCACCTGCTTCCCGAAGAGGCGGCGGCTGGCTGACGGCAATGTCGAGAAGTGCTTCCCCGGCCGCTTCACGGCGGAGGAGCGGAGGGCGATCGTCCTCGGGTGCTGCCGCAATGTCTCCAAGACGATGCTCGAATTGCTGAAGATGCCGAGGATGAAGCACGAGGACGTCCGGGCGATGGTGGACTTCGACGGCCTCGAGCGCTTCGATGCGGCGTACAAGCTCGGGAAGGGCGTCATCGTCGTGACCGCCCATTACGGGAACTGGGAACTGGGGGCATCGACCCTCAGCCTGCTGGGCTACAAGATGCACGTCGTCGCCCGCGATGCCAGCGGCGCGCAGACGGCCGACATCATCAACCGCTCGCGCGAGGCGATGGGCATCGAGGTGCTTGGGCGGGAGGGGACGCTGGCGATGGTGAAGGCCCTCCGGCGCGGCGGAGCCATCGGCATCCTGCCGGACCAGCACCAGGTCGGCGGGGCGGTCCTGACGTTTCTGGGCCGGCCCGCGGCGACGGCGATCGGGCCGGCGATGCTCGCCCTGCGATCGGGTGCGACGATCATCCCCGTTTTCGTCCGACGCATCGAGGGCGACCGCTTCCTCTACCTGATCCACGAGCCCGTCGAGATGCCCGCGACTGAGGATCGGCAGGAAGCGGCCGTGGCTCTCGCGCAGAAGCTGAACGATATCATCAGCGCCGAGGTCATGGCTCACCCTGAGCAGTGGCTGTGGCTGCATGATCGCTGGAAGGCCGAGCGCCAGGCCGCGCAGGCCTGAGCCAGGAACTGGAGGCTTGGTTTTTCGGAGGGGCCGAATCCGTGAGAAGCACGCTTGCGTGCTTCTCGCGAATCCGGCCCTCTTCTTTGCCCACGCAACAAAAGCCGAAAAGCGGGCCGGATTCGACCCGAGCGCCCGCAGGCGCTCAGGTCGGATGCGGCCCCTCCGCAAAGCAAACACCCCGTCGCCAAGACCCGAATAGGTCGCTTCCCATCCCTACTCCACAAGCTTGGGACTGCCCGCCGAGCCGGTGCGGCCGGCGATTCCCTCGAGGTTGAAGTTGTTGCAGTTCACCGTGATCCTGCGCGCCTCCCACCACCCGTAGTTCGTGTTGTTGGAGATGCAGTAGATGTAGCCCTTGGGCGCGTAGACGTCGCCCGTGACCGAGATGTTGTTCTGGTTGAGGCTGATCGTGCCTCCGCCCAGGGCGTAGAGGCACATGTAGTTCTGGTTGGGAGAGAACTTGGCGTTGTTGGTGTTGACCGTGATGTTGCCGTTGACGATGAAGGTGCACTTGCTCAGGTCGGCGTTGTTGGCGCTGATGTTGAGATCGCCATTGATGTAGTAGGTGCCGGCGGGCCAGACCACGCCACTGGCGCTGATGTTGACCGAGCTGGAGTAGCTCTGGGTGATCTGGAAATCGGTGGCATAGTTGGCCGGATCGTAGTTGATGGGAGGGGTGACATCGGTCTGGGGCGTCTGGGTGTACGAAGCGATGTCGGTGTTGTTGCTGGTGATCTTGTAGGTCGTTCCGTACTGAAGGTTGAAGTGCCCGGTTATCTTGTTGCTGGTGAGGGTGGTGGAAGTCTTGGAATGGAGAGTGTTGCCGATGGAGATGTTGTTAAGGTTGATCGCGATGGACGAGTTGGAGAAGACGCTGCCACTGACGGTGAAGCCGTTGCAGGTCAGAGCGAAGCCCTGGTCGAGGGCGAAGATGGTGCCCTGGCCGCCCGAGAAGGCGCCGTCTCCACCGGCCACCCGCCAGGCGACGGCGCGGGCGGAGGTCGTCCTGCGCCCGCCGCCGGCCAGAGGGGCGAAGGCCGTGGCGAGCGTGCGGCTGGCCGCGACCTCGACGCAGTCGGCGGCAGCATAGCCGGCGGCCGTGGTGGTCGCGTCGCTGTAGGGATTGGTCACGGTGACGGTGTCGTAGCGGAGGGTGTAGGTGTGGCCGCTCACGAGAGACGGCGTGTCCGTCGCGCCGGGCATGGCGTTGTTCTCGTAGAGGCTCAGCGCCTGCCCCACCACGTTGGTGGGCGTGCTGACGCCGGCCAGGGCCGCGGCGTCGCAGGAAAGCTGGAGCTGATTCGTGGCGACGACGACGCTGCCCACATCCACCACCAGGGCCATGAATCCCAGCGTGGCGGCCAGGGCGCCCAGCATCCACAGCATGGCAACCCCGCGTCGTGACGCAAACTGTCGGGCACGCGATTCTCTCACTGATATCACCCGGCGCCGAGCTTCGGCACCGTCGGCTATATCGGCGGCGAGAAGGGGCGTCGAGGCACGGAGACGCAACGAGGTGCTAGCGGCGAGGCAAAAAGAAACCGGGCTCCCAGTAGAGGGAGCCCGGCGGTGCAAGCGGGTGGGGCCTATTCGTCTTCCGAGTCGGCCGTGCGAAGGACGGGCTTCTTGGGCTCCGCCGAATCCTCAGTGGCGTAGGGATCGGTCACGGTGCGGCCGAGGATCTCTTCGACAGTCTTGCCCCGGGCGGCAGCGAGGACGCGAGGATCGCGGACGCTGCGCAGGGCCTCGAAGGTAGCCTTGGCGCGGTTGAAAACCGTGCCCTGGCCGAGGGACTTGGTGAGAATGTCCTTGATGCCGCTGACTTCGATGATCTGACGGACCGCGCCGCCGGCGATGATGCCGGTGCCGCGGGAGGCGGGCTTGAGCATGACGCGCGCGGCGCCACACTTGCCGACGACCTCGTGCGGGATGGTGAACCCGTCGAGCGGGATGCGGATCAGGGTGTTGCGGGCGCGCATGCGGGCCTTGGCAATGGCGTCGGGAGCGTTGCGGGCTTTGCCCACACCGATGCCGATGTGACCCTTGCCGTCACCGACTGCGACGACGACGCGCGTGCTGGAAATTCGGCCACCCGCGACAGTCTTGCGCGTGCGGTCCACACGGACGATGCGATCCTGAAACTCGTCTTGCGGCTCTTCCTCTTTCCTGGGTCCGCCGCGACGGTCTCTACGATCTCCACGACCTCTTTGGGAGCCACCGGGACCTCCGGGGCCTCCGCCTCTTTGGGAGCCACCGGGACCTCCGGGGCCTCCGCCTCTTTGGGNNTCCGGGGCCTCCGCCTCTTTGGGGTCCACCTGGACCACCTCTACCGGGTCCACCGGGACCACGACGATCCTGTGCCAAGAGAGACAACCTCCCACCAAAACGTTGAAGCCCGCCTCACGGCGGGGCGGACGAAATGATAGCAGGGGGCGTTTGGGGAGTCAAGGGGCCTCCAACCCTTGACTGGCGTGCAAGACAGGGTATCCTAGACGATGCTCGGGTTCGCGGCAAGCGCGAGCCGAGGAAGATTTGGGCGCGAGGGCAGGCCGGGACCATCCATGCCTCGAAAGAAGCTTGAAGGGCTCACCGTTAGGCGGCTGCGGATTCTCAACGCGGCCGTCCGTGAGTATGTGCGCGCGGCGGCGCCCGTGGGGTCGGAGACGCTGCGAGCCAAGTACGGCATCGAGGCCAGCAGCGCCACCATCCGCAACGACATGGCTTCGCTCGAGCGCATGGGCCTGCTCGAGCAGCCTCACACCTCGGCGGGTCGTCGGCCTACGGCGGAGGGCTATAGAATCTTCGTCGACAATCTGGGCAGGCCGGGACTGGGGTCGGCTGATGGGGCGTGGCTCAGGTCGCGCCTGCGACGCGCGGCTGATCTCGGCCAGGCGCTGGTGGCGGCGGC
>PMZA01000444.1:33680-36521 GCA_003170595.1 Armatimonadota bacterium
CCGGCGGGCCGCAGCGGAAGGTCCTGGGACATCTCGCCGAGGCATGGACCGAGGCCGAGATGAGCGATTGGGCGCGGCAGCTCGGCGAGCTGGCTGGTGAATCGATCAGCAGCCTGGGCACATATCCGAGGCCCCACGGCTTCCCGCCCGCGTTGTGGGAACAGCTAGTCGGGGCGATCATGCAGGCCGGGCAGGAGTCGCAAGTCCTCGTCGAGGGTGCGCGGAATCTGCTGGCCCAGCCCGAGTTTGGCATGCGCGGATCGGCGGTGAAGATGATGGCCCTCTTCGACGATCAGCCGCGCGTGTATAGTCTTCTGGTGCGGACCACGCCGACGCGTGAGCCGCGGGCGATCATCGGCGCGCCGGAGGGTGGCGAGCCCTTGGAGGCCTGCGGGATCGTGGTGGGCTTCTACGGGCCGGAGGGCAGCCGGGCTGGACGTCTGGCGGTGCTCGGGCCGATGAGAATGGACTACGAGAAGGCCGTCGCAGCTCTGGTAGAGGCGACGGGCCTGCTATCCGAAGCCTGGCAGGGAACGATCGAGGAGCAGGACTAGAGCCGGGCGCTCAGGGGGAAGGGTCTAACATGTTTGGTTCAGGTGACGATAGCTTCGAGATTCCGATCGAGCCCGAGGGCGGGGCGGAGGACGTGGGTGACAGCGAGGCATGGTCGATGCCCACTGAAGAGCAGGTCGAGATTCTGCGGCTGACGCAGGAACTGGCTGCGGCGAAGGATCAGTGCACGCGGCTGGTGGCCGAGATGGAAAACTTCCGCCGCCGCATGCAGGACGAACGGGCGCGCCAGGTTGACCTGGCGACCGACCACATCCTGCGCGAGATCCTTTCGGTCGTCGACGACCTGGAGCGGGCGGCGCATAGCTCCTTCTCGTCGGCCGAGACGATGCAGCGGGGCGTCGAACTCATCCACGACAAGCTCGTACGGATACTGGCGGGCATGGGCGTGGAGGCCTTCCTGTCGGCCGGGCAGCAGTTCGATCCGCACAGGCATGAGGCCCTCGAGGTCGTGCCGAGCCACGATCACGACGAGAACGTCGTGGTGCGCGAGTTGCAGAAGGGGTACATGCGGGGGGATAAGGTCCTGCGGCCGGCGAGAGTAGCGGTGGCGGCGCCGCCGCAAGAGGACTAGCAGGGCGAGAAGAGGCTGGCGGAGGGGGTGGGATTCGAACCCACGAGGGGCCTTGCGACCCCTGGCGGTTTTCAAGACCGCTGCCTTCAACCGCTCGGCCACCCCTCCGCTGCCCTTTGCTGCGGAAATCTCCGACTCTACTCGCTCAGACGCTGCCTCGTGTCAGTCCACCAGGCGATACGAGGTGGCGATGGGCGTGCCGGGCTTGATCATCGCCCAGACGGGACAGAGCTGGCCGTCGGCCACCGCGATGCAGTGCTCGACGACGGCCGGGTCGAGCCCGGCGCCGTGCAGGATGAACTCGACGTCGATGGCGGTGAAGACCGTCGGGTGCTCGTCGCGGCGCTGTCCGCGGGCGACGACCTCGAGACCCTGGAGCGGCTGGTCGCGCTTCTTCATGAGCAGGGCGACCGTGTTGCCGCCGCAGCCGGCCACGCTGGCGAGCAGCAGCTTGAGCGGCGTGAGACCGTCGACCTGCTGTCCGGGCTCGAGCGGATAGTCGATCACGACGGTGTGCTCGCCGTCACCGGCAAGCAGCTTCATGCCGCCCTGATAGTCGGCGTGGATCACGAGCTCTGACGGCATCCTGGTCTCCTCCCATCGGTGCTGGCTCAAGCGGACCTGACATCGGCAGGGCCGTCACGGCGGCGGCGCGTCGCCTGCCCTGAGCCGGGTCGGGGGCCTCAGGTAGTGTAACGTCGCCTCTTCTGGGATACTACCGAGCTATGAACTCGTTGCTGGTGGCATGCTCTGACGGGCGCGTAGCGCCGCCGCTCGACGACCTCCAGCGACGCCTCCACATCGAAGACGCCGATCGTCTGCTGGTGCCCGGCGGACCGCTGGGGCTCACCCGCACCGGCGCCGAGCGGCGCGTCGCCAAGGACGCGGTCTCGCAGATCGTGAACTTCCACGACATCAGGCGGATCGTGCTGGTCTCCCACCAGGACTGCTTTGCCTACGAGCGCGCTCTCGGCGGCCTGGGCTTCGACCAGCAGCGCATCCTCGAGCGCGACCTGCGGCGCGTCAAGGCCGACCTCGAGCACGACTACCTCGGCGTGACCGTCGAGTGCTACGTCATCCCCTGGCGCGAAGGGGCGGAGGGCGCGGCCTTCGGCCGCGCCGAACTGGTCATCTAGCGCTTCGCCTGCTCGTGCGCCCGCGCTCGTCGCCCCGCGCCGGCCCGCGCCCGTCGCCCTGCGCTCGTCGCCCCGCGCCGGTCCCGCCGACCTTCAGCCTTCGATCGAGTCCTTGCCTACGTACCGGCGCAGCGCCTCGGGCACGGTGATCGTGCCGTCGGCGCGCTGGTGGTTTTCCAGGATGGCGATGATCGTGCGGCCGACGGCGATGGTCGTGCCGTTCAGGGTGTACACGAAGCGCGGGCCCTTCTCCGCGCGGTAGCGGCAGTTCAGGCGCCGGGCCTGGTAGTCGGTGCAGTTCGAGCAGCTCGTGACCTCGCGATAGCGCTGCTGGCCGGGCATCCAGGCTTCGCAGTCGTACTTCTTCGCGGCCGGCGCCCCCAGGTCGCCGGCGGCGATCGCGACCACCCGGTAGGGGATCTCGAGGCCCTGCAGGACCTCTTCTTCGACCGAGCGGATCAGTTCGTGCTCGCCCTCCGCCTGCTCGGGCAGACAGAAGCTGAACATCTCGAGCTTGTCGAACTGGTGCACTCGCAGAATGCCGCGCGTGTCCTTGCCGGC
>PMZA01000500.1 GCA_003170595.1 Armatimonadota bacterium
GATCGGGGCGCCGTCCATGACCGCCGGGGCGGCGAGGGTGCCCATCCTGTCGCCGACGACCTTGCCGTCGAGTTCGGCGAGGGTGCCGTGGATCTGGTTGCCGCCGAGTTCGAGAGTGATGCGGTAGGGATGGTCGTACTGCCAGTCGAAGCCTGAGCCCAGATCGTCGGTGATCGTGACGCCATCGCCGGTGGGCCACTTACCAGGCAGGCCCATGGCGACCTCGAAGTAATGCTTGCTGCCATCCGCGACGGGGCCCTCGACAAGGGCGGCCTGCCAGCGGCGCTCATCGTCGTGGGTGATGCCGAGGCCGACGACGCTCCAGAGGTTGCCGAGGCGCTTATGGACGATGACAGTGGCCTCGATCTTCACCTGGCGGAACCAGCGGTCGTCCTTGAGACCGAGGTCATCGGTGCCGTAGGACTCGATGGCGAGATGACCGTCGCGGACCTCGTAGTTGGCGGTGGCAAGCCACGGTCCGCCGGGCTCATCACCGTTCTTGTAGGTGCTGAAATCATCGCGGACGTCGAGGTTCTGCGCGAGGACAGGTAGGCAGAGCAAGGTGAGAAAGAGAATCATCGAGCGCATGCGGGCAAGCCTCCTGAAAGCCCTCAGGGCGGGCGTGAAGATGCTAACGTCTCTGTTCGGCTCAAGGTGCCCCGCTCCTTCATGGAAGTCCAAAGGAAAGGGCCAAGGCCCACCACCTTGCCACAGCCGCACCTTGAAAGGTGCGACTACGGTTACGACACCAGGCCTTTCCAGGATTCGATGAGCAGGCGGATTGTAGGAGGGCCACGCCGGGTAACCGCAAAGGCTCGTTGAACCGTAGTCGCAGCCTTCAGTCTATATCATCTAAATACACAACAAGCTGTCGAGCTTTGGGTCCCCTGATCAGTCGCCCGCTGCCCAGTCCACAGGCCAAGTGGAGCCCCCGGGAGTGCTGCCTGCCCGGTAGAGCGATGCGCCCCGCACAGAGGCTTCAAGCCCTGCCAACCAAGGGTAGGCTGCACAGAACGTTGCCGCCCCAGACTCCCGGTCCGAGTGTCTCCATGTGCAAGACCGGTCTACAAATCGGCTGATAGGACCTCTCCTCATGTCACTATCGCACAGTGGGTGGATGGCGTTTTGGGCTGACGACCGGCGAGTCTGCGCTGCTTAGGCACGCGGACTGGAACTCCACAACAACGTGCCGTGAGAGCCGGAGTGTCGTCCATCCATGTGGTCCCCCAGCCGGTCAGCGAGGACGTGCCGGACGATCTACCGCGGTCATCCATATGGCGGGCCTTACGGGACGACTTTGCAAACTTCTTCCGGTCGGACCTCTGCCGTGAAATGGCCCTGTCGCTGCCCCTTCCACCACCCGGCGCCCCCCGGCGCTCACCTCTTCTTGGAGAACTCCCCATGAGCGACCTCGCGAAGCTTGAGCCTGAGCTTGACGTCCTGGCGCGCAAGCTCGCCCACGACTTCAAGCAGATGGTGGACTTCTACAGTCGCCCGGCGGACGAGGGCGGCTTCGGCTTGACGAGGGAGCAGGCGCTGGAGCGGGTGAACGAACCCCGGCCCGAGGCGGCTGAAGAGGTGCTGGTTGGCCCGCCGGATGAAGTGGCGTGGTGGCAACTTGAACGGGCAGCCCAGATCGACACCGAGGTCGCCCTGCAGGCGTGGGGCCGTATCAAGCAGGCGGCGTGCGACGAACTGGCGAGCGGGCACCGTGCCGCCGGTGCGGTCGTACCGGATTGGGAGAGCCCGTGGAAGAGAGCCCAGTTCCTGGCCGTGCGGGCGGCCTTCCTGGAGGAATGGGGCGACCCGGGTGGGGCGGGGAGGATCCTGGTGGACACGCTAGCCCACGCCTACACCTCGTATCTCGATTGGCTCGAGACGCTTACCGCATACACCAAGCTTCATCGGCGGAAGACGATTCAGGATGACAAGTGGGGGCCACCGCGCGTCAGCGATGCCCAGACCCTCGACCAGGCAGCGGCGATGGTTGAGCGCTTCCACCAACTGATGCTCCGCACCTTGAAGGCCCTGACCGACCTCCAGCGCCGCACGCCACCCATCACGATCCACCAAGCCGGCCAAGTGAACCTGGGCGGCCAGCAGGTGAACCTGTCCCTGGACGGGCGGGCGCTCGGCGAGGGCAATGACTCGCTGGAAGGACTGCCAGCGTCAGAGCGCAAGGCCGACTGACGGAGCCTCGCATCGTGGCCGTCTGCGGTGCAATCACGGCAGGACACACCCGGCCCGCCTCTCTCTCAGAAGGTCACGCACCGGCCCCGAAGAGGAATCTCCTGACCGCTCTTGCCACAGCTTTCCGGAGCACTCCAAGGAGATCTTACTTATGAAGCTCCGATGGTCGGTTGCTTTCATAGCAGTGCTGGTTCTGGTGGTCGTGTCGGCCGTCTGCTCCGCCCGGGGGCAGAATGCCCTGGACAAGCCGGGGACAAAGGCGGGGGATACGGCGACGGGCCCGGACGGCGGGGTGTATGTGTGGGTGCCTGCCGGTGAGTTCGACATGGGGCGGAGGATATCGAGCCGCCCGTGCACCACGTCCGCATCAGCAAGGGCTTCTGGTTGGGGAAGTGCACGGTGACGAACGCCCAGTACCAGCAATACTGTAAGACGGTCCGCGCGGCTGTGCCTCTCGCTGTCCCTCGGCCTTCTTACAGCGCCCACGGGGATCACCCGGTGGTCGGCGGGAAGTGGGAGGAAGTCCAGCGGTACTGCAGCCACTATGGGCTGCGCCTGCCGACCGAGGCGGAGTGGGAGTATGCGGCCCGTGGCCCGGAGGGCCGCAAGTACCCGTGGGGCAATGAGTGGGACCCGAAGAAGTGCTGCGACGGCGATAACCAAGGCCCCGGGGGCAGGACGTTCCCGGTAGGCAGCTTCCCCAAGGGGCGTCGTGGTGCGGGGCGTTGGACATGGCGGGGAACGTGTGGCAGTGGTGCAAGGACTGGTATGACGAGAAGTACTACGCCGCCTCGCCGGATGCCGATCCGCCAGGTCCCGTCCAGGGCGAGGATCTGCGCGGCGAGACAGGTGATGACCTTGGCCCAAGTCGCGTGCTGCGGGGCGGGTCGTGGAATTGCGTTGGTAACTGCCATTGCTCTGACCGCGGCACCGGCGGTCAGGCGGACCGCGACCTCGGCTTCGGTTTTCGCCCGTCCAGGACTCCTTAGACTTTGTACTCTTACCCTTCTACCTTCATCATCGCCTGCTGGGTTGCGTCCGTGGCGCCGGCGAGGGTCATGCCGAGCGCCAGGGCGATGCTGAAGGGCGAGATGAAAACCTTGTTATTCTGCGCCTCCGTCAACCGCGCCAGCAGCGCGAAGCCGAAGCGATTGTCGGCGGCTTCCACATCCGTAAACGCCTGCGTGGGCAGACCCTCCGGCTGAGCCGAGGCCTCACGACCGGCCGAGACCACCACCAGTGCGACGACAGCGGCAAGCACCCACAGCGATACGATTCGCATCCACCTCACTTCCAGTAGGGCTTACCCGCCGATTGCCCCCGGACTTACGATCGCGCCCATGAAGAGGATCGTGTTCGTGGCCCTGTCCACGATGGCGCAGAGGAACGGCCGATCCACCACCATGTTGAACGGCGTCAACGGTTGCGGCGCGGCGGCCAAGGGTCTCCCAGAGGGCTCTTCGAGGCTGGGCCACCATTTGCAGTTGGAGGGCACGATCCCGCACTCGCTCAGCCGCCGCTGTCATGGTGGCCAGGAAGTAGAGAAGCCAGGGCGTGAGATCAGGGTCGTTGCGCCCCTGGTAGTAGTCCATCGGCAGCCCCATCTGCAGGCTGTCGTAGTAGCGCTGCAGGTCTCGGAAGTACTCCTCCTCCATGGACAGGAAGCCCCTCATACGGTACCCGCTGAACCAGAGCTCAGCCGTGGCGATGGCCCTGGCCGTGCGTCCGTTGCCGTCCGCGAAGGGATGAAGCGTCACGAACTGGTAGGACAAGATGCCGACGCGAACCGGCCCCGGGAGGAAGTGAGCCGCCGGGCATCTGCATGGTGCAGTCGGGCGAGATTGCCGGGGAGCATCCGTAGCAGCGAACTGCGCTCGAGCCCGCCACTCACCACCAGCCTGCGGTGCAGTATGGGCCGGAGACGGTCGTACGCCCTCTCGGTAGATCGCGCGAAGGAGCTGCCAGGCTCCCAGGGTAAGCCGAAAAGCTCGCAGGCGAACCGAAGCTCGATCCTGATCAGTGGCCCAATTCCCTGCTCATCGGCGATCTGCCAGAGCCGCTCCCAGTCGGGCTCGAAATGCGTGTCCGTGACCATCGAGAAGATGTCCGCCCATACCCCCATACCTAGCAGGAAGCCGTCCCTGGCCAGGTATGCGGCCTGGATGATGAGGCAGTCCTCGCGGGACGGCACCAGCAGGGCCCCGCCAAGCAGTTGCTGAGTGGCAGCCCTCGCCGCCAACGTGGCCAGATCGGACACAGGGAAGGGCTGGGTGCCCGATGGCAGCGGGAGCGTCCAGTGGATCTCCACCGAGACGCGGCCCCTCGTTTGCCTCGGGCTATGCAAGTCCCACGGGGCGGATGGGCGGTGTTCCGGATCGACGAGGAAGCCTGCTCCCTCCAAGATACTTATGGCCCGGTCCACGTCCTTAGGAGGGATTATGATGTCGAGATCCTCCATATGGCGTGGCAAGTAGTCCGGCCAATACCTCGCGACGAGGGCCAGGCCCTTGATGGGCAGCACGGATTCGACCCCTGCTCCTTTGAGCCGCTCGGCGATTTCCGCCCCGGCCGCCACCAACTCGCTCTGGAAGTCAGCGTGGGCGAGGTGCGCGGCCCGCAGCCTGGCAGCCTGATCCGGTGGCAGCGCCCCAACCAGGTCCGCCTCAGCCAGCCTCACATAGCACAGCGAGACCAGGTCGTAGTCGGTGGCCGCCTGCCAGACGTCTTCGCCCGCCTCGATGGTCGCCGCAAGCTTGGCCCCAAGCTCTTCCGAGCGTGGGCCCGCGATGCACGCCCGAAGCAGCTCGAAGGCTGAGTTGGTTGTAGGGCCACCAGCCATGAAGGGTTTCCCACAATCGCACATACAACGCCCTGGCCGTCTCATCTTCGCCGAGCCACTGCGAAGTCCTTTGGGCGCCCCTCGTAGAGCGAGTACTGATGGACGCGACTGAGAGTCCGTACCGAGTTGCCGTCTGCACACCTGCGGGCAACCCTTGGAGCGACGCGGCGCCGGCGCTATAATGGCGGCAACCTGGGGGTGGCTTCGGGGGAGGCACGGTCAGGGAGGCTAATCGGATCTTGTCGGCTTCGGCGAACCCGCAGAACATGGCCCCGGCCCGTTCGTCTTGGCGTTTGGGCGTCAAGCGCGGGGCGGACGTTGTCGCGTCGGCCATCCTCCTCGCCGTCCTCTGGCCGCTGCTGGCGATCCTCATGCTGCTCATCCGCCTGACCTCGCCCGGACCGGCCATCTTCCGCCAGGACCGCCTCGGCCGGAGAGGCAGGCCCTTCTCCCTCCTCAAGCTGCGCACGATGGTCCACGGCGCCGAGAGCATGGGGGCGGGCCTCGCGATCACCTCTGGCGACAGGCGGATCACTCGCCTCGGCAAGCTCCTCCGCGCCACGAGTCTCGACGAGCTGCCCCAGCTCTGGAACGTCCTCCGCGGCGAGATGAGTCTCGTCGGCCCGAGACCGCTGCCCGTGAGATACCTCCACCGCTTCAACGACCGCCAGCGCCTGCGCTTCACCATGCCCCAGGGCATCACCGGCTGGGCTCAGGCACGGGGCCGCAATGTCGCCTCGTGGCCCGAGCGCCTGGAGATGGACGTGTGGTATGTGGAGCACTGGTCGCTCCTGCTCGACGTCAGGATCCTCGCCGAGACCGTCCTGGCCGTCGTCGCCCGTAGGGGTGTGTCGGCCGAGGACGGTTCCGTGAAGGAGTTCCAGCCTGACGACTCCTGACCGCACGACAACGAAGCCATGAACATGCATCCCCGGAAGGTCGTGATCATCGGAGCCGGCGGGCACGGGCGTGTCATGCTAGGCGTGCTCCGCCTGTGCGCCGACGTGGTGGTCGCCGGCTTTCTGGACGACGACCCGGCTCTCCTCGGCCTGCAGGTCAGCGGCGTCGACGTCCTCGGCGGCACGGCGCACCTGCCCTCCCTCGCCGACGATGGCATCGGCGGCTTCCTCGTGGCTCTCGGCCGCAACTCCCTGCGCGCCGAGAAGTACCGGGAAGCCCTCGCCGCCGGCCTGGAGCCTGTGCAGGCCATCCACCCCTCACTCATCATCGCCGACGACGTCGAGCTGGGCCCCGGCTCGCAGATCGTGGCCGGCGTGATCATCAACCCCGGCGCCCTCATTGGCGCAGACGTGATCCTCAACACGGCATGCAGCGTCGATCACGACTGCACGCTCGGCGACCACTGCTTCCTCGGGCCGGGGGTGCGTCTCGGCGGCACGGTCGAGGTGGGTGAGGGGGCGTTCCTGGGGATCGGGGCCATCGTACTTCCGGGCAAGAAGATCGGGGACTGGGCCGTCGTCGGCGCCGGGGCAGTAGTCACTCGCGACGTAGCGCCCCACGCCGTCGTCACCGGGGTTCCTGCGAGGCCGAGGGATCGGGCCACCGAACCGTAGCTAGGCGGCCTTGCTCTCGCAGGCGGGTGATGACCTCGCAGGCCGGCGCCCACCGAAACGCCGACAGCAGGTCGGCCGTGGCACGATGCATCCGTCCGAGCCCGACCTCGAAGGGCAGCGCCGACGCCCGCAGCATCGCTCCCTTCCGGCCCAGCCCCCTCGGCACGTGCCGCGCAAGCCGCAGGCCCGGCACCTCGTAGCTGTGCAGGTACATCATCCCAACCAGGTCCGCCTCCTCGCACCGCCGGACATGCCCGGCCGCCACCGACCGGGGCAGGACCCTCATGCATCGCCCACCGATGAGCCGTACCGTCAGAGGCCCCCACTTGCACGCCGGGATCGGAAGCTCTGCGATCGACGCCCCGCCCGCAAGCTCGAAGAGGAAGGGCTGGTCGCTGATGGGCGTCCCCGCCCGCTGCCATAGCAAGGTGGCGATGCTGCTGTCATACTCGAGCCCGGCCTCGATCTGAGCCTCCAGCGCCCATGGGTGGTCGGGCAGCAGTGAGAAGAAGGGCGTCCGATAGCCGCGCACCTTCACGCCCGTCAGGTCCTCCAGCGTGCCCACGCTTCGGCGGACGTCCTCCCGGAAGGTCTCCGGGCTCAGACGGTCCGTTTTCCGATGGGCCCAGCCGTGGCTGGCGAGTTCATGCCCGCGGTCCACGATCTCCCGCACGACCTCGGGCCAATCCTTCGCATGGGTGCCCACGACGAAGAAAGTTGCCTTCGCGTCGTGGGCGTCGAAGAGGTCCATCACTCGGCGCAGCGTCTCTGGGAACTGGGCGCTGGCCGGCATGGCGTGGCCCAGGTAGCTGCACATGAGCGCAGGCCAGTCCTCGGCGTCCACCGTGAGCACGTGCTGGGTCTGGGGCGTCTTGCTCAGGCTCACATCCTCCCTGCCCGTAGCTACTGCACTCTATCGCCTTCGCCCGGCCTCGGCAAGCGTCCTGTCTCCTGCGTCTACGGTCGGGCGGTCCTTCCCCGAAGTTCCTGATGCGCTCGCACCGTAGCGCCCGTCGGTCCGCCGCCCAATATGTGAAAACGCACCAAGCTCTGAAGGATTGGTTCACGTATTGACGCAGCCTGCACGTTTGGCTATGATATCAATGCTGGGCGCAGTCATTTCTTGGGGCAACCTCTGGCTCGCACGTCCGCTAACGATAGTTCTGACTTTCGTCGGCAGCAGACTTCAGGGCCGCACTACATCGCAGTAATGCCCCCGCTCCTGGCAGTCGTGTCGTAGCTTACGTAAGGGCTTGCGGACATGTCCGTGGCAGCACGGGCGGAGGTCCAGGCCTGGCAGGGCAGGAGTAAGAGCCGGGAACCAGCGGGTTGTCGGCTCGGCGCATGCTCAGGAACATCGGGTCGTACTCCGGTCCCGCTGCCCTCATCGCACCATGCATCCCTTGCAGGGCTGTCGGGAGAAGTTGCGCCGGTCGTACACCACGATCGGACCACCACTTGGTCTTTGTCTTGCTGCTGTCTCGCACGCGTCGTGATAAGGCGGCGATGGGCCGTACGAGGTCGGCGATCCGGTCGCAGCGTGGGTTGCCCCGTCTGCTGGGGAGCCCGGTGCCGCGATCCTCGACCCGGGGGCCACCCGCCGCTCAGACTTCATCAGAGCCTGGCATGTGGACGAAAACGGGGTGGGCCAGACTCGGAGCGCGATAGTCACCCATCGGGAGGGTGGAGCATGCGCCCGAGAGGTAGGGCCTGGAATTTCAGTCCGTGGAGAGTGCTGCTGGGCGCCGCAGATGGTGCCGCCCTCGCCTTGGTGCTAGTGGCGGCAACCGTGGCGTACTTCAGCGGCAACATGCCCGTGCGCGTCTGGCAGATTCTCCAGACCACCATCCCCGTCGCTGTCCTATCCCTGATCCTCACGAACTACGCNNCTGTACAACCGAGTGTGGGCCTTCGCGACCGCCGAGACTGCGGTCTCCATCGCCGCCAGCGTATCCGCGTCGCAGGTGGCCGCGGCTCTCATCTGCAGGTTCCTGGTGGGGCCGCTGCCGATTCTGGTGTGGTGCACAGCCCTGCTCGCCGAGCTTTTCTCTGTTGGCGTGCCACGCATGACTTGGCGCCTCGTGCGCACGAAGCTCCGCCCTGACGACCGCCCCTGCGACGAGACGAACGGCCGCCCCCGACGCGTCCTGGTGTACGGCGCGGGTGAGCATGGCCACATGCTGATGGGCCACCTCAAGCGCGAGTATATCGGCCACTATGTCCCGGTTGGGTTCGTTGACGACGATCCGGCCAAACTCGGCATGATCGTCGGTCGCGCCAGGGTCCTCGGCACGGGAGAAGATCTGCCTCGTCTAGTGGTCGAGCACCAGGTGGACGAGGTCATCCTGGCCNNCGCGGCGAGGTGGACGAGGTCATCCTGGCCATGCCCTCTGCCGATAGCAAGGCCATCCGGCACGCCTACGACTTCTGCCGCCAGGCGGAAGTCCAGGTCCGGATTCTGCCTAACCTCCTCGAAGGCCTTGAAGAGCCCTTCAACCGGCGCCTCAGGGGCATAAACGTGGATGACCTCCTGGGCCGGTCGCTCTCTCTCACGGACATCAGCCTCCACGAGAACTACATGGCAGGCAAGACCGTGCTCATCACCGGGGCCGGCGGCTCCATCGGGCGCGAGTTGGCGTCGCAGGTCTGCCGTTATGGCCCGAAGCGAGTTGTGCTTTTCGGCAGGGGCGAGAACCGCATCCATTGGATCTACCTGCGCCTGGCGCGCCTGCACCCGGAGATCGATGTCGTTGCGTTCGTCGGCGACATCAAGTTCCCCAGCACGGTAGACACGGCACTGGACCTCTACCGGCCGGAGGTTGTCATCCATGCCGCGGCCCACAAGCACGTCTATCTAATGGAAGCCGTCCCCGTCGAGGCTGCCCGCAACAACGTCCTCGCCACGGCCAGCCTGGCGGAGGCGGCCGAGCGGTTCGGTGTCGAGAGGTTCGTGTTCATCTCGACGGACAAGGCCGCCTCACCGTGCACCGTGATGGGTGCGACAAAGCGGTTTAGCGAGATTGTCCTCAAGTCGCGTCCTTTCACAGGCACCACCTTCGTCTGCGTACGGTTCGGAAACGTGCTCGGCAGCGACGGCAGCGTTCTCGAGATCTTCAAGCGCCAGTGGGAGAGCCGCCAGCCCCTCACTGTCACCGACCGCGACGCGACGCGATATTTCATGAGCATCCCGGAGGCGTGTTTCCTCGTGCTCCAGGCCGGCGCGATAGGTCGCCATGGGGAAACCTTCCTCCTCGACATGGGCGAGCCGGTGCGCATCATGGACCTGGCTCGCGACTTCATAGCCTTGCAGGGCGGCGACCCGGACGAGTCCGGCGCCATCGAGATCGTTGGCATGAGACAGGGTGAGAAGACCCACGAGGTTCTGACCAGCCCTTACGAGACGCTAAGCCCCTCTGGGGACAGCCATATGAGCCGCGTGGAGACCGAGAACGGACACCTATCTCCGGAAGAACTG
Organism: Armatimonadota bacterium; assembly: GCA_003170595.1. Classification (GTDB taxonomy): domain Bacteria; phylum Armatimonadota; class Zipacnadia; order Zipacnadales; family FEN-943; genus FEN-943. The sequence continues at coordinate 10,079 of PMZA01000500.1, forward strand.
ACGGCGTATCTGGGACAACTCAGAGACTGTGTGGACGAGGAAGACCCTATCGGGGTCTGCGACCTTCTGTCAGAGATCACGAGCGCCAGCCTGTGCACGGACAACTGCCTCATGCAGCGCGCCGAACCCACCGACAGGCCTGCTGACAGGAAAGAGACTCCGAACTGAGGCGCATCGTGCTATAATCGTTGCGACAAGGGCGCCAGGACGCAGAGGCGGCGCAACATCGCACCAGCACACGATATGCCGACCCTACGTGGTCGGTGCATGAGGGAGAACCTGTGGCCACCGCCATCCTACTCTATGCTGTATGTGCCTTTGGCCAGCCCCCACAAATGCCGGCTGTCTCGATGTCGCTACCCACCTACCGCACTGGTCCCGATATGAACCCCGAGCATTGGTATCGTTTGTGGGGGTACGCCAATCGCCCGAGAAGGAGCCGAACGCTTTGGGGAAACCGCCTATGAAAAACGCAGCCTTGATCCTGGCACTATTTGCCCTGCTCCCTATGGCCGGCGCTGCATTGGCCAAGCCAGCGCCCCTCGTCGACTTCGGCGATTTCCGCTACATTTCGGCGTTGCCCGGCAACGGCTTCGGGGTGACGCCCGAGGGTCGGGCAGGCTTCGACGGCGCGTTGCAGATGAACATCCCGGTGGCCTACACGCCGTCCTCGGGTAACTGGATGGGAGGCGCCTGGGCAGGCTCCACGGAGACGTGGAAGGTGAATCTTGGCACGCAGGGAGACAAGGTCAACGGCACCGCTTTCGTCGCCGCGGGGTTCGGTCCGCCGGGCCACGGGCTGTACTTGGCCGACATGATCACTTCGAGCCAGGGCGATCCGTGCTACAACGTTCAGTACCAGCTAACCCGAGACAACTCGGATAGGCCGGCCCTCGCCATCGGCATCCTCGACTTCACCGACCGGCGAGACTCCTCCCCCGGCGTGGGCCACAACGCGCGGAGCTTCTATGGGGTCGTCACTCACCGCGTAGGCAGCGAGAAGAGATCCGCCTATGTCTCGCTCGGCTACGGCAACGGCAAATTCAACAGCAGGCCCTTCGGCGGCATCTCCTGGCCCGTGAGCGACAATATCACGCTGCTCGGCGAGTATGACGGGTTCCAGCTGAACACGGCGATCGCACTGAGCCCCTTCGACCGCCTCGACGATTCACGCTGGAACGCAGTGTTCCTGGCGGGTCTTGCCCATATGGACCGGCCCAATGTCGGCCTGTGCATCACCTACGCACCGTAGTAAGCTTCTCCGATCCTGGGACCCTCATACGTGGAGCGCTATAACCTGGCTGCAACAGCCCCAATAGCGGTGATGATCGCGGCATGACTGCTGCCGTGTCCAGTGTGGTGTGCGCGGCGACCGCTTCCTGGGTGTCGGACGTCCGCTTTCGCCGCTGCCTCCTCATCCCCCTGCCCATCTATCCGCTGGTGCTCGCCTTCGAGCTGAGCCCCCACCTCCGGCATGACATCACCATCTCGGCAGGACACCTCATTGCCCTGGTTCTCTACGATGCAAAGAGGAAAGTCAACAGGAACCGTGCCATCGCAGTTGCCGCCACTCGACCTCGGTACATTGATTCTCTCGAGAGGCAAGCGTAAACTACGTAGTCAGTAGTCTGTCGGAGGCAGGAATGCTATGCGCAACACTCCCCTAAGGAAGCGGCGCCCCTCTATAGCCAGCCTTGACATAGTCCGTCTTCTCGCGGCTATCCTACTGTCATCTCTCGCGGGCACGGCTGTCTTGGGAGCAGCAGATTACGTGCTCGGACCGGACGACGTGCTGACTGTCACTGTCCTACGGCACCCGGAGCTATCGGTGGATGCGGTTCCGGTCTCCGTCGATGGGACCATCAGTTTGCCCATCGTTGGGCAGGTTATGATCGTTGGCCGAACGGTTCCGCAGGTTACGCAGGAGATCACCAAGGGGCTCAGCCGACGGTTGGTGGCTCCGGAAGTCACGGTGATGGTGCGGCAGGTAAGGCCGCAGCGGGTGTTTGTCCTCGGAGCAGTGAGCAGGCCAGGGGTTTACGAGATGAAGCCTGGCTGGGGTGTGGCGGAGGCGCTGGCAGCGGCTGGTAGTCTTCTGAGTAAGCCAGAGGCGGTGACGGGCCTGCTGTTGCGTCCGGACGGCACTACGATCACCGTGGACCTGCCGACCCTTCTGGTCAAGGGCGATCCTGCCTCGAACACTCGCCTCATCCCCGGCGATGTGCTGAACCTCGTGGCTCGGACGATGACGATCAGTGTTGCAGGCCAAGTGCTCAAGCCGGGAACGTACGAGCTAAGGGCCGGCGGTGGAGTGTTGGAGGGGCTCGCCCTTGCCGGAGGGGTGACGCCTCAGGCTGATCTCACCAAGGTCACTGTTGACCTGCCCCCATAGACGCT
>PMZA01000108.1 GCA_003170595.1 Armatimonadota bacterium
GTACGCACCGCCTGAGAAAGACTGAAAGATGCGTCGAGCTGGCGTGAAAGCCGCACGCCCGTCTTCGCGAGTACGCCGAGGCAGGCCGAAATGTGCAGCAACGTTCTACCGGCCTGCCCGACCAACCGGCAACTTTGCTTCTTGATGACTTTCCCCGTCTCTGCTACACAGGCGCGCCATGAGTGGCTTGCTCTATCGCGAGGATCTGGATGAAGTTCGCAAGCGCCTGACCGCCTGGTGGAACGGCGGCGACATCGGCCGGCCCGCAATGCTGGTCAACATCCGCAGACCCAAACCGCTCCCGACCGTGCCCGCAATGGCCAAACCGGCCGGCTGGATCACCGATTATTCCATCAGCAATCTCGAATACCGCGTGAACATGGCTGCGCGCGGCGGCGCTGACCGGCTCTGCCTCGGCGACAACGTGCCCTATGCCGCACCCGACCTTGCGCCAAACTGCCTCGCGCTCTACTTGGGCTGCAAGGGCAAGGAATCGCCAGGCACAGTCTGGTGCGAACCGTTCATCACCGAGCCGAAAACACCGGATTTCAAATTCGATCCCGACAATATCTACTGGAAATTCACGCTTCGCCTTGCCAACGAGATGAAGCGCGTGGGCAAGGACAGGTTCCTGCTCCATTTCCCGGACCTCATCGAGGGGCTGGACACGCTTGCCGGCATGCGCGGAACCGAGGAGTTGCTCTACGACCTGATCGAGCGGCCCGAATGGGTGCACGCGTGCCTGCGGTCCATCACCGACCGCTATTTCCACTACTACGACATTCTCTACGACCTGATGCGCGATGAAGTCGGCGGGTCATGCTTCTGGATGTGGGCGCCGGGCAGGATGGCGAAGTTCCAGTGCGACTTCTCGGCCATGATCTCCGCCCCCATGTTCCGCGAGTTCATGGTCCCGGTGCTCACGGAGATGACCGAGCGCGTGTCCTACTCGATGTACCACTGGGACGGCCCGGGCGCGATCCAGCATCTCGACGCGCTGCTATCGGTGCCCAAGCTGAACATGATCCAGTGGACGCCCGGCGCGGGTGCCGAGCCGACCTGGCACGAGCGCTGGTGGCCGCTCTATCACCGGATCTTCGATGCGGGGAAGTCGGTGCTTCTCGGCGCCGACAACGTGGAGCAGCTCCTCGCCCTCAAGCGCGAGTTCGGCGAGCAGTGCAAGCAGATGCTCATCGGCACCTGGGCGCCCACGGTCGAAGAGGCCGAGGCCCAGATCAAGGCGATGGAGTTCTAGCCTTCGGGCTATTGGCTTTTCGGAGGGGCCGAGTAGGGAAGGCAGCCCGAAGGGCTGCAGGGTCCCCTACCCGGCCCGGTCCCCCGCTTCTGCCTTCCGCTTCTCACCTCACCGGGCTAACTCTCACGATGGCCACGCTCTCGGGCTGCATGTCCAGGCTGAGGACTCCGCCATCGACCGCGACCCTTCGCCCCGATCTGTACTCCCAGCCGCTCAGCGCCTGCCCCGGCTTGTACCCGAGCGCCGTCATGTCGAGGGCGACCTTCGCCTTCGCCGGCGCGGTGTTCAGGTTCGACACGATGAGCAGCACCGGCGCGCCCTTCTTCTTCACGTACGCCGACACCTTGACCCCCGCCGTCTCGACCTTCGCCACCCGCTCGATCCGCCAGTACGGCACCCACTCCGCATCCGCCACACCGAAGTCGTCGAAGGCATCCTGGATGACGTCGATCGACCCCGCCGACCAGGGCATGATCACGTCATGGATGAGCGTGAAGGACAGCCCCTGCTCCTCGGTCCAGCACTGACCGCCGTAGACGAGGTAGTACGGGATCGGCCCCCACGCGTGCCCCATGAACCCCGCAGCGAAGCTGTCGAGCGGCATCTTGAAGTTCATCGCCTTAGGGATCGTGTTGAAGCGCTCGCCATCGAGGAACGCGTCGGCGAAGCTGTAGATCGGCAGCAGCGCCCCCTCGCAGTGCATGACGATGAAGGTCGGCTTCGGCTGCGACTTGAACATCTTCCAGATGCGCTTGGCGAGCACTCGCCCGGCGTCGAGGCCGCGCCAGTGAACGCTCTCCCCGCTCGCCGGGCAGCCGTGGCTCGTGTTGCAGCAATCGACCGCCCACAGCAGCCCGTCGGAGTAGATGCCGTCGGTGCCGAAGTCGCGGATCTGCCGCTCGATGTAGGCGCACTCGTAGTCGCGCCAGCTTGCCGACGCCCGGCACGTGCCCCAGTCGACCTGCTTCGGCTGGCGCGAGTAGAGCCAGTTGTGATCGCGCGGCTCAGTGATCCACGTGTCGCCATACTCGGCCCACTCGGGCGAGGTGTCGGCGATCTGCCCGCTGTGGTAGAGCATCAGCCCCATCCCGCGCTCGTGGCAGCCGCGGACGAGGCTCTGCAGCTCTTTGGTGTACGTCGTATAGGGCGCCCCTTGGTAGGGCGTCCAGTGCTCGTGGAAGCCGATGAACTGGCACTTGTCGGCGGCGAGGACATCGAGCATGACCCCGCTCTTGAAGAGTGAAACGCTCCCGCCCGAGGTCTTCACCGACCCGACCGGCCCGGTCAGTAGCCCCAGCTTCTCCCCCTGGGCGACGCGCGGTTTGCTGTACATCTTCCCCTCGCGCGTGACCACGTGCTGGAGGTCGTCGAGTAGAAGCGTGTGGTCATCGGCCTTCGGCTCAGCCGCGAGTGCCTCGGCCGGAAGCTCGACGTCGCTGATCTTCATGGCGCTGACCGAGAAGCCCGGGCTCAGCCAGATGGTCCCGCCGCCGAGGACGATCTGCGCGCCCTCGAGCGATGCATCGATCGTGCCCTTGTACGGGATGTCGACAATCATCTTCCCGTCGGCGAAGACCCGCGTATGCTCGCCCCACGTCATCGCGAGGCGAACGGGTTGCCCGGCCTTCCAGACGACGTGCTTGCCGGCGCAGAGCGTGAGCTTGTCGTCCTGCTGGTAGACGACGCGCGGGCCACGGTCGTCGAGGTTCCAGTACAGCTCAACGTCGAGCCCCGCCTTGGGGAATCTGACCGCAACCAGCGTGCGATTCGTCGGCCCGGGCTCCTCGCTGTCGAAGGCCGGCGTGACCCACAGCTCTAGCGTGCCGTGGTCGAGGCGGATATTGCCGGGCGCCGGATAGCTGACCCCGACCGGCAGGATCGCGGGCTGAGTAGCCAGGCTGTAGTCGCCGCAGTGGCGATAGCGGATGCTGCGCCAGTTCGCCGGCTTAGGCTTCACGGGCGAAGCCTGCAGTAGGAACTCGAAGTCCGTCGCGCGATCGAGTCGCGTCGGCTCATCGAGGAAGCGCGCGCGGAAGATGACCGGCCCGCCCGCCGTGGCCGCCGGGTCGACCTCGACCTGCGCCGCGCCGTCGTGAGGCCGCCAATTCATCGGATGCCCGCAGAGCCATTCGATGCCGCGCGTCTCGTCACCGATCCACATCCACTGCCGGAAGCTCGACTGCCACTGCTTGTCCGGCACGGCGTGGAAGTTCAGCTCATACTTGCCGCCGCCCCATTCCACCCCCGGCAGGTTCGGCGAGTAGTTCATCAGCTTCGCGTACTCGCCCCGCAGCGGCATGACGAAGTGCATGCGTCGCACCGTCGTCGCACCGTGCGGGACGACCTGCACCGCCATCCACGCGAGGCCGTCGAACTCGATGCGGTTGGTGATGCGCACCGTGAGACTCGGCGACGTGAGGTCGCCACTCACCTCGACGATCCCCGCGCCCAACCGCTTGATCTTGGCTTCCGACGCGCGCCACGTCACCGGTCCGGCGTCCGTCTCAGCCTCGATCGCGACAGGTCCGGCGAGTAGCGGCTTGCCCAGGCTGGTGATCTGCGCAGGCAGCGGCCCGTGCGAGAAGTCCATCGTCCGCCCCACGACCGCGACGACCTTGCCCGCGACGGTGATCGGCGTAAAGGGCGGCGGCACCCAGTTGTCATCGAAGGTGCCGGCCTTGCTGCCCCACCACCAGGGCACCTGCCACGTCGCCTGCCCGCTGGCGAGCACATCGCCGTCCGCACTCGTGGCCACGGCCGCAAGGACGCAGCGGTCGCGCCCGACCTCGCTGAGCGGGAAGTCTATCGTCGCCTCGCCGCTGGCGGTGGGCAGGACGACCTGGCGCTTTTCGATGAGGACGCCATGCTCCCCGTGCAGCTCCACCGTCGCGCGCACGTCCTCAGGACGCGGCAGGTTAAGCGTCAGCTTCACGCGCAGCTTGCCGAGGTCGAGGAGGGGTTCGGGCTGGACCTTGAAGTCTGGCAGCGACGTGAAGCTTGTCGTCATGCGAAGCAGCGGATCACCCGTCGCGCCGGCCGCCGAAAGTGCCAACTCAGCCGGGCCTTCCTCCGCCCACGTTGCCGAGAGTTTCTCGCCCTGCGCATGCCACGGCGATCCCTCGACAGCCTTTTCGCGGACCTCCACTGCCGCCATGACATCGCCCGCCTTCGCCGAAAGAGTCAGATGCCGCGAGCCCATCGACCCGAGGCTCGTCACCTGCGCCCCTTCGCTGGCGTCGCTGAAGACGATGGTGCCGAAGTGGTCCGCCTGATGAAGCGTGCCCTCGCACAGCGTCCACGACGCGACCGACGCCTGCCCGCCGATGTCCGCGGCGAAGTTCGCCTTCCATGCTTCACCGACCGCCGGCCGTCCGGTGAGCGTCGGCCACGGGATGGCGATCTCGGTCCGCATGACCCCGCCGTCGGAGGTCGCGGCCGCCTGCCATTCGCCGTTCCACGACGGATCGCGCGCCAGCCCCTCGTACTTGCTCCCGACGCCGTTGACCATGAACTGGCAGTATGGGTGCGAGCCGGGCGGCTGCACGAAGACCTCGACCGCGTCGTCCATCCACACCGCGCCATCGTGCTCCCGAGCCTGCGCCTGAACCGAGCGTCCGCCGGGCAGCGGCGCCTCGATCAGCACATACATCGCGGCATCGTCCCACATTAGCCGCGCCACGGCCGGATGCTCGAAGTCGAGCTGTGCTCGCCCCGACACGAGGTTCGTCAGCGGAAAGCACGCCGCCTTGTCCCATTCGCCAGGCGCCGGCCGCCCATCCACCTGCGCCGTCCCACGCGGCACGACGGCCAGGAATTGCGGCTCCTCGGCGAAGGCCATCGAAGCGACCACCAGTCCCAGAACGATGCAGGCGTTCCTCATCCGCACAGCTCCTCGACGAGTTCGCCGACGTAGGTGACGAGGTCGATGTCGCCGTTGGGAGGCACCTGATCCGCGCTGCCCAGGATGAACTTCCCGCGCTCCCACTCGCACTCGATGACCTTCTCCACCTGTCGCCGGATATCGTCGCGGCCGAAGGGCGGGGCGAACATCGCGCCGGGTATGCCGCCGAAGAGGATGATGTCCGGCCCGGCCAGATCGCGCAGGTCCTCGATCGCCACATCGCCCGTCGGCTTCGGGGTGATCGACTCGATGAAGTCGAGCCCGGTCGCGACGAGCAGCGGCAGGATGCCCTTCATCGTCCCGTCGAGGTGCGTGCCGACCGTCTTCCCGACCGCGTGGAGTTGCTCCAGGCGGCGGAGGTAGTAGTCGAACTGGTAGCGCTTGAAGAAGGGTGTGACGACCTCGCCGCTGAGGTTATCTGGCAACTCAACGAAGGGCGTGTCGCAGCCGACGATCGCCTCATACGCCCCATCCGCCGCGCGGCCGAGCGCCTCGAAGGTCTTCTCGACTTCCTCACGCGCATCGGCCAGGAGGTAGGTCAGGTTCACCGCTCCGGTCCACTGCGCGAGCATCTGCGACACCGGCGACCGAGGCGGCAGCACCGTCGGCCACCCCTGCTCGCCGCAGATCGCCACTAGCTGTTCGTAGCGATCATACGTCGGCGTCGTATGCGTGGCGTCGGCGACGTAGCGCAGCACGCGCAGGTCCTCGGGCGTGGTCACGGCCCACTTCACCGGTGCGCCGCTGAAGGTCTCGGGGAGGTACCGCTCCTCGTTCCACATCTCGCCCACGGGTGTGCGCCAGCACGTCCGGGTCGTGTTGCCCTCGGTCTCGCCAAAGACCTTGACGTTCTCGAAGCTGTCCGCATACACCGGCGCGTAGCCGAGGTAGTAGCCGACGTGATGGTCGACATGGAGCTTCACGAAGCCCTCGTCGCCGTCGTACTCCGGCGGCAAGATCCCCTGTCTCTGCTGGGCCCCGTACCAGTATGTCAGGTCGGAGAACCACGGCATCACATCGGGACGTTGCCCGGCATAGACGGAAAGCAATCGCTGGCGGAAAGTCATGGGAGCGCTCATGCGTCAGCCTCCTGTTGGAGACGGGAGGGTTCGCCCTGCGGGGGTACAAAACCTGCGCAGCGCAAGTTCCTGGGTATAGCTTGCTGTAGGGCGCGGGTCTATCCCGCGCCGGCTTGTCCGTCTTTGCCTCTGCGCTACTTGCCCTGCAACGGAACCAGCCGCACGGCGTTGTTATGCAGAACTCCCAGCAGCGCTTCCGGCGACGGGGCCACGGCCTCCAGCGCCGCCAGCAGCTTCTCGCCGTAGCAGCCCTTCCAGAAGCCGGCGCCGTGGCCGTCGAAGCACGGGCAGTCGGTGCCGAAGAGGATCTTCTGCCAGTGCTTTCCCAGGATTTCTTCACGCGCAAAGTCCTCGTCTCGCGTGAGGGCGTTGAGGCCGGCCTGGCCCGACACGTCCGCGTAGAGGTTGGGGTAGTCAGTCAGCCACTGCATCGCCGGGCCAACTTCGCGGATGGGCCCCTCGGGGTAGCCATCGGGCGGATTGGGCGCCATCTCGATGTACGACCAGAAGCTCGGCCCGTGGGCGATGAAGGTCGTGTTGGGGAACTCCTCGAGCACGAGGGTCAGGTCGAGGCAGTTGTAGTTGCACTGGTACTCGACGAGCTGGAGCATGATCGGCAGGCCCATCTCGCCGCAGAGCTTGTAGAGCTTCTTGGACAGCGGCTCGTCCACGGACAGGGCCGGGCTATGATCGCCGAAGCCGCGGCAGCCGGCCTTGGCGTAGGCCTCGATCCGCTTGAGGGCATCGTCGTCGCGAGGGTCAGTGTTGCAGAAGGGGATTGCCACGCCTGGCGCTTGCTCGTACAGGGCCATCACGTCATCGGTCGGGAAGAAGCAGTTGTTGGGCTTCTCCCGCGCCTCCAGCGCCAGGATCCACGCCGCGTCGGCGCCGATCCCCCGGCAATGATCCAGCGTCTCCTCTGCAGTCCGCCCCGAATGACCCATGTGCAGGTGACAGTCGATCATAGCCCCACCTCCTCGCGGCAAGATTACATCACGCAAGCAAGGTCGTCGAGTTTCTTCGCGCCAGCAAACCCGGCCGCGCGGTCAGGACGAGGGGTACGGCCTATTGCTGAAGTCCGCCGCCCCGAGTCTGTCATCCTGAGGAAGCGAGGCCCTTTCTCGCGACCGAAGGATCTCCTTTCTTCGGCCGGCTCCCCGCGACGTGGTCCGCGACCCCCACCTGACAGAAGGAGATCCTTCGTCGGCAGGGCAGCCCCCTGCCTCCCGGCGATGCTGTGCATCGCAAGGATGACACCCCGTGAGCAGAGCGCCGGATCAGACGAACGCTTACGCCGCTCTGGCTTGGCTTGTCGGGCAGTTGTGCGGGCGTCGGCGGGTTACCCGGCTGATCGCTTCAGCCTTCCTCCCCCGACTCGTAGATGCCCGAAATGATCTCCGTGACGATGACGCCCTGATCGGCTGTGACCAGCGGCGGCGTGCCGTTGAGGATGCAGTCGACGAAGTGCGCCATCGGCGACGTCCCCGGCTTATCGATCCGCGGCAGGACCGTCGTGTACGTGTCGCCCGTGCGCGAGAAGAGCTTCATCGGCTGTCCCCAATCTCGCAGGGCGCCGCCCTTGGTTCCGTAGACCGCCTGCAGGATTTGCTCGCGCTCGACGTAGGACCCGAAGCTCATCTCAACCTGCAGCGAGGCGCCGTTCTCGAACTTGACGAACCCGACGGTGTGGTCGTCCACATCGAAGACGAAGTCCTGCCCCGCGACCATCTCCGGCCCGAACTTGGTGTACGCGCAGCCCGTGACCTCCTTCACCTTCGGGAAGTCCATGAAGTAGAGGACGAGGTCGAGCACGTGCGAGCCCAGGTCCCAGCCCACTCCGCCGCCCATCTTCCGCTCGTTGAACCAGTTGCGGCTATAGACCTCGCCGTTGGCATGGCGCGCCGTGGGCGTGACGAGCATGCCCATCGGCCGCCGCCAGGCCGTCCGCGCGAAGTAGACTTCGCCCAGGTTGCCGGCCTCGATGTACTCCTTAAGGAACTGGATATCCGGGCCGAAGCGCTGGTTGTGGCCGATGAGGAAGACCTTGCCGCTCCGCTTGACCGCGCGGGCCATGCGCTTGGCGCTGGCGACGCTGGTGGTCATCGGCTTCTCGCAGAGGACGTGCTTGCCCGCATCGAGGCATGCCACCGACGCCGGCTCGTGAAACAGCGCCGGCAGGCATACCGACACCGCGTCGACGGCCTCGCACGCCGCGACCTCCTCGAAGGTCGTGAAGGCATACTTGGCGCCGAATTCCTTCTTCGCCTTGTCGGCCCACGTCTTCGACTGATCGCACACGGCGACGATCTCGCAGCGGGGATCGCCCCTGTACGCGTTGGCGTGCCCGACGCCCATCCCGCCCATGCCGATTACCGCGACCCTGACCTTGTCCGATGCCATCTGTGTCACCGTCCGCGCTCTTTGGCTTTTGCCCTTCTCTTTTTCGCTTGCTGTAGGGCGGGGATTTACTCCCCGCCGCATCTTTTCCCGTCTCCGACGAGACATCCTGCCTCCCGGTGCATCGGGTAGGCCTTTGCCCTATAATGCGCCCACCTCGATTTCGTCCTGGGGAGGGTCCCTGAATGGCAAAGATTCGTCGCGCCCTGCTGAGCGTTTCCGACAAGTCCGGCCTCGTCGATTTTGCCCGCGGCCTCATCGACCTCGGCGTCGAAATCCTCTCCACGGGCGGCACCAAACGCTCCCTCGAGGAGGCCGGCCTCCCGGTCATCGCCGTCGAGGACTACACCGGCTCGCCGGAGATGCTCGACGGCCGGGTCAAGACTCTCCATCCGCGCGTCCACGGCGCGATCCTCGGCGTCCGCGACAACCCCGAGCACCTCCTTCAGATGGCCGAGCACGCCATCGACCCCATCGACCTCGTCTGCGTCAACCTCTACCCCTTCCGCGAGACCGTCGCCAAGCCCGACGTCACCCTCGAGGACGCGGTCGAGAACATCGATATCGGCGGCCCGGCGATGATCCGCTCGGCGGCCAAGAACTTCCGCTTCGTCGCCGTCCTATGCAATCCCGCGCGGTATGGCGACGTCCTCGCTGAGATGCGCGAGTCGGATGGCGAGGTGTCCGAGGAAACGTGCCGCCTCCTGGCCCTCGAAGCCTTCAAGCACACCGCCCAGTACGACACCGCGATCAGTGCGTGGCTCTCGCGCCAGTTCGTCTCTCGGGACGGCCTGCCGCCCGTCGTCGCCCCGTGGCTGGAGAAGGTGCAGGACCTGCGCTACGGCGAGAACCCGCATCAGTCCGGCGCCTTCTATATCGAGGTCGGCGCGCAGGAGGCCGGCCTCGCAGGCGCGGAGCAGCTTCACGGCAAGGAGCTATCCTTCAACAATATCCTCGACCTCTCGGCCGCCCTCGATGCCGCGCGCGATTTCGACGAGCCGACGGCCGTCATCATCAAGCACCTCAACCCCTGCGGCCTGGCCTCGGCGACGACGCTGCGGACGGCCTTCGAGGACGCGTGGTCGGTCGATCCCATGTCGGCCTTCGGATCGGTCATCGGCTTCAACCGCGTGGTCGACGCTGAGACCGCCGAGATCTTCGGCAACGCTGACTACCTCGCCGCGACGATCCTTCCTCGCTATCGCACAGAGAGCGGCGACGTGGACGCGACGGTCCTCGCGGCCTTCGTCGAAGCGGTCATCGCCCCCGGCTACGATCCCGAGGCGCTGGAGATCCTCAAGCAGAAGCAGAACCTGCGCATCATGGTCCTCGAAGATTGGCTCGGCGGCCGCGGCCTCGATCTCGAGTTCCGCCGCATGCCGGGCGGCGCGCTCGTGCAGACGCCGGACCTCAAGTTCCCGGCGCCCGAAGACCTTCGCATCGTCACCAAGGCCCAGCCGACGCCTGAGCAACTCGCGGCGATGCTCTTCGCCGACCGCGTCGCCAAGCATGTGAAGAGCAACGCGATCGTGCTTTGCGCCGGGAAGCGGATCGTCGGCTGCGGGGCGGGGCAGATGAGCCGTATCGACTCGATGCTTCTCGCGGCGCGGAAGGCGGGCAAGCGGTCGGCGGGGACGGTGCTGGCATCGGACGCGATGTTCCCGGCGCGGGACAACATCGACGCGGCGGCGAAGACGGGGTGCGTGGCGATCATCCAGCCGGGCGGGTCGATCCGGGACGACGAGGTCATCGCGGCGGCGGACGAGTACGGCCTGCCGATGGTCTTCACCGGCCTCCGCCACTTCTGGCACTAACCGTCGCCCGCGCCATGCGCCTTCCGAATCTCGAGCCCTGCATCTTCCTTTCGCGCCCTAACCGCTTCGGCGCGTGGATCGACACCGACCGTGGCCGGTTCTACATCCACGTCGCCAACTCCGGCCGCCTGCCCGAACTCCTCATCCCCGGCACCCCGGCCCGCTGGCTACCGTCGCCCAATCCGAACCGCAAGACCGCCGGCCATCTCGCCCTCGTGAAGCGCGGGCGCGTGTGGGTCAGCCTTGATGCCCGCCTCTCGCCGAAGATCCTCGGCGAGGCGATGCTGGAACCCGGCGGCTGCAAACCCTTCGGCGTCGCGACGGACATCTTCTACGAGCCGCCGATGGGGGAGGGCCGCGCCGATCTTCTGACCCTCGGCCGCCGCTCGCGCTGGATCATCGAGACCAAGTCGGCCACCCTCTCCCGCGACGGCGTCGCCATGTTCCCCGACGCGCCGACCGAGCGCGGACGCCGTCATCTGGCCGAGCTTACCGAGCTTGCCCTCGACCGCAAGCACTCGTCCCTCCGCCCCGCCGTGGCTTTCATCTGCGCCCGCCCGGACGTATACTTGTTCCGGCCGAACGAGGTCACGGACCCGGCCTTCGCCGACGCTCTGCGCGAGGCACGGGCGGCCGGCGTGGTGGTCGTGGCCTATAGCTGCACCGTCTCCGCGGCTCGAATCACTCTCGCCGCCCGCCTTCCGGTGTACCTCGGCCGCCGGAAGCTCAAGTCCTAAGGTGAGGTGTGTCATGAGGACGACCCTTGCCGTTGCTTTTCCACTGGGAGTGATCGGCATGCTCCTCCCCCTGCTGGCCGGTTGCGGTGCCGACGAACAGAGCGGTAGCCAGCCCTTCAAGGCCGGCGTCGCCTCGGTGAAGATAGCCCCGGAGAAGCCCGGCCTCTACCTCGCGGGCTACGGGATGAACCGCTCGTCCACGAAGGTCCACGACGATATCTACGCCCGCGCCCTCGCGATGCAGCAGGGCGACACGACGGTCGTCTGGGTCTCCCTCGACCTCCTCGGCCTCCTCGAACCCGACGTCTCCGAAATCCGCGCTGCGGTGAAGGATGTGCCGCCCACGCACATCGTCATCTGCTGCACCCACGTCCACTCCGCCCCCGACGTCATCGGCTTCTGGGGCCCGAAGGAGGGCGTCTCCGGCGTCAACGAGGAGTACCGCAAGTTCGTGAAGGAGCGCACGGTCGAGGCCATCAACGAGGCGGTCAAGGGCCTCAAGTCGGCGCGCGTGAAGCTCGCCACCGTCACCGCCCCGCCGAAAACCGCCACCAACATCCGCGACCCCAAGTCCATCGATCCACAGATCAGCATCGCCCAGATCGTTGACCCCGCCGGCGACCCTATCGCCGTCGTCGTCAATTGGGCTTGCCATCCCGAGATCCTCAACAACACGAACCTCGAGGTGACCTCCGACTACGTTGGCTATCTGCGCGAGGTCGTCGAGAAGAAGCTCGGCGGCACCTGCCTCTTCTTCAACGGAGCTCTCGGCGGCATGGTTACGGGCGACGTCTCCGAGCACAGCTTCAAGGAGGCCGAGCGCGTCGGGTCAGCCGTGGGGGACGCTGTTGTCAAAGCCCTCACGCCTGGCGAGGCCGCCCTCCGCCCCGACCTCTCCTTCGCGACGCAAGCCGTGAAGATCCCGATCGAGAACCAGAAGTATCTCGCCGCGATGAAAGCCGGCCTGCTCCCTGCCTACGCGGGCGCGGCCGCCACCGAGGTCTCCGCCGACCTCGCCGTGATGTGGCTCGGGCCGAGTGTGTGGATGACGATGCCGGGCGAGCCGCTGCCGTCGGTCGGCCTCGCCGCGAAAGCGTTGGCCGCGTCCGACCACAAGTTTCTCGTCGGCCTCGGCAACGGTGAATTGGGCTACATCCTCGACAAGGACGCGTGGGGGCAGAACACGTACGACTACGAGATGTCCATGTCGATGGGGCCGAAAACCGCGGGGCTATGTCTCGACGGCCTGAAGATGCTCCTCGCCGCTGCGCCCGACTGGACGAAGCCTGCGAAGCCGTCTGTCGCGGAGAACCAGAAGTCCGGCACCGCCAAGATATCCGACGCCTCAGCCCTCAAGTGATCCACCCGCGAGGTTCTTGGGTTGCTGTGTGGACGCTCGCGTCCACCGGGCGGGGCTTTACGCCC
Organism: Armatimonadota bacterium; assembly: GCA_003170595.1. Taxonomy (GTDB): domain Bacteria; phylum Armatimonadota; class Zipacnadia; order Zipacnadales; family FEN-943; genus FEN-943. The sequence continues at coordinate 12,609 of PMZA01000108.1, forward strand.
CGCCGCGCCTTTGTCTTTATCGCTTTCGCTTCGGCGGCCAGTACGCCATGTTCTGCTCGAGCTTGCGCGTCGCCGCGAGTTGCTCCTCGGGCACACTTCTCTCATACGGCAGCCGCGTCGCATTGACAAGTTTTCCCGCCGCAGCTAACGCGACGCGCGCAGCCATCGCCACGGCCTCCGCGCTGCACTGATCGAGTGTATCGTAGACGCTGTGGTGGAACCATCGCCCCGCGTCGCAGTTGGGCCGGTAGAACCAAAGCGCCGGCGTCCCGACCGCCGTGAAGAAGAAGTGGTCCGAATAGGGCGACACGTCCCGCTCAACCACCACCGGCTCGCCCATCTCGTCCACTAGCCGCTCGACCCACCTTAGCAGCCGCGGCGTGCCCGTCACCAGCGCGTTGGTGTTCCCCAGGATCGACCCCACCGAGTCGAAGTTGAGGACCAGCGCCGCGCTCGCCGCCAGGTCCGGATGCGCGCGCACGAAAGCCTCTGCCCCGGTCGACAGAAATTCCTCGCACCCGAAGGTGCACGCCACGACCGTCCGTGCGTGAGGCTTCGCATGAAGCGCCTTCGCGACCTCGACGACGCACGCCACGCCCGTCGCGTTGTCATCCGCCGCGTCGCCGATCGCGACCGAGTCGTGATGGGCGCAGAGGACGATCGGCGCAAGCCGCGGGTTCGTCCCCTCGAAGCTCGCCACAGTGTTGACGGCCTCGGCCGGGAACGTGTGCGACTCGATCTCCACGCGCGTCCGCGGCTTGTGTTTCGCCATCTCCCAGCCGTCGAAGTACGAGATCGTCGCCGCCGGCACGCCCAGTCTTCCGGCCCAGCCCATCGGCATGTTGATCTGCACCGGATGATTGCCCGGGTAGCGATCGTCCACGAACAGCACCGCCGCCGGCCTCGCGTCGGTGAGGGCGTCGAGGTCGCGAGCATCCTCGCCCCACAGCGACGCGCAGAGCGTCACCTTCCCGGCGCAGTCGCGAAGCTGAGGATTGTCCCGGTGGCAGAAGTCGAGGATGGCAAGCGCGGACTCAACGCGNNCCCCCCGCCGCACCTGCACGCTTGCGCCCTCGCCGTGCCAGCCGACGATGGGGAAGGTCTCGATCCACGTCTCAGCGCCGGCCTTCTGCAGGACGCTCGCCGTGTAGTCGGCAGCCGCCCGCTCAACCGCAGTACCCGTCAACCTCGGACCCATCGACGCCAGGGCCTTCACATGAGCCATCAACTTCGCGCCGTCGATCGCCACGACCGATCCCTCCGTCGCCTCTTAGGGCATCTTGCGCACGCGCTCCATCGCATCCCACAAGGCGGCGCAGAGGTACTCGTTGTCGTCGCCGCTCATGCACGGATGGATGGGTAGGCAAAACAGCCGCGCGCCGGTCTCCTCGGATACGGGCAGGTCGGGCGCGCCGGTGTGTTGAGCGAGGAAGGGCACGGTCGAATGCACCGGCGGGTTGGCCACAATCGCGTTCACGTGGTAGTCCTCTGCCAGCATCGCGAGCAACGCGTTGCGCTTGTCCCCGGCCCATTCCTTCGGCACGAGGCAGGTGTATAGATAGTAGCTGTGCACGCAATCGTCCGGCTCATACGGGAGGGTGAGGTCGGGGAGGTCTTGAAGCATCTCATCGCGCGCCTGGGCCACGCAGCGCCGGTCGACGATGAACCCTTCGAGGCGCCCAAGCTGCACCGAGCCGACCGCCGCCTGGACCTTAGTCATCTTGTAGTTGGTGCCCCAGCCGGTATCGCTGCCGAACTGGCGCAGCTCCCGCAACCTCTGCGCGAGGGCCGGATCGTCGGTGGTGATGGCGCCGCCCTCGCCGAGGGTGGTCATGTTCTTCATCGTGTGGAAGCTGAAGACGGTCATCCATCCGAAGCCGCCGATCTTCCCGCCCTTGTAGCCGCCGCCCAGCGCGCGTGCCGCGTCGCCGATGACCTTGAGCGGCCCATGCTTCGGGTGAGGATGCCGCTCGGCGATCTCGAGATAGTCGTCGATGGGCGCCGACAGCCCGTTCATGTGCACCGGATAGATGGCGCGCGTGCGCGGGGTGATGCGCCGCTCCACATCGGCCGGGTCGGCCTGCAGAGTCTTGGGGTCGATCTCGCAGGGGATCCACTGCCCGCCCTGCCCGACGATGGACATCGGCGCCGCGCGGAAGTTGATCGATGGGCAGATGACCTCGTCGCCGGGCTCGAGGTCCAGGGCCATCATCGCCATGTCCAGGCCCGTCCCCGCGCCGTTGATGGAGATGCTCTCGGCGGCGCCGCAGTACCTGGCGAACTCGGCCTCGAACTGGGCGATCTCCTCGCAGATGAAGCCGAAGCCGGTCACGAAGCTCATCGAGTCCTGGATCGTCTTGATGACGACGTCGATCTCTTCCTGACCGTAGTAGCCGCCGAGGCTGGGCTCACCGGGCCAGTCTATCGTGGTACCGCCTCGCTCGAGGATCCCTCTTCTGGTGATCGCGTCCATGCTCCTAACCTCCCTGGCTTGCTCCTGCCGCGGCGAGCGCGGCGCGTCACGATGTTCGGCAGCGGCGGAGAAGGACCTTCATCGAGGGGCGAAGCGGAAGATACTCTCAGCGGAGATGTTTCAACGGGGAGACAAAAGAAACCGAGCTGCCTCCGGGGCCAAAGGCAGCTCGGTCTACGACACTCTCCGCCCGTACGGCGTCGCAATTGTTTCTGGGCGGACATTTGGCCCGAAAGCGCTCTGGGCGCTTGCCAAGGGGGCTCTTGTCTGCTGCGATGTGTGCTACGGTCGGTTCAACGGAACAAGCCTGTTTAAGGCCTTCGGGCCAAACTTGAGCCTTGCTATCTCTACTTGTACATCAGATCGCAGTATCATGTCAAGCGTTTCATGAAACTTTTTCAGTATCATCATGCCAATCTCGTGGATCGGGCACCTTCATCGGCACACTTCCAGCCTCAGCCGACATATGTCCGAGCAACCCCGGCAGGCTCCAGTCCAACGCCTTCATCACATCGATAGCCGGTGTATCACCAGTATCAATCGCCCGCACGAAGTCCTCTACCATCAGCCATTCGCCCGTCCCATGCCCTCCGCCAGGCACCTGCCCGTAGAGCGACGGATGGTTTTCGTCCAGCGGTAGCGTCGCCATTCCATGCAGATTGGGGATTGTGTCGCTGCACATCTTGTACGTCTCCTGCGGGATGCGTGGCGTCTCGAGAACGCCCTTCGTCCCGTACAGCGAGAAGTAATGCAGCGCCGGTTCGCGGCGATTGAGGAACGAGCCGAGGAACTTAATGACCCGCCCCTTCACCGTCTTGCAGAGGATGACCTCGCCGTCGGTCGTGCCCAGATCAGGGCGCATTACGCAGCCCGTGCTCATCCCGACGACGGTGTCGACGCGGTCGTCGAACATGCCGAGGATGGGGCCGAGGTCGTGGGTGCAGTACTGCGCCGGGCCGAGCTGCGCTCGCCACGTCGGCCTCATCTCTCCGTCGATTTCCTCGACCATCAGCGACGGCACATGGTGGACGTACTCGCACTCGGCGTAGATCGGCTCGCCGATGAACCCCTGGCGCACGAGCGACTCGAAGGTCTGCACCCAGCCGAAGTACGCCATGTTTTCGGCCATCATGTACTGCGCCTTTGACGCCGCGGCCGCCTGGACCAGCGCCTCCGCGTCCTCCATCTTCCACAACGCCGGCACTTCGCTGAGCACGTGCTTGCCCGCCTTCAGCGCGGCCACCGACATCGGCACATGCAGCGATGGCGGAGTGGCGATCACGATCGTGTCGATGTCATTGGCTTCGAGGACCGCGTCGTAGCTGGTGACTCGTCGCTCGACGCCGAGGCTATCGGCGAGGGCGGCGGCGGTGGCGAGGTTGAGGTCGCAGATGCAGACCAACTGACAATCGGGGCGAGCGTTGAGGATCGGGCCGTACCCACTGCCGCGGCGTGCGCCGACGATCGCGAAACGATGCATGACGGGGACCTCCGACCGCTGGGTTAACACGCTGTTCCCCACGCCACGCCCGACCCCTTCCTGCCACCTTCGTCTTTCCGCCTTTCGCCTTTCTGCTTGCTGTAGGGCGTGAGACCGCTTCGCGGTCTCCGATTTACTCCCCGCCGCGCAGTTCGTGAAAGGCCCACCACCTTGCCACAGCCGCACCCTAAAGGGTGCGACTATCGCTGCGACGCGGTGTGCCTTCGCTGTTCCGCCGCAGCATGGGATCGCAGAACGGCAGACCCTCACCGACCACAAAGTATCGAAGAACCGTAGTCGCACCTTTCAAGGTGCGGAGGTGGATGCGTGGTGGGCCTTTGCTTTGCCTTCCGCCTTCGCGCGAAGTGGTAGAATTGCATCGTCCGGGAGCCGCACCTTCGCCCCGGCGAGAGAGTTGGTGAAGCCATAGGCGACGATTTCTACCTCGAAGCTGTTGAGCCGACCGCGGAGCCTGAGAAGGCGGTCCTGGTCGGCACCGAGCATTTGCAGGGCGCGGGTCTGCGGTCCATGCGCGAACTAATGCTCCTCGCCGAGACCGCCGGCGTGTCGGCGGTGGGTGTCGTCACGCAGGTGCGGCGCAAGCCTCACCAGGGCACCTACGTCGGCAAGGGCAAGCTCGAGGAGCTTCGCGCCGAGGTCCTCCGCCACGGCGCCGACCTGGTCATCTTCAACAACGAACTCTCGCCCACCCAGCAGCGCAACCTCGTCAACGTTCTCGAGTGCAAGATCCTCGACCGCACCGAGATCATCCTCGACATCTTCGGCTCGCACGCCCACACGCGGGAGGGCAAGCTGCAGGTGGAACTCGCCCGCCTCAGCTACGAGCTTCCTCGCCTCACGGGCCGCGGTAAGATGATGTCGCGCATCGGCGGCGGAAGCGGCGGAAGCGCTGGAGGCGCCGGCACGCGTGGCCCCGGTGAGCCCCAGCTTGCGACTGACCGCCGCCACGTCGAGCGCCACCTCCGCCTGCTCCGCGCCGAGCTTGCCGAGATCGCCACCCGTCGCAACACCGAGCGGGCCGCGCGTCGGAAGGCGGGCGTGCCGGTGATCGCCCTCGTGGGCTATACCAACGCAGGCAAGTCGACCCTCCTCAACGCCCTTGCGGGCTCGGAGGAGGCCAGCGTCAACGACCGCCTCTTCGAGACTCTCGACCCGACCGTTCGCCGCGTCCGCATGGCCGACAACTTCGCGGTCCTCCTCAGCGACACCGTCGGCTTCATCCAGGACCTGCCCCACAGCCTGGTCGCTGCCTTCCGCGCGACCTTGGAGGAAGTCACGCAGGCCGACCTCCTGATCCACGTGGTGGACGCGGCTGACCGCTATGCCGAGGCGCAGTTCGAGGCGGTGATCAAGGTCCTCGCGGAGATCGGCGCCGACAAGATCCCTGCCGTCGTCGCGCTGAATAAGTGGGACGTCGCTGAGGATGATCCGGAGGCCCACCATCTCCTCGTCAGCCTGCCCGAGGCGTTGCCCATCTCGGCGCTCACCGGCTACAACCTCGAGGAGTTGAAGATGGCGGTGACGGAGGCGCTATCGAAGCGCCTCACTCCGGCGACGATGCACCTGCCCTACAGCAAGCTCGACGTGCTGCAATCCGTGCGCGCGCGAGGGCATGTGCTGAACGAGGACTACCGGCCGGACTACGTCTTCGTGGAAGCCGAGCTTGACGAGGAAATGCTGGGGCGGCTGAAGCCTTACATCACTGCCGAGGAATAGCGCAGACGCTGCTCTCTGCAGCTTCCGGGAGCTATGGCGGAGGGGGTGGGATTCGAACCCACGAGACCCTTGCGGGTCCACACGCTCTCCAGGCGTGCGCCTTAGACCTCTCGGCCACCCCTCCGAGCAAGGGAGAACTGCTTCAAGGCTTTTCAACTTTGGTGCGCGGGAAGTAATACTGGCGGAGGGGGAGGGATTCGAACCCTCGAGAGACGGGGTAACCGCCCCCACACGATTTCGAGTCGTGCGCCTTCAACCGCTCGGCCACCCCTCCGTCATCCGAAAAAGCCTGGCGCCCCGGGGCGGAGTCGAACCGCCGACCCTCCGCTTAGGAGGCGGATGCTCTATCCCCTGAGCTACCGGGGCGCGGTCCTTCCTTCGGGGTGACTGCCCCGTCAGGCACTGCAAGGGAAATATGGTACGCCCGGCGCGATTCGAACGCGCGGCCTCTGGCTCCGCAGGCCAGCGCTCTATCCAGCTGAGCTACGGACGCACCGAATGCTTTTCTAGTCCGCAGCTTCGCAGCGGACCTACTTTACCTTGTTCGCTCGTCCGTAGCTCAGCTACGGACGCACCGAAATGTATGTCACTGAACGCGAGAACCGCCGCGCCTCAAGGCAGAGAAAATGGTACGCCCGGCGCGACTCGAACGCGCGACCTTCGGTTCCGGAGACCGACGCTCTATCCAGCTGAGCTACGGACGCACCGAATACTTGCTAGTTCGTAGCGAAGCTACGAACGCACCGATCCTATTCGATAGGAAGCCAACGGTTTGCTGCTGGCGGAGAGGGCGGGATTTGAACCCGCGAGGGAGCGTTAACCCCCTACCCGCTTAGCAGGCGGGCCCCTTCGGCCACTCGGGCACCTCTCCGCGGACGACTACTCTACCACAGGGGGCACAACACGTTCAACCGTCCACCAGCCCTTCGGGGTAGATCCTTGGGAGGCATCAGTGCGTGGCGTTCTTCAGCGCTTCCTCGATATCGCCGCTTACGGCCCGGTCCGACGACCTCACCAGGGGCGCGATGCGCCTCAGGTCCTCCGGCCCGAGCACCGGCGGCCTAAGGTGGCTCACGGCACTCAAGTCCAGCGCCGCCGCCTCCTGGATCTGCTGATCCTCGGTCTGTACCGCCAGATCGGTGAGCACACGACCCAAGGGCAGCGTGTGCGCCCACGCCGGATTACGATCGACCACCGCAGAGCCCACGGTCTCGAGGGCGGCCCATTGCAGCCCGACGCCGGCCTCTCCCCGCACAAGTCGTAGCACCTCTGGCGCTGCGGCATCGGGGATGCCGTCTCGCTCCATAAGGTCCAAGATCCTTCCGATCCTGCTGAGGTCTGGATCCCGCAGATAGAGCGACCATGCGTCAGGGGGTACCAGGCGGAGAAGCCCGGTAGAAACCACGGCGTCCCTCACCCAGCGGGGCTGCCGGACCCAGGCTCCCCAGCCGAGCCACAGACCCACTCCGACCATCACCAGGGCGCATACCAGGACCGCGCGCTTCCGCCCGCCAGCGGCCATGGCTTTTTTCATCTGGATGCGGTCTCCTCTCTACTCGTGGCCCACCGCCCGCCGGTCCCACATGTACACCCACTGTGCTCAGGTCCTGCCGGGCTGCACCTCTATAGCCTACCCGCCGCCTTCACCGCCAAATACTGGTTCACCGCGCGCGTCGTGATCTCATGCGGCGCCACGTCCAGCACCAATGCCCCACGTCGCCTCATCGCCGCCAGCGCCAGCGACCTTCGCTCCAATAGTCGCGTCGCCACCGCAGCCGCATACACATCGTCCACCCGCCCCGGTGCAGCCATCGACAGGCTCTCGAGTTCCGCATCGCGGATGGCGATGAGTAGCGGCAGGTGCTGCGGAAAGAGCGACGCCGAGTACGCCACCAGCCGCTCGCTGGACTCGAGGTCGACGATATCGGTGAAGACGGCCACCAGCGCCCGCTTGCGCATCCGCGACTTCAGCGGCGCGAAGGCCGCCACGTAGTTCGGCTCGACGAGTTCAACCTGAAGCTCGTAGAGATCATCCGCCAGCCGCGCCACCTGGTCCTTCGCCTTCCGCGGCGGACGCATCCTCAGGATTCGCTCGGCGAAGGCGATCCATCCGACGGCGTCGTCCATCGCCGTCGCGACATGCGCCATCATCAGCGCCGCGTTGACCGCGTGATCGAGCTTGGTCATCCCCTCGGTCTCAGCGGCCATCATCCGCCCGCAGTCGATGAGGATGATGAGGTTCTGGCTGCGCTCGGCCTCGTATTGGCGCGTGATGGGCTTGGACCGCCGCGCCGTCGCCTTCCAGTCGATGTCGCGAAAGTCATCGTCCGTGACGTAGTCGCGCAGGGACTCGAACTCCCGCCCTTCACCCGGGCGTCGCAGCGGACGATAGCCGGCTTCCTGCAAGCGACGTGCCTGGGCGAGGTAGTCCCAGTGCCGCAGGTCCGTCAGGTTGGGGTACACCCTTGCCTCGCCGCCAAGGCGATATCGTCGCTGCCATCGCGACAGCCTCAGCATCGCCAGTCCCCGCACGAAGACATCGCCCAGGGCGAACTTCCCTCGCTGGCCCGGCCGCACGGTGAACGAGAACGTCCCGCGGTTGTGCGCCGCCACGACGAGCTTCCCACGATTGCCCTGCGGTCGCAGAGCATCGGGCAGGTCGTCGAGCAGTTCGAGGTTCACGCCCAGCCGCGAGCGGTTGAGGACGGTCAGGCTCATCGCATTGCGCGCATTGAGCGATAGCGGGTCCTCGAAGTGGCGCTCGACCTCCAGCGTCGTCGTCGCCCGCATCACTAGCGCATCGACCAGCGCAAGGACCGCCACGGCCGCCGTCCACGCGAGGCCTATCGCCAGCAGGTCGTCGCGCCAGAGGGCGCCGACGGCCAGCACCGGCCCGAGCATCAGTGCAACTAGTCCCGCGCGTGTGAATACCATGGCTCGCTGCCCCTATTCCCGGCGCATGCGCCCGACCCTCCCTGCCGCCGCATCAAGGCTGAAGGCAAAGGCCCACCGCGCACCCACAGCCGCACCCTGAAGGGTGCGACTACTCCCACGGGACGATGCCTTTTCAGGCTTCGATGAGCTGATCGACAGCAGAAGGGTAACGCCGGGTGACTGCAGAGCATCGAAGAACAGTAGTCGCAGGCTTTAGCCTGCGGCTGTGGCGGGTGGTGGGCCTTGGTCCCTCAGGCCTTCTGCCGCCCTGCCTCACCCGTCGGCGGCAGTGTATAATGCGGCCGGTTATCGCCTTGAGCGCACGCGAGGGGGAAAAGAGGCATGTTCGGGCTCGTTCTACGGTCCACCATCGTGTTGGGGATTCTCTTCGGCTTATTCTTCGCGGTGGCGGCCGCTGCCCTCTACTTCGTCCACGCGCCGGTGTACATCGCCCTCATCGTGGCCGTCGTGCTGTGCGGGCTGAACTACTGGCTCGGCCCCTGGATCATCGGCCTATGCTTCAAGATCCGCTGGGTCGAGGAGTCCGAGATCCCGCCCTACATCGCCAAGTTCCTCGGCGACCGCGCCGTCGCGCACAGGATCAAGGTCCCGCGCTTTGGCATCATCGAGGACGGCAATCCCAACGCCTTCACCTATGGCCACTACCCCGGCGACGCCCGCATCGTGATCACCCGCGGCATCCTCGACATGTGCGACGAGGACGAGGTCACGGCCGTCGTCGGCCACGAGTTCGGCCACATCGTCCACTGGGATTTTGTGGTCATGACCATCGCCTCGACCATCGTTTTGTGCCTCTACTACATCTACATCTTCGGCCGCACCGGCGCCCGTGGTCGCGGCAAGAGTGCTGGCGGAGCCGCCGCTGTCGCCCTCGGCGCGCTGATCGCCTACTTCATCGCCGAGTACCTGACCCTCGCCCTCTCGCGCCTGCGCGAGTACTACGCCGACCGCTACTCGGCCGAGCAGACGATGAAGCCCAACGCCCTCAGCACGGCCCTGGTCAAGATAGCCTACGGCCTCGCCAAGTCCGGCGGCGCTTCCGGTGTGCCCCTCACTGGCGACGCCAAGGCAGATGCGAAGGCCGCGGCCAAGGCCAAACAGCAGGAGCAGCTCAGCCCCATGCACGGCCTGCGGGCGATGGGCATCTTCGACCCCAAGTCGGCTGCGAATCTCGCGCTGGCGGCGGCAGGGTCGCAGTCGTCCGCGGCGCAAGCCGCCGACCCCGGCGTCATGGTGAAGGCGATGGAGTGGGACCTGTGGAACCCCTGGGCCCGCATCTACGAGCTATCGTCGAGCCATCCCTTGCCGGCCAAGCGCATCCGCGCCCTGGGCAAGTTCGCCGCTTTCATCGGCCAGCCCGAGCTTTTCGAAATCCCCGCCCATGCGCCGGAGAGCTACTGGGACGAGTTCCTCACCGACGTGCTCGTGATGTGCCTGCCCCTGCTCGGCCTCCTGGCCGGCCTCTTCGTCGGACTGGGGATCTCGTATGGCGGCGGGGCCACGGCGAGCCACGTCTCCACTCTGCCGGCCTTCGGCTGCGCCATGCTTGGCTACGGGCTCGGCCTGCTGGTGCGGCTGCGCTTCTCCTACCCCTCGCGGGCCTTCCCGGACGCGCAAGTGACCGATCTTGTCACCCAGGTCAAGGTCTCGGTCGTCCGCTGCATCCCGGTGACGATGCGCGGCAAGATCATCGGCCGTGGCATCCCGGGCCTCTACTGGTCGAAGGACCTTGTGGTCGAGGATGACACCGGGTTCATGGTAGTGCTCTACAACCAGCCGCTGTGGATCCTCACCTGGCTCTTCGGTCTATTCAGGGCGGAGGGCTTCATCGGGCAGACGGTCGAGGTCAACGGCTGGTACCGGCGGCCGGTGAGGCCAATCCTGGAGGCCTACCAGATCCGCACCGAGGACGGCAAGCTGAACACGTGCTGGCTGTGGGCAGCCAAGAAGGTCTGGGCGTGGGCGATGCTGATCGTGGGGCTGGGCCTTCTCATCGCCGGGCTCGTGGGCGGGCACTAAGCGCCTTCGCTCCATCCGCGTTAGCTTGCTGTAGGGCGGGGCTTCACGCCCCGCCGGCCTTTGACTTCTCCTTTCGTTGTCATCCTTGCGATGCACAGCATCGCCGGAGGCAACGGTTTGTGTTGCTGACGAAGGATCTCCTCTTGTCAGATGGGGCCTCGCAACGGGTCGCCGGGAGATCGACCAAGAAGGAGATCCTTCGCTCGCAGCAAGGAGAGCTGCTCGCTCAGGATGACAGACGGGGGGGCGATGCTGATCGTGGGGCTG
>PMZA01000548.1 GCA_003170595.1 Armatimonadota bacterium
GCGCCGCTCCGATCCCGACGGCGAACTTCCCGACGACTGATACCGCAACGCGCCGTCATCCTGAGCGCACTGCCCAACGTCCATGGGCGGACTCATCGAGCGAAGCGACGCGCAGCGTCGCAGAAGGATCTGGGGTGGCCGCGTTACCACCGCTCGTCCGCGGGGCCTTGCCTTAGCCTTTGCCTTTCGCTTTCCTCGTCAATAAGGGGGGATTGACCCATGCGTTCCCGTCTGATCATCCTTGCAGCGCTTGTCGTGCTTGTGCCGTCCCTCGCCTGCGCCAAGACTCTCACCTACATCGACCTCCTCCACCAACTCACCGACCTCGACCGCCTCACCCTCCCGCAGACCGGCATTACCGCCGGCCAGTTCTCTAGCTGGGATCGCAACGAGGTCAATGCGTGGGGCTCCAACGGCGACGCCGGCCAGTACCTTCGCGTCGAGCCCAACGGTGAGGCCGTGATGATGGACATCGACGGCCCCGGCGTCATCCAGCGCACCTGGTCGGCCAACCCCAAGGGCCACATCCGCATCTATCTCGACGGAGCCACGACGCCCTCCTACGACTGGGACTTCAACGAACTTTTCCTCGGCAATCAGCCGCCCCTCCCGCGCCCGATCATCTGGAAGCGCGGCGGCCCGGACTCATCCTCGGACTGCTATCTCCCCATCCCCTTCGCCAGGCACATCAAGATCACCGCCGACCGCGCCTGGGGCCAGTACTATCACTTCGACTACCTCCTCTTCCCGAAGGACTGGACCGTGCCGACCTTCCGCCTGCCGCTTACATCCGACGAGCGCGTCGCCCTCAGTGAAGCCGCCGACGCCTGGGGCACGCCCGGTCGCGATCCCAAGCCTCGCCTCGCCAACACCAAGGTCGAGACGCGCACCTTCACCCTCAAACCCGGCCAGACCGTCGACCTCGCCGACCTCGCCGGCCCCGCCGAAATCCGCGGCCTCCGCGCCACGGTGAAATGTCCCCAGCGCTACTTCTGGCGCAAGATCGTCCTCAAGGGCGCGTGGGACGGCTCGACCTGGCCCGAGGTGGAGACACCGCTCGGCCCCTTCTTCGGCTTCGACTGGTACACGCCCGAGTACGGCTCGCTCATCGCCGGCTGCCAGAAGGGCCAGTGCTACTTCTACTACCCGATGCCCTTCCGACGCAGCGGCCACCTCGAGCTTATCAGCCACCTCGCCGTCCCCGCCGAGGTCACCTTCGAGGTCAAGTGGGCGCCCTGTCCCGACCTCCCCGCCGATGCGCTCTACTTCTACGCCCGCTGGCGCCGCGAATCGCACTGCAAAACCTTCGACTTCCCCTTCGTCGAGACGGCCGGCAGGGGCACCTTCGTCGGCGACACGCTTCAGGTCGATCATCCCTCGCCCGGCTGGTTCGGTGAGGGCGACGAGAAGGTCTGGGTCGACAACGATCAGTTCCCGCCCTGGATCGGCACCGGCACCGAGGACTACTACGGCGACGCTTGGGGCATCCGCTACCTGCCCGAGCCAAGCTTCGGTTGCAGCTACGATCAGGGCCCGCGCACCTGCCCTTACCGCTGGCACTTCATGGACCACATCCCCTTCACCGACAAGTTCCGCATGACCATCGAGGACTATCCGCAGGAAGGGAAGTATGGCAACGAGTACAGCTCCTGCGCCTACTGGTACCAGGCCGAGGCCGTCCCGCCGCTCAAGCGCCTCGTCGATGCCAAGTACATCGGCGGCACCGTAGTCGGCCAGAAGCCCTCTGTGCAGAAGTGGCGGGCCGACCGCTTCCATGAACTCACCGCAGCCGATCTGCATACCTACGGCCTCGACGTCCTCGACACCTATGAGGCCGAGGACCTTCTCGCCGCCGAGGTCGCCGCGGGCAAGGGCAAGATCGTCGACGATGCCACCCGCCCCTACGAGTTCAACATGGAGCGCGCCGTGGACTTCGGCAACGTGAAGGCCGATCAGGTCCTCGCCGAGTTCCCGATCACCGCGCCCGACGCGACGGTCTACTTCCCGCAGCTCCTCACCGCGCCCGAAGCCGGTCTCGCCGACCTCGGGCTTGAGATCGATGGCCAGAAGCTCGCCATCGAGAGTCGCCCGGCCAAGAGCGTCGAGGAACTCAGCGGCATCTCGCTGAAGAAGGGCGACCACAAAGCGAAGGTCATCGCTCTTACCGCGGGCCACGCCATCTTCGATGCGATGAAGTTCGTCGGCGCACCGGCTGAACCCGGCGTGATCGAAGCCGAGAACTTCGTCGCTCTCCGCACCACGAACGGCGCCGAGATGCCCAAGCCCGGCCCGATCTGGCACGGCGTCAGCGCCGGCCGCGTCCTCGAATGGCATGCGACTGCCGAGGGTCAGGGCATGGTCCTCCAGATCAACGGCGAGGGTGGCGGCGCCTTCATCCTCGGAGCCCGCGTGATGAACGGCCCGGGCGCAGGCATCATGCAGGCCTTCATCGCGGGCAAGCCCATCGGCGCCGCCTTCGACTGCTACGCGCCCGATACGCACCCCGGCCGCGTTGTCCCGCTCGGCCCCATTCCTTCCGGCCCCAACGAGGTCGAGATCCGCGTGGTGGGCAAGAACCCGGCCTCCGCCGGCTATCACGTCGGGATCGACTTCTTCCGCTTCGAGCCGAAGATCCTCGGCCCCGGCACGGCTGAGGGCATCTGGGCGGAGATCCTCAAGACCGAGGGTTGCGGCTACTCGATCCAGGTCCTCGGGCCGAACTGGATCGGCAATCACCACCTCTGGATCAACCCGTGCTGGCAGGGCGGCTACATCGATCTCGGCATCCACATCCCGACCGAGGGCGACTTCGACATCGTCACTCGCCTGACCACGTCGTGGGACTACGCGATCGTCCAGCCCTTCCTCGACGGCAAAGCTCTCGGCGCGCCCATCGACACCTTCACGACGGCCGTCCTCCAGACGCAGCCGCTCAACCTCGGCCGCTTCCATCTCACCGCCGGCCTCCACACGATCCGCTTCCAGGCCGTCGACCACAACCACGACTCGCAGGGCTTCCTGATGGGCATCGACTACGTGAGCCTCAAGCCCGCCGGTTAGCGGTAGGTCTGGTCCTTGCTTGCTGTAGGGCGGGGATTCATCCCCGCCGGCCTTTGCTTTCGCTCTGGCCTTTTCGCCCTTGCAGGACAAGCCTTCGCTTTGTGGAATAATCGCCCGCCACTTGGGCGAAAGTTGCGCCGGCGTAGGTCGGCGTTGATCTGAGATCTTGAGGGAGGACAGTACCATGGCTAAGAAGTTCAAGGTTGGCGTGGTTGGAGCCGGAGGCATTTTCCGCGCGCATCTGCCCGGTTGGATGGCATCGCCCGACTGCGAGATGTGGGCCGTCTGCGACGTAGTCCCCGCTGCAGTGCAGGGCTTCGTCGCCGAGATGAAGGCCAACTACGGCGTCGAGATCCCGCCCGAGCGCCAGTTCACCGACTACAAGAAGATGTTCAAGGCCGTCGCCGACGGCAAGCTCGAACTCGACATGGTGGACGTCTGCACCCCCAACACCTTCCATGCCGGCCCGACCATCGCCGGCCTCGAGGCGGGCGTCAACGTCATCGTCGAGAAGCCGATGACCGTCAACGCCAAATACGCCGAGCAGATGATCGCCGCCGGCCAGAAGACCAAGAAGCTCCTCATGGTCGCCCAGAGCATGCGCTTCCAGCCGGAGAGCCTCCTCATGAAGGCCATGGCCGACTCGGGCGCCCTGGGCAAGGTCTACTGGGGCGAGGCCGTCATGCTCCGCCCCCGCGGCGTGCCCGCGTGGGGTCTCTTCATCAACAAGGATGCCAGCGCCGGCGGCCCGATCTACGACATCGGCGTCCACGTCCTCGACTTCACGCTGCACTGCATGGGCTTCCCCAAGCCTCTCGCCGTCAGCGCGGGCGCCTATCTGAAGATCGCCGACAAGCCCAGCGTCATGAAGCATGACCCCAAGAAGTACACCGTCCCCGAGGACTTCGCCTCCGCGCTCATCCACTGCGAGGGTGGCATCACCATCGTCCTCCAGGCGAGCTGGGCCCTGAACATCCCCGGCGGTCGCGCCAACGTCACCGTCTGCGGCGATAAGGGCGGCCTGACCCTCTACCCGCTGACGCTCGTCCGCGAGGAGTTCGGCGCCCTCACCAACGTCACGATCCAGGAGAACCCCTACAACGGGATCGCCTCCCACGCGGAGGAAGTCCGCCTCTTCATCGAGGCCGTCAAGACCGGCAAGCCCTCGCCTGTACCTGGCGAGCAGGCCCTCAAGACGCAGAAGATCCTCGATGCGATCTACGCGTCCGGCAAGTCGGGCAAAGAAGTCACCATCAAGTAGTTCTGCGCCCGATCCTCACCGCAAGCAAAGCGGGGGCCGTCTTCCGGCCCCCGCTTGTCTTTGCCTTTCTGCTTGCTGTAGGGCGCGGGTTTNNCGCGGGTTTACCCCGCGCCGCGCCTTTGCTTTCCGTCTTCATCCGTCATCCTGCCTGTCCTGAGCCTGTCGAAGGAAGCGCACAGCTTGACGCCCACGGACAGACCGTCCCGCGAAGGATCTGGGGTGGCTGCGTTACAACCCTTCGACCTCGGATGCCTTCGCCTTGCGCCTTTAGCTTGCTGTAGGGCGGGGCTTTACGCCCCGCCGCGCTCTTGGTCACTTGAACTTCACCCTTATCTCCGGCGACTTCGCCCCCCCAAACGCCTTCCCCTCGCTATACGCCCACCCATCCACGCTGCTCCACACGTCCTGGTTCCATTCGCTCTCGACCCATCGCCCGTCCGCGAGCTTCACCGCGAGCGCGACGTTCCTGACCTTGTAGCAGTCGCCCGGATCGTTCGTGAGCACCACCGCGTTCTCGCGCCGCAGAAGCTTGATCTGCTCTGCCGATAGCGGCACGACCTTCTCTTCCCACTCGTCGATCATACCGCCGTTGTTGATCGGTATCTGCGCGATCCGCGTGCCGTTGAGGAGGATCGACTTGTCCGCATACTGCCCGCCCTCGACGCCGAAGACCTCGATATGCAGCGCCGCCTCCGTCGCCCCGGCGATCTGCTCATTCGTCACGCCGGCCACAGCGTTCTGCGATTGCAGCGAGTAGTCGAGCACCTTCGCCGATCGCCGCCGCCAACCATCCGCGACGGCCCACGGCTCATCTTTCACCGCCACGTCCAGCTTCGCCTTCGCCGCCGCCACGTCGCACATGATCCACGCCTCGACGTGCCCCGGCCGCGAGAACGCCCGCGCGTTGCCCTTGGGCAGCTCGACGGTCGCCTCCAGGTGCGAGGGCAGGTCCGCGATATCCACGGCCACCATCTGCCACCCGTTGCCGTTAGCCACGCGCTGCGTCCCGAGGCCCGCCCCGCTGATCTTGTACTGGCCCGCCGCCCCTCCGCGCATGACGAAGTACAGCCGCGCGTCACGAGTCTGCCCGGCCTTCACGTCGATCATCAGGTTCGCTCGCAGGGCGTTGTCGTTCATGGCGACGTCCTGCTTCGCCCGCACATCGAACTGCGGCTCCGCGACCGCCTTGCCCCAGGGCTTCATCCCGACTTCGACCACCACCACGCTTCGCGGAGGCAGGCTCACTTCATACTTGCGCCCGGTCGCGATAGGCCGCGCCAGCGCATCGACGTAGGGATACGTCACTGCCGCGTAGAGCATCTTCGCCGCGCCTCTGTATCCCGACGTCTGGTCGATGGGCACCTCAATCGTCGCCTCATCCAGCCCCGGATTCCTCAGCAGCCACACGCCCTCATCGCCTCGCCAGTGGGTGTACCCATACGGCTCGCCTTTCCGCACGTCGCCGCCGACCATGACCGTCCGCGCCAGCAGCGCCTGCCTCGCCTGCGCCCATCGCAGGTGCAGGCCCACCGGCTTCCACATGTCCTCGCGCATCCGCTCGGGGCTCAGGTATAGCTCCTTCATCTGCACCCCGCGCCCGAAGTACATCATCACGTTGTCCGACCATTCGCGCAGCGGCTCGTTCTCGCCGCCGAGCATGTTGTAGCGCCCCTGCGTGATGCCGTGGGTCATGAGCCGCGAAAGAGGGAAGAGGTTGTTCGGCCGCTGGCGGTACATGCGAAATAGGTGGGCGTCGCGGAAGCTCATGTCCCACTCGCGCGGGGTGAGCTGCGGCCACGAGGTCTCGTAGCCGGTGTCGCCGGGGAAGTCGCCCCAGATCGCATCGGCGCTCATGAGCCACCACGGGCTGAACCACATCCCCGACGTCACGTTGAGGAAGATCTTCGGCTGCACCTGCCGCTCGTAGTTGAGCAGATCGATGGTGCGGTCGACATTCATCTCATGCCCGTGCTGGGCGTCGGGCAGGTGTTCATGCCCGGCCGCCGCGCAGGCGAGTTCGTTGAAGTCGTGCTTGTAGTACGCGAGGTTGCCTTCGCGGATGCGATCGGCGGTCGCCTGCTTCATCGCCGCGTAGAACTTCGCCCCGCCGAGGCAGTAGAAGTCGCCGGCGTCCGACTTCTCGTAGCCTTGCTTCACGCCCCAGCCGACGTCGAGGTTGACGCCGCTAAAGGGCATCCACAGTCCGAGCTTCGTACCCCCCGCCTCGAGCGCCTTCGCGAGAGGTCCGAAGCCCTCGGGATAGATATCCTTCCGCGGCTGCCAGATGCTCTGATGATCCTGCCAGCCGTCGTCGATGACCATGGCCGCCATCTTCACGCCGTAGGGATCGAGGAGCTTCTGCTTGAACGCCGCGTACGTGTCGAGGAGCCGCTTGGGGGTCAGCTCTGCCTGCTGCAAGTCGTACCATGAGTTGTAGTGCGTGAAATCGCGCGGCGGGATGGCGATGGTGGCGAGGTAATCCTCGAAGGTCGACTGCACAGTCTGCCCCGGCTTCGCCACGCCCCACACAGCCGTCTTCAGCTTGAGCCCATCCGCCCCGAGGGCCCTGCCCGGGTAGTGGACGAGCGAGATGCGCCCAGCCTTGATCGCGTTCTGGCTCGCCGGGTACTCGACGCCAAACCACGTATGCCCATCGATGAGCAGAGGCATCCCCTCGCCGCCATGATCCGCCGGCACCGGCCGCACGGTCATCGGCTCGAGGTCAACCTGCGTGACGACGAGGTCGGCCGGCCCGGTGAGGACGACGTCCTTCCGCATCCACGCCTCGTCGGCCTGCACGCGATAGGTAACCGTCGCCACGAGGCCGGGCGCCTTGTCAGAAGTCAGCCGCACGGTGAGCGTCCGCTCCCCGCCCGCGTTCGTCTGTTTGGGATCGCCGACGATGTGCCACTCCGCGCCGCTGATGGTCCGCCCATCCTGAAGCGTGATCGACAGCTCATCGCTCTCGACCTTAGCCGTCCCCAACTGCACCGTCTTCCATCCGGGCCCGTAGGCGAAGCTTCGGCTGATCCACTTGTTGCCGAACTGCACCGTCTTCTGCGCGAGCACGATCTGACACGCGAACGCCGCAACGATGATGAGGAGGCCCGTTTTCCTGGTCATGCCGCGTACTTCCCTCGGCAGGACTTGCTCCCTTCCTCACGAATCAGCCTGGCGTCTTGGTCTTTCTGTAGGGCGGGCATTTATGCCCGCCGCGCTTTGCCTGGGAGGCACAACCATGAAGGTCTTCGTCACCTGCGACATGGAAGGCATCAGCGGCGTACCGAGTTGGTTCGCCGGCAGCGATAAGAACCCCAACTACTTCGAGGGCCGCGAACTGATGACCGCCGACGTCAACGCTGTCATCGCCGCCGCCTTCGACTCCGGCGCCGATGCCGTCTGTGTCCGCGACGCCCACGGCTCGGCGCAGAACCTCCTCGCCACCAAGCTCGACTCGCGCGCCCAGCTCATCAGCGGCTGGGCCTCGCCGGCTCGCATGTGCAGCGGCATCGACGGCAGCTTCGGCGCCGTCGTCCTCGCCGGTTACCACGCCCGCGCCGGTACCGCCGACGGCCTCATGTGCCACACGATGACCCGCGCGATCCGCAACGTCCGCATCAACGGGGTCCTCCTCGGAGAGATCGGCGTCAGCGCCACCCACGCCGGCCACTACGGCGTCCCGGTCGTCGCGATGAGCGGCGATGAAGCTGCCTGCCGCGAGGCCCGCGACCTGATGCCCTGGGTCTCGACGGCTGCGACGAAGTGGGCCCTCGGCCGCGAGAGCGCGCGCATGCTTCCGCCCGCTCAGGCGCGCGAGAAGATCGCCGAGGCCGTGCGGGAGGGCCTGGCCAACGTGGGCAAGGCGAAGCCCTTTGCCTTCGACGCACCGCTCCGCGTCGAGATCGAGTTCACCGAACTCACCGACGCCGCGCGCTGGGAGCTACTCCCGAACGCCACGCGCGTGGACGCGTACATCGTGGTCTTCGAGGTGCCCGACGGCGAGCAAGTCGCCGTCCTCCTCGGCCTCGTGGACTAGCGCAGGGCTCTTGCTTGCTGTAGGGCGGGGATTTACTCCCCGCCGCGGAGTGGTGGAGTGGTGGCGGCTTTGCTTTTCCAGACGAGGTGACCTCTGATGTCCAAGCTCAGAATCCTTGCAGTCGGCGCCCATCCCGATGACATTGAGATCCTCTGCGCAGGCACCCTTGCCCGCTACGCCGCCGAGGGTCACGAGGTATTCCTCGGCATCGCCACCGACGGCGCCGCCGGCCACGCAGTGATCCCGCCGGCCGAGCTTCGCGAGATACGCAAGCGCGAGGCGACGGCCGCGGCCGAGGTACTCGGCGCCCAGATCCGCTTCGTCGGCGAGGAGGACGAGTGGCTCTTCCACGATCGCCCCACGCGCGAGAAGTTCATCGAACTTATCCGCTGGGCCGACCCCGGCGTGATCCTTACTCACTCGCCCGACGACTACCACCCCGACCATCGCGCCTGCTCGGACCTCGTCTTCGCCGCCAGCTTCCTCTCGACGCTGGTCCACATCCTCCCCGACATCCCGGCGCAGAAGTCGATGGCCGCGCTCTACTACATGGACACGCTCGCCGGCGTCGGCTTCGACCCGCAATTCTTCGTGGACATTTCGGCGACCTTCGAGACCAAGCTGCGTATGCTCCGCTGCCACGAGAGCCAGATCACGTGGCTGCGCGATCACGATGGCATCGACATCGAGGAGTTCATGGAGAGCATGGCCAAGCAGCGGGGCCTCGACAGCGGGGTCGCCTATGCCGAGGGCTTCCGCGTGGCGGGGGCCTGGCCGCGACTGAGCCCGGCGCGCCTACTTCCCTGAGGCCGCATCTGCAGCCCGCAGGATCGCGGCCGGCCCATGCATCGTCAGGTCCTCGAAGGCGTTCTTCCCGCCAAGCTTCGTGACGAGTTTCCGCGCAGGCGTCAGCTTCGGCGGCGACTTGCGCAGGTCGTGGGCATCCGTCGCCAGGATCGTCGCCAGCCCGGCCTTCACCAGCCTCCGGCCCAGCCCCCGCGACGACAGCGATATCTGCCCTAGCAGGCCGCCCACCGTCACCTGTAGGATCGTCCCGCCCCCGACCAGCAGTTCAGCCCGCTCAGGCTCCTCGACAAGGGGTGTCGCCCGCTCGGCATGCGCGAGGACGACCTTGTACCCCCGCACCTGAAGCTCGAACATGAGCTGCTTGCACAGCGTCCAGTCGGAGTAGGGGAGCACCTCGACGAGCAGGTACCGCGTCCCCGCGAGCGTGGGCAGCTCGGCCTCCGGCACCTGCACGACCGCCGGCGTCAGGGCAAGCTCTGCCCCGGGGAGGAGCCTCAGCTTGATCCCGGCCTCATCGATGGCCTGCTGCAAAGTCGCCACACGCTCGGCGATCTGCTCCGGGGTATACCGCACGCCCGAGGTCGGCCAGTGAGGCGTCGCGATGATCGTGCTGATGCCGTCCGCCGCCGCCATCCGCGCCATGTCCAGCGCCACCGACGGCACCATCGCGCCGTCATCCAGGCCAGGCAGTATGTGGGAGTGGGTATCTATCACCGCTTCAAGCCCAGGAGGAACCCGGCTCCGAACCCGCCCGCGAAGGGCAGGTTGTAGGTCATGATCTTCCACATCGCGCTGGCGCCATGCTTGATCGCCGTGCCCGACGGGTAGTGCTGGGCGACCTTGTCCCAGTGCACCTGCGCGAGCCCATAAAACGCTGCCACCTGCAGCAGGATGAAGATCACGCCCAGGAGGATCGCCAGCATCTTGCCTACGGTCTTGATGGCATGGGCGCTGCTCCATCCCAGAACTCCGCCCAGTCCCAGTGTTGCGATCACGATTGCTACGGTATTCACTGCTTTCACCTCTTCGCCTTGCGGCGACGTTCCTACCCCTCGACCAGCTTGACCTTCGGCGGGAAGGCGTAGTCCAGGTACCTGGCCGCCACCTCGCCCTCATCGGTATCGCCACGGTGAATGTAGACCCGGAAGTTGAACACGAGTTCCGACCCGCGCGGCAGGTCGAAGTCGCCCCGCTTGCTCCAGTCGCCCGTGTAGTCATGCAGGCCCCACTCGTTCGCCGTGAACAGCCCGTACCCGCGCACGTGCCAGTAGGTGGGATGCCGCAGGTTGTTCGGGTGGTCGAAGATCGCGAGCCCCAGCACCTCACCCTCGGCGGTGCCCCAGTAGTCGACCCACGGCGACCGCTTGCCCCAGCATTCCTCCTCGCCCTTCGCGCCGTGAGCGTTGACGATGTGGCCGGTGTACGTCTCCTCCAGGCTCTCGGCGACGCGGACCGAGAGCGTCCCGGCCTCTTTCGTATCGCCGAGGTGGATGCCCTGGTAATCCGCTCGCCAGGTGGTCGTCCAGTCCATCAGCCGCGCATCGGGTCCGGCGTGGTAGACGGCCACGCGCGTGATCTCGCGCAGAAGCTTCTCGCCGCCGGGGGTGACCCAGTCGTTGGTCGCCTCGATGGCGCCCACGATCGGCCCCTGCGTGACGACGGCCACGCTTTCGTTGACCGTCTTCGCGTGGCCCTCCATCTCGGACCAGTTATCCCAGCCGTTGACGTCGCCCTGCGCCACGTACATCGACTTGTGGTGGGGATGATCCCGCGTCGGGCAGTTGGTGACCTTGATCCCGCCCGGCCCGAGGACCGGCCAGCAGTACGGTCGCGCAACATCCGGCCGCACGAGGTAGCTCGTGAACAACTCGCCGCCCAGCAGGAAGTCGGCCTGCTCGCCCTCGGCATACTTGACCTCGACGCCCGCCGCCGCGATGCCCCCGCCGCTCCCCAGCCGATAACGCCGCGCCTGACCAGCCGCGAGGTCCGCTACGATCCAGGTCACGCGGCAGCCGCCTGGCTCGCAGATGCACTGGCACGCCACGGGCTTGGCATCTTTACCTTCGGCGTCGAGTTCCCACAGCTCATGCGTGCAGGCTGCGCCCGTCTCGCAACCGCAGCCACACCCGCACTCGCATCCACAGTCATCGCCGCCTTCGCACGCCGGGCAGGCCACCGTCACGATCGCGCCCCGCCGATCGTGGGGTCCCGCCGCTACCTCGAACACCGCGCCTTCCGATGCTTTGTCACCCATATGACGCGCACTTCCTCACCCAGTGGATTGGGGCAATCCCGACCCCGTCCCGCAAGCCCGCGCCATGTTACCCCTGCCCCGCGCCCGTGGGCAACACACGACCTGGGCCGACGACGGTTCACAGGTGACGAGGCGGACGCGTATAATGGACGTAAGGAGCGGTGCCTGGATGAAACGTAAGCCAGCCCTTGGCGCCGTCGTAGCCCAAATGAAATGTCCTCAGTGTGCGGAAGTCGTGAGTGCCGGGAGGCGCCATTGCCCGGAGTGTGGGACCACGCTTCCGCGCGAGCGGAAATATGTATACGGCAAACAGGGCGGCCGCAAGCGTGGGCTGCGCCTGGAGTGGAAGATCCTTATCCTGGTCGTCCTGTTCGCCGGGGTCCTGCTCACTGTATTCAAGCTGATGTCTAAGTCCCACTGATCGGCTTTCCAGCCGGAGGTGAAGGCCTTGCAGAAATGGGAATTCCGAGTGCTACAGAGCGCGGCGGCCGCCGTCACCCATCTCAACGACCGAATCAACACCATGGCGGCCGACGGTTGGGAGTGCATGGGCATCTCGGGCGACCAGATGGTCTACGTCCTCCTGCGCAGGCCGGTGTCCGAGGCCCCGGCCGCAAAGCCCGCCGTTGAGGCGCCTCCGCCACCTCCGCAGGAACCAGCCTAGAGCCGTTCGTGCCTGAACCGCTTCTCCGGGAGGACACCCGCTAGTGTCGAGGGTCGGTCTTGCACTCGTCGGCTGCGGCAACATGGGCCGTGGCCTCATCAGCAGTCTTCAGTTCATACCGGACGCCGAGCTTGTCCTTGCCGTCGATGCCCAGGCCGACGCGGCCCAGCAGGTGGCGCAGAATTATGCCTGCGACTGGGCCACCGAGCTTGACGCCGCCCTCGTCCGCAACGACGTCGACGCGGTCATCATCGCCACGNNTCCACGCGCCCCAGGCCATCGCGTCTGCCCGCGCGGGCAAGCACGTTTTCACTGAAAAGCCCATGGCCCTCAGCGCGGCCGACGGCGCCGCCATGATCCGCGCCTCCCGCGAGGCCGGCACCAAACTCATGGTCGGCCAGGTCCTCCGCTACGTCGTCCCCTTCATCTGGGTGCTAGAGGGCATCGTGAAGGGTGACTGGGGCGAGCCCTTCGCCGCCCAGATCACCCGCCTCTCCGGCGGCTGGCATGGCACCCGCTACGATGACGCCTGGCGGATGAGCGCCGCCCAGTCCGGGGGCGCCCTCTTCGAGATCCACGTCCACGAGATCGATTTCATGAACCAGATCTTCGGCCAGCCCGAGTCCGTCTACGCCCTCACCGGCCGCTTCCTCCTCGACGACGTCGACTACTACGACACCGCCCAGCTTCTCNNCTATCCGGGCGGCAAGCCCGTCGAGTTCTTCACCGGCAACTCCGCCTACGAGCCGCGCTACGACGCGAAGATCCTCTGCACCGAGGCCGACATCTACCTCGCCGGCTTCGGCTCCGTCCACGTCCACACCAGGGGCGACGAGGTCATCGAGCCCAACGCCACCGACCTCCAGTCCCTCTACGAGCCGGGAACCAAGCGCGAGATGCGCGAGTTCGTACAGGCGATCGCCAACGACGAGCCCGTGACCATACCTGGCGAGGATGGGCTCACCGCCATCGAAGTCGCCGACGCCGCCGTCCGCTCCAGCGAGTCCGGCGACGTCATCCGTCTGCCGCTGACCGATATCTGATTGATCGTCCGAGCGTGGCTTGCTGTAGGGCGCGGCTT